>CALXEX010000020.1 GCA_944387445.1 uncultured Clostridia bacterium | reverse complement strand
GGTATTTCTTCTAATTGCTTTTTGATCTTAGGTATTTCTTCTAATTGCTTTTTGATCTTAGGTATTTCTTCTAATTGCTTTTTGATCTTAGGTATTTCTTCTAATTGTTTTTTCATTTCTGGAATATCTTTAACTTTCTCTTTTGTTTCTTTTACTTCCTCATATATTTTTAGAAGTAAATCTTGATTTGTGTTACTCATTCCTTCCCTCCTTTCTTTTTTTCCTATTATATATTCTAATTCTTATCCTGTCAACAAAAACTTTTCGACAAAATTCTACATACTAGTTCGCCTGGAAAGTTTATATTTTTATTTATTTTCGTCATAATTTGTCATTAAACTGTAAAAAAGATTTAATCATATTGAAATATTCTCAATTATTTCTTATAGTATAATATAGTTAGGTTATTATATACTAAGGAGAATGCATATGAGTATAAAATCTGATTTAAAAAAAGATGGAATTGAAGTAACACAAAAATTAGATACATTAAAAATCAACTCTATTGCCAAAAATATTGCGTCTAAATTATGCCAAACCTTTCCTTCTTATGGATTAAATGAAAATGAATTATTTATAAAACTATCTAGATTAGATATGTATAAAGCAAAAATGCCTGAAGGTATGGCAGAAGCAAATTATTATTATAAAAATACTTCTATTTATTTTAATGAACATATTCCTGAAGAAGATATGGAAGAATTTGCAATTCATGAATGTATTCACTATCTTCAAGAAGTTAAAGATAAAAGAAACTATTTATTAAAAATGGGTCTATGTGATTATACAGAATTTAAAATTTATGGATTAGGTCTAAATGAAGCATCCGTACAATTAATGTCTTCAAAAGTGATTGGCATTCCTAAAGATTATGTGAAATATTTCGGAATTAGTTTTGAAACAACCAGTCCTTCTTATTATCCTTTAGAATGCTGTTTAGTAAATCAATTAGCATTTATTACAGGTGAAGATGTTCTATTTAAAAGTACATTAAATAGCGATGATAATTTTAAAATTAAATTTTCTGAATTAACATCTCAAAAAGCCTTTATGGCTATCCAAAATGCTATTGACGATATTTTATTTGCAGAGGAAGATATTATCAAATTGAATAATAAAATTGCTTTAATTGATGATAGAAATAAAAAAGTGGATGATATGGTGAAAAAAATTGATGAATTAAAGCAGAAAATAAAGTTAACTTTTTTAAGAACGCAAAATTTAATCATCTCTAGTTATTTTGATAAAGCATTTCTAAAGATAACAAATTTAGAGGAATTAGAAAATTACAGAAAAAAATTATATGATATTAAAGCTTATCTAGGATTTGCTGAAGGATATACCTTTTTTAATGATTACTATGTTGAAAAAATGTCTCAATTAGAACATAAATACAATGTATTAGAAAATGGTGGTGTTGAAACTGCCATCAATATAAGACCAAAAAGTGAAAGTATTATTATGAAAGTATTTAAAGCTATAAAAAGAATCCTTTTAGGTAAATCTTCTGAAATTGAGAAAAATGATATATAAAAAATGATTAATCTTTCACATGCAAAGACAAAAAAATTGTAAAGCACTTTTAATACATTATTCATTAAAAGTGCTTTTAAAGTGCTTTCTATTTAGAAATATTAACTTTTTCAATTCTGTATTACATCTTTTAAAATATATTTTGCTGTTTCCCTTCCTGAATTTGCTGCCCATGCAACTGTTCCTTTCATTCCTGCTAAATCTCCTCCTGCATAAACTTTTGGATGGGATGTTCTATATTCTTCATCAACTTGTATATTTCCCCATTTATTCAATGCTAGTCCTAAGTCTTTTACATATTCTTGTGGTTTTGAGCCTAATGCCATAACAATATAATCCACATCTACTTGGTAATTACTGTTTTCAATATTAACAGGAGATAATCGGCTTTCTCCTTCTTTTTGAACTAATTTTGTTTTAATTAATTCTACCTTTTCTACTTTTCCATTTCCTAATATTTTCACAATATTATTTTGAAAAGCAAATTGAACACCTTCATTTTTAGCATCTAATATTTCCTTTCTTTCTGCTGGCATTTGTTCTTCTGCTCTTCTATAAACTACAGTTACTTCTTTTGCCCCTAATTTATTGATAGTTCTAGCACAGTCCATTGCTACATTTCCTCCACCTGTAACAATAACTTTTTTCCCTTTATAATCAGGATGTAAATTGTATTCTAGTAATTCATTTCCTCCATAAACACCTTCTAAATCTTCTCCTTCTACGCCCATCTTTGAAGACTTATTGGCACCAATACTTAAAAATATCGCATCATATGCATTTTCTATATCTTTTAATGTAAAATCTTTCCCAAGTTCTTGATTATATTTTACTTCTATCCCTAACGCTAAGATATCTTTTACTGTACTTTGTACAATATCTTTAGATAGTCTAAAATCTGGTATCCCAAACATTAGTAAACCACCTAAATAATCATATTTTTCATATATCGTTACTTGTATACCTTCTTTGGCCAAAAAACCTGCACAAGTCAATCCTGATGGTCCCCCTCCAATAATGGCTACTTTTTCATCTTTTCTGTCTACTTTTTCATAACAATCTGATAGGTGATATCCTAATTCATGTGCTTTATCAAAAGTATAAGCCTCTAATTCTCCGATTGAAACAGGTTCTCCTTTGATTCCTCTTACACATGCACCTTGACATTGTTTTGTATGTGGGCAAATTCTTCCACAGACTCCAGGTAATACAGTTGTTTCTGATAAAATTTTATATGCTTCAAAATATTCTTCTTTTTTTAATGCTTGTATAAAATCTGGTATATGGTTATTTAAAGGACATCCTTTTAAAGAACATGGTTTTACCTTACAATTTAAACAATAATTCACTTTTTCTTCTATTTCTTTTATCACGTTTACGCCTCTTTTCATGATTATTCCTATTACATACAAATATTCTACATGGTTTACACAATTAAGTCAATAAAAATGACTCCATCGTATAGGATAATTGTATATTAGCTGTTACAGTTCAGAACTATTAGCTCATTTCTTCTACAACTTTTTGTAAGTCTTTTATAAAATCTATTTTCTTTGTTTCATCTCTTAATAGTGCTGCTGGATGCCAAGTTGGCATATATTTTATTCCTTTCTTTTCTACCCATTTTCCTCTAGAAGCTGTAATACCATATTCTTGTCCCAAAATATTTTTTAATGCCACACTTCCTAATAAAACAATCACTTCTGGTTGTACAAGTATGACTTGATTTCTTAAATAATTTAGGCATGCACTTGCTTCATCTTGTTCTGGATTTCGATTTGCTGGTGGTCTACATTTTACAACATTTGCGATATATACGTCATTCCTGTCTATGCCCAAAGTTTCAAATGCCAAATTCATTAATTTTCCAGCTCTTCCTACAAAAGGTTCTCCTAATCTATCCTCGTCTGCTCCTGGTCCTTCCCCAATAAACATTAGCTTTGCCTGTTTATTTCCTGTTCCAAATACGATGTTTTGTCTTGTTTTACACAATTTACATTTTCTACAATCTATAATGGATTCTTCTAATTCTTCCCATGTTTTATACATTTTCCTTACATCCTTTTTCTATTATTTTTTATACACTTTCTACTTTGCCTTCTGTCTCCACCATGGTATTTAGAAATTATTTATTACGAATGTGATTGGAAAGCATATTAGAAAATTTTATTTGAAATAAATGAAGGAACCCGAATCCTTTTGGGAAGTGTCATTTATTTCAAATTAGATTTTCTATATGCTTGTATTGAACCGAGTAATAAATAATTTCTAAATACCATGGTGGAGACAGAAGGCAAAGTAGAACATATAAAATTTATTTTAATTCTATAATAGCTGTTTCTGTATTATATTCTTTCTTTTCGATTCGATAGGAATGTATCATATCTGAATGACAAACACTACAAATCCCTGAATCAATGATATTTTCTGGTATTAATCCTTCTTGTTGAAGAAGAATTTTATTAATTAAAACCGTATCTATATTCCATTTTGTATTTTCTGTTGTTTCCTCTATAAAATCTGTTAACTGAATGGTCTTTTTTCTATTTTCCTCTATGTCTATAAATGTAATCCCTTCTAAATCCCCAAATGTATCTTGAAACATATCTTTAACTTCTTTATCTACTTCAAAATGACATTTTCTAATACTTGGGCAGATACAACATATAATATCTTTTGGATCACATCCAAATTCTTTCACCATGTTTTGAACAGTTTTTACTGAAATTCTTTGTAAAGTTCCTCTCCACCCAGAATGTGTATTGGCAATTACCTTTTTTACAGAATCAAAAAACAATAATAAAATACAATCTGCATTTGTTGTTGCTAGCATTAACTGTTTTTTATTCGTCATTAATCCATCTTCTATTCCTTGTTCTGCCAAACTAAAATCTGGTTCATTTATATTTACTTTTTTTTGAACATATTTTATGATATCTGTATGATTTTGGTTAGCTTGCACAATATGTGTATCATCACTTTCCACACAATGACATAATTTCTTATAGGATTTTCTTGCTAATTCAATTCTTTCTGGTGATGCTAATTTCTGATTTACTGTTGTGGTTTTAAATCCTACATCTAAACCTAATGCATATGCATGATGAATAACATCTTTATATTCTAATAATTTTTTAAATTGTAAATATTCTACTCCTTCACCCTTTACATGAATGACATTTTTATTAGATAAATCTTTCATATCATCACCTCTTTAAAATAAACATATTGTTTATTTACTCTTTTACTTGATTTAACTCATCATATTTTCTTTCTTCTTCAGAATATTCTTCTGGTTTCAAGCCAACTCTCGTTTTCATATATTTTCCTAGCAAAATATAAATAATGGTAAATAAAACACCAATGATCATCATACAATATACGGTTGCCATTTTATCTAACAAGAAAGATGCTAGTAATCCTGCTAACATTCTAAAAACACTTCTAAATAAATTATATGCCGCAAATATTTTGGTATCAATTTTTTCATTTGAAAAATTTCTAAGATATTTATCAATAATTGTATAAAACATTCCCATTCCAAAATTGTATATAAAAAATGCTAATATAACAATCATTAATAATACTAAATATTGTTCTGCTCTAATACCAAATACACCAGAAACAATAGTACTGATGGAAAGTATCATACAAATGGTAAATAAAGATTGATTTCTAAATTTGTTATGAAATTTTTCTTGTGTTTTAGAAGCATATGAACTTGCAAAACCACCAATGGCTGCAATGATTCCTATAACAAAAGAGGATAATCCTATATCTTCTTGTAAACTAACATGATATGTTTGTAATATCGATAACAAAGCATATATTAGTGATGCACATAATATTAAAGCTTTTAATCTTTCTGATTTTAATACAAATGTAAATCCTTCTTTCACATTTCGCATTTCTGTTTTATACATTAACACTGCATTACCCTTTTTCTTTTTCTTAATCGGTTCGATAAATCCAATAGATAATATGGTAACAATAATCAATACCGCTAAAGATAATGCAACTGGTATATATCCATTAATCGTAAATAAAGCACCTGCTATTACTTTTGAAATCGCATTAAATAAGTAGTACCCTGATGCTCCTTTTGCGCTAATTTTAGCATATATTTTACTTTTAGTTCTTGATGGCGGGATGGATTCATTTAACAAGCTTGGTTCTGCCACATTTTTTATAGAAAATGCAATTGCCCCAAAAAATTCTGCTATAATTAGATCCAATAAACTTCTACTCATCATAATAATAACCATATAAAGGCAATTAAAAACATTTCCTAATATAATACTATTTTTTCTTCCTAGGAATTCTACAATCACATTTGCAGGAAGTTGTAATACAATACTAAAAAATGCATAAAATGTACTTTTTAGCATAACATCTGAAGCACTAATTCCTTTTACTTGGGTTAAAAACAAAAAGTCAATTGTATAGAAAAATAAAAAGTCCCAAGCTAATTTCTTGTATGTTGGAAATATTCTCATATTGGTCTTTCTCATCATTCGTGTATCTTCTTTATTTCCCATATTTCTCCCCCTTTTTTTCATCTGTTTTCTAATTCATCAAATTGAAGTTCCTCTTTTGCATATTCTTCTGGTTTTAAGCCGACTCTGGTTTTCATATATTGGCTCATCAGTATAGTAACTAAAATTGTTAAAAAGCCTACAATAAACATACAATAAGATATATTCATTCTATCTAATAAAAATGAACCCATGATACCAATAACAGCACTTAATATACTTTTCAAAAAATTCTTTGCAGTAAATATTTTTGTATCAATCTTTTCGTTTGAAAAGTTTCTTAAATATCTTTCTGTTAATGGATAATACATTCCTTGACAAGAATATCGAATCATATATGTAATGATAATACCTATAATCAATACACTATACTGTTTTGCTATGATACCACATAGTCCTGCTATTAATATTGTTCCTCCTATCATTCCAAATAAAGTGCATAAAGATTTGTTTCTATATTTTTCGTGAAAGGCTTCTTGTTTCTTTGCTAATATTCCAGAAATAATGCCTAATATAGCAAAAATCATGCACAAATATTTTGCTGATATATCAAAATCTTCTAGTAAACTAACTTCATATGTAGACATAAGACTTATAACGCCACCTGATATTGCAGAAAATAAAATCAATGCTTTTAATCTTTCTGATTTTAGAATAAATTTAAAAGAATCTTTTATTTCTTTTAATTGATTAAATTCTTGTACTTTATGCTTCTTCTTCTCATTTTGTGGTTCTATAAATCTTGTTGATATCATTGTTACTAATATAGTTATGATAAGAGATAGTGTAATTGGTATATAGGGATTTATGTCATAGAAAAATCCTGCCAATACAGTTGCTATTGCATTCATTATATAATAATTTGCCATTCCCTTTTGACTAATCTTTGCAAAAATTTTGCTTTTATATCTTGAAGGTGGTATCGATTCA
This sequence comes from uncultured Clostridia bacterium, assembly GCA_944387445.1. Classification (GTDB taxonomy): domain Bacteria; phylum Bacillota; class Clostridia; order TANB77; family CAG-508; genus CAG-269. Next base: position 23,182 of record CALXEX010000020.1, on the reverse strand, counting down.
TTTAGTAATGCTGGATCTACAGTTTCTTTAATACCAAATGCCAATGAAGATAATAACTCTGCTGTTATTAAATTGAATAAATTGGTACTAAACATGACCACTAACATATAGATGCAATTACAAAAATTAGCCAAAATCATGCTTCTTTTTCTTCCTAAATATTCTATGATAAATGTTGCTGGAACCTGCATAATAATCCCAAATAACGCATAAAAGGAATCTATTAATACAACATCTGCTGGATGGATACCTTTTACTTGTGTTAAAAATAAAAAATTGGTCGTGTAAAAAAATATATAATCCCACCCAAGCATTCTATATATAGGAAATAATTTCATATTTCGTTTTCTCATTTGTACTTTATCTTTTTCTATCATTATTATTTCATTTCCTCTTCCGTTTTTATTTATGAATTGTAATATATTTCTTTTTCCATTTTTCTTATTATATCATCTTTTGTCAATTTGTGAACATAGTTATATGTATTTTCTTTTCTTCTTGAATCAAAATGACAAATTGACTTATATTCACAATATTCACATGGTGTTTTACCTTCTTTATAAAATGGCTTCAAATCAATATTTCCATCAAAAATTTCTTTTCCGATTTCTTTTATCGTTTGATAAATATATTTTTGCAATATACTAAATTCTTCTTGTTTTACCCCATTTGTCCATTTTTCAATGACCTCTCCTGACTTACTAATTCCTGCTGGAACCATTTTAGATGTACCTGTTGTCAAAGAATTATCATTCATTTTAATTACTTTTACATCTGCAATAATTAAACCTTTCATTTTGAAATTCTTTCTGATTAATTCTTCTATTTCTTCATCTGATATTTTCTTATCTGCCTTTATCATCTGTTCTAAAAGTGAAAAATAGAATATCCCCGCTGGAATCAAATCTTCTTCTTTACATACGGCATCTGCATATGTTAATAGTTGTATTTGTAACCCTGCATATACTTCATTTAAATCAATATTTTTGCTTGAAGATTTATAATCAATAATTCTTAAATAATTTCCATCTTCTTCTTTTGCAATATCAATTCTATCAATCTTACCTGTAATTTCAATTCTTTTTCCATCTTGTAATTCTAATCGGATTGGCTGATATTCTCCCTTTGCATCAAATTCTACCTCTGTTCCTTTAATCGTAAAGTCACTATAAATTAGGGTTTGAATAATGTATTTTAAAGCTTTGCTTACAATCTTTTTCAATCTTCTTACAAGAATCGTATATTTTACAGTTGCCTTAAACATATAATTTTTGGATAATTCTAAATCTTCATCAATGATTTTAGAAACAATCTTTTGAATATCTATTTCTTCTAGCTCAGCCAAGTTCAAATGATTTTCATGTACATACTTGAAAAATTCATCAATTGTTTCATGCATGAAAGAACCTGTATTAAAACTCTGAATTTTTAATTCTTCTTTTGGTTTAATTTTTAACCCATATTGTAAATAATAAGAAAATGGGCATCTTCTATATTGCTCTAATCGAGATACACTTGTATGTAAAGTATTTCCATATAATTTATTCATATTCTCGTTTTTCAATTTTTTAGGCATATTGGTATACTGAAATCCTTCCATATCTTGTTCTAATCTTGTATTCCATGTAGGATTTTGCTTATACCAATCATATACAGCATACCATAACGTTTCTATATCTTCTTTGTTTTTTAGTTGATATAATTTTTCTAATAGTTCTTCATAGGTAATGTTTTGATTTACAATCTCATACTTTTTATGAATAACATCACTTTGTTCTTCTAATTTTGGAAACATCTTCTTTATTTTATGAATGAAAATAGATGGTCTTAAAGCTTTACCTTCACTATCTGATGAAGCATATGATAAATACATCTCTTGTTCTGCAGTTGTTAAGACTTTATAAATGTTAAAGTTTTCTTCATATAAATTTTCTAATGTTCCATTTGCTAATTCCATTCCATCATTTTTTAATTGTTCCCTATCTGCATCATTTAAAAATCCTTCATCTTTATTCACACTTGGAAAAACACCATCATTTAGCCCAATTACAAATACAATCTCTACTTTATGACTTCTTGTTCTATCCACATCTCCTAATGTGACTTGATCTTGTGTTGCTGGAATTTTACCCAATTCGCTATTTTTCAATCCGATTTTTAAAATTTTGCTATAAGTATCTATACGCATTTTATCTTCTTGGAATACTAAAACAATTTCATCTAAAACTTCTAGAATAATATTATAACTTTCAATATATTCATTTGCTAGGTCAATGAATCCATGCTCTTCTAGCCATTTTACTTTTTTAGCAATTTTTTCTTCTATTTTTTGTTCTTGCAAAAAAGTATAAATTTGTTTTGTTATATTGATGGCTGTCTTTTCCTTATCTATATTTTGTTTTAATTTGACTAATGGCTCTATAATTTGTTTTCTAATCTCATTTAGCCTTTCAATTTCTTGTTTTTTCGTCTCATCTTCCATTTCATATTTGAAATCTTCTTTCCATTTGTTTCGTTTAATACCCCATTTTGTACAATAATTTTCCAATCGAAAGATTTCGTCTTCTTCTATATCTAAAAACCCCAATTTAATATAGTTAAACATTGCTTCATTTGTATAGTAATTTGTAAAAATTTCAAAGATAGAAAGTAGATATTGCACAATGATGTTTTGATTTAAGTCTCTTTTTTCATCAATAAATACCGGTATATCATATTTCGCAAAAATACTTCTGACTAAAGAAGAATACATATCTATATTTTTTGTAATAATAGCTATATCTTTATATCTCAAATTTTTCTCTCTTATCATTTTACAAATGGTTTTTGCTACATATTCAATCTCTGAATATCTGTTTTTTGATAAAAATAAATGTATGTTTTCCACATTTTTTGCATATTTTGTGGATTTTGTACTAATAAAATTTTGACTCAAGACCTGTAATTCTTCATTTTTTAATCGAAATTGCTTTTCTAAATAGGTAGGCTCTTCTAATTTAAAGTGATTTTCATCAATGATTCTAATTAACTTTTTTAATGTTTGTTTATTTGAATAGAACACATCGATATCTGGATTGGTTTCCATTTCTAAATTATCAATACATATTGTGATATTCACTTGTTTTGCATATTTGATAAATTGTTTTATCACTTCATATTCTTGCGCCGTATAACCTGAAAATTCATCAATATAAATAATACTATTTTTTATCCAACTTAAATTCTCTATATTTTGTGCTAAGAAATCCAACAAATCGGTTTCTTCAATATAATTTTCCGCTATTTGTTCTTCATAATTTTGATAAATCAATTGGATATCTTCTAATTTTGTTTTTAAGTATTTGTCTTCTATATTTCCAATTTCTTTATCTAATATCTCTAATGTAATCCCATGTTTTTTTAATTCTGTAATACTTTGCATAGCAATTTCAATATTTTCATCATTTTTTCCTAGAAATCGAAAATCATTTTGATGTTTTGATAAAATGGAATATATAAGCATAGCTTTTCCACATTTAGATAAATTGGTTTTATTCCTTCCTCCAATTTCATTTAAAGCTCTATTTGCCATTCTACTAAATGTAATGACCTCTGCATTCATCACAGCATTTTCTTTTAGAAATCCCATTAAATTTTTCTCAGCTGTAAATGAAAACTGTTCTGGAGTAATATAATATATATTTTCTTCTTTTTCTATCAAATTCGCAATTTCTGAAAAACATAAACTACTTTTCCCTGTTCCTGTTTTTCCATAAATCAACCTTAAGCCCATAATTCTCTCCTTTTTGTCGCTTTAGGATCGTTTGTTTATGCGACATTTCTTTGTAAATTGTATAATACAATAGAAAAAATAGCAAGGTATTTTCTTGCTATTTTAATTATTAACAAACGCTTTTAATCTTTTTTCTACTTCTTCTGCAGATCCCATTTGTAAAATTTCTTCACTAAGTTTGACACATACTTCTTTATCTAAGTTATTAATTGTTTTTCTAGCTCTTAATATATTATTAGAGTTCATTGAAAATTCATCTAATCCTAGTCCAACTAGAAGTGGTATAAAAGTTGGATCTCCTGCTGCTTCTCCACACATTCCACAGATGATGTTTGCTGAATGTGCACCATCAATTGCTTTTTTGATTAATTGTATGACTGCTGGATGATATTTTGTATATAGTTTTGAAATCTTTTCATTTCCTCTTTCTACTGCTACTGTATATTGAATTAAGTCATTTGTTCCTATACTAAAGAAATCACATTCTTTGGCTAATTTGTCTGCTATCAAGGCTGCTGATGGAATTTCAATCATAATTCCTACTTGAATATCTTTGTCATATAAAATATTTTCATTGTCTAATTCTTGCTTACATTCTTCTAATACTTGTTTTGCAGATCTTAATTCTTCTATGGAAGATATCATTGGAAACATAATGGCTAGTTTTCCGAATGCACTTGCTCTTAATATAGCTCTTAATTGTGTTTTAAATATTGTTGGATTATCTAAACATAGTCTGATTGCTCTATATCCTAAAAATGGATTTGCTTCTTTTTCTAATTTTAGATATTTTAGTTCTTTATCTCCTCCAATATCTAATGTTCTGATAATTGCTTCCTTATCTTTCATAATTTCTGCTACTTGTTTATAGGCTTCAAATTGACTCTCTTCTGATGGCATTGTATCACTATCCATGTATAAGAATTCACTTCTTAACAATCCAACACCTTCAGCCGTATTATTTACGGCAATTTCAGCATCTGCTGGAAGTCCAATATTAGCATATAGTTTTACTTTTGTTCCATCTTTTGTCATACTTTCTGTATTTTTATATTTTTCTAATTCTGCCTTTTCTTCTTCTAACTGTTTTTCTAAATCTAATAATTTGTTTTTTTCTTCTTCAGTTGGATCTATATAGATTTCTCCTGTTGTACCATTAATTGCGACACTATCCCCATCTTTAAATATTTTGGTAGCACCTTCTACTTTTGTAATGGCTGGAATTGTATGTGTTCTTGCCATAATAGAAGTATGTGAAGTTTCTCCTCCTACTTCTGTGATAATTCCAGATACATTTTTAAAATCTAATTTGGCAGTTTCAGAAGTTGTTAATTCTGTTGCTACAATAATTGTATTTGATTCTAAATTACTTACATCGATTGTTTCTTCTTTTAATAACTTTCCTAATACCCTATCTTTTATATCTAAAATATCTCTAGATCTTGAAGCCATATATTCATCATCCATATTTTCAAAAATCTGTATGACACTATTAAATCCAACTTCAACAGCATATTCTGCATTATATTTAGAATTTTTAATCGCATTTTCTGTTTCTGAAATTAATGAAGGATCTTGCATAATCATTAGATATGCTTGCATAATATCTGCTTCTGTCCCACTCAAATTTTTCATTTGTTTTTCTGTTTCATGGATAACTTGGTTTAATGCTTCATGAAGTCTTTCTAATTCACTCTCTACTTGTTCATTTCCTATTGTTTTCTTTTCTATTTTTCTCTCTACTTTTTTTAAAACAATTATATTTCCAAATCCTATACCACTTGAAACTCCTTTTCCTTTTAGCATCTGTACCCTTCCTTATCTTATATATGTATTTAGGTTTTATGGATAAACCTATAAACCTTTGACTATAACAAAAATCTGATTATTTTTGTTCTTCTTCAAAATTGTTTTCAAAACCTTTTATGATTTCTGACAAAGCTTTTTCTTCGTCTTCTCCGTCACATTCTATTTCGATTTCTGTATTATATTTAATTCCTGCTGACATGATAGCTAATATAGATTTTGCGTCAATAATTTTATCATTTACATACAATTTTATCGTACTTGCAAATGATCCGGCAAGTTTTGCAAGCTCACTTGCTGGTCTTGCATGTAATCCTGTTTCATTTTTTAGTGTAATTTTATCCTTTACCATAATGATTCACGTTCCTTTCATACTTACATACTGATTTAAATCAAACCTTTTTGCTTTTGCTTATTTTTGATATTCAGGCAAATTCTTTTTCAATTTTGCCATAATTAACATAGAAATAATTGCTCCTATTGCAATTGCTAATAAATATTTTACAGGATGTCCAATAGTTGCGATAACAAATATTCCTCCATGTGGTGCCATTAATGTACAACTAAACAACATTGAAAGTGCTCCTGTTACTGCTGATCCAATAACAAATGCTGGAATTGTTCTTAGTGGATCTGCTGATGCAAAAGGAATTGCTCCTTCTGATATAAATGATAATCCCATAATGTAATTAACATATCCTGCTTGTTTATCTTTTTTAGGAATTTTTCTTGGGAATATCGTTGTTAAAAGTGCAATGGCAAGTGGTGGAACCATTCCTCCAGCCATAACAGCTGCCATGATTTCATATTGTCCTGATGCTAACATTCCTGTTCCAAATGTATATGCTGCTTTATTAATAGGTCCTCCTAAATCTACTGCCATCATTCCTCCTAAGATAGCACCTAATATAATTTTGTTTGCATTACTCATTGAAGATAAATAATCATTAATTGCTGTATTGATTGCTGCTACATAAGGATTTATCAATAACATGAATGCTCCCATAAGTAAAATTCCAAATACAGGATATAAAAGAATTGTTTTAATACCTTCTATACTGTTTGGCAAATAACTGCATAATTTTTTCAATCCTAAAACAATATATCCACCAACAAAACCTGCAATCAATGCGCCTAAGAATCCTGAACTTACTAAAGTAATATTACCATTTGTTAATGATTCAAATGTCGTTCCTTGTACTGCTAAAATCCCTCCAACAAATCCGACTGCTAAACCTGGCCTATCTGCAATACTCATTGCAATATAACCTGCAAGTATATATAACATAACATTAAATGCTGCATTTCCTATAGTTTTAAAGAATGCTGCAATTGGCGTATTCATACCAAAGTTTGATGGATCTATTGAATAATCATCCAATAAAAATGCAATAGCTATTAATATTCCTCCACCAACAACAAATGGTAACATATGTGTAACACCATTCATCAAGTGTTTATAGATTTTTGTTCCTATTTTTTCTTTTTGTTCATCATCATTTTCTTCAGATTTATTTTTATTGTCTGAATGATATGTTTTCGCATTTGGTGACAATACTTGTTCAATTAATTCTTTTGGTTTATTGATTCCATCTGCTACTTTTGTTTTAATCAATTTTTTACCATCAAATCTTGATAAATCAATTTTTGTATCTGATGCAATAATAATTCCCTTTGCATTTTCGATTTCTTCTTTCGTAAATTTATTTTTCACTCCTGAAGAACCATGAGTTTCTACTTTTACTTTATGTCCTAATTGTTCTCCCATTTGTTCTAAAGCTTCTGCTGCCATATACGTATGGGCAATTCCTGTTGGACAACTCGTAATTGCTAAAATTTCATATTGCTCATTTGATGCTTTTTCTTCTCCTAATTTTTCACTTTCTGCTTTGTCTATGCATTCTAAGAATTCTTTTGGTGTTTTTGCATCATATAATGCTTGTCTAAAATCTGTGTCCATTAATAATGTAGATAATCTGCTCAACACATCTAAATGTACATTATCTTTTGTATTTGGTGCTGCAATTAGAAATAGCAATTTTGCTGGATTTCCATCCAATGATTTAAAATCCACTCCATCTGGAATGATCATGGCAGATAGACCTGGTTTTTCTACTGCATCTGTTTTTCCGTGAGGAATCGCAATTCCTTCACCAATTCCTGTTGTGCCTTCTTCCTCTCTTTTTAATACTGCTTGTTTGTAAGCTTCCTTATCATTAATGTTTTCATTTTCTACCATTAAATCTACTAATTGAATAATCGCTTCTTCTTTACTATTTGCTTTTCCATGCAGATTAATGGCCTTTTCACTAAGTAAATCTGTAATTTTCATATTTTACCCCTTTCTTTTGTATATTTTTTTATAATTGACTTAAAAGAAGCTCTACATCTTCTTTTGTTGCCAATCGTGTAGAAAATGCACTTGCACTTCCTGTTGCCACTCCTGTTTTTAATGCAACTTCATAATCTTTTGTTTGATGATATCCTGCTAAAAAACCTGCTACCATAGAATCTCCAGATCCAACGGTATTTACGACTTGTCCTTTAGGTGCTTTAGAATAATACGTCTTATCCTCTTTTGTTAGCAATAGTGCTCCATCATTTCCTAAAGATACTAAAACATTTTGTGCTCCTAATTTTTTTAATTCTTTGGCAGATTGGATTATATCTTCTTTTGTTGATATTTTACAATTTAGTGTTTCTTCTAATTCATCTTTATTTGGTTTTATTAAAAAAGGATGATATTTTAATACATTCATAAGCAATTCTTGTGTAGAATCTACGATAAATGTAATTCCTTTTTCATTAAGGTTTTTACATATTTTTTCATATATTGTATTATCAATATTTTTTGGTATACTTCCAGATAAGATAACTAAATCATTTGTAGACATCTTTTGTAGTTTTTCCATTAATACTTCAATATCATTTTCTGTAATAAGTGGTCCCACTCCATTTAAAGCTGTTTCTTCTACCTTTTTTTCATTCATAGAACTAATTTTAACATTAATTCTTGTGATACCTTCTTTTACTTTAACAAAATCTGTTTTAACGCCTTGTGCTTCCATTTTTCGTTTTAACTCTTCACCTGTAAATCCTGATATAAAACCAAGTGCCGTATTTTCAATGCCTAAATTTTTTAGGACAATTGAAACATTTAGTCCTTTTCCTCCTGGTAATATTGTTTCCGTTTTTGTTCTATTTATTTCACCAATTTTAAAATCTTCAACTTGTGCAATATAATCTAGTGCAGGATTAAATGTTATTGTATAAATCATTTTTCCCTCCTTGTTTCAGATTCTATCATACATAAATTTTTTTTACAATATTTTTTGTCCAATTCGTATCATGTCGCATTTGGTTCGTTTGTCTGTGCGACATAAATTTTATGCTTCTCTTCGCCAATAAAACAAATATTGTTGTGCTAAACCTGCTAAATTTCCAAATTTGTTTTTTGCAATTTTTTCAATTTGTTTTTTACTTACTTTTGCTTCATCTTCATTTTTGATATATAAATCATTCATGACTCTTCTTACCCATACATCTATTGGAAATACTTCTAATCGTTTTAAATCAGAAAATAGTAATATACAGTCTGCTACTTTTGGCCCCACACCTGAAAGTGTTAATAGTTTTTCTCTTACTTCTGTCGTATTGGGATTATTTTTCAATTCTTGTAAATCTACTCTTCCATCTAATATCATTTTTGTAGTTTCATATAACCTGATATCTCTAAATCCTAATCCTAATTTTCTATATTCTTCTACTGTTACATCTTTTAACTGTCTGGGAGTTGGAAATGTATAATATTTTTTTCCATTCCATTCTATTGTATTTCCATATGCCTTGGCTAATTTTTCAATAATTCCTTTTATTCTTGGTATATTATTATTTGCAGATATGATAAAAGATATAATTGTTTCCCATAAATCTTGATTTAAAATTCTGATTCCTTTACCATATGCAATACTTGTTTTCATATACTTGTCTTTTTTTGCTAATTCTTTTTTGATTTGTTCATAGTTTCTATCTAAATCAAAATACTTCTGTATTTCCTCTTCGAAATTTCCATTTTTACATATACCAGTGAACACAAAATCTTGTCCCTCTTTTTTAATATTGACAATATTTTCTTTCCATATACCTGTATAGCTCCCATTTTCTTCTTCATTCCAACGAAAACATTGTCCACATTCAAATATATCTTTTAAATTAAAAGTTTCTGATTTTTTTAATATATATTGTTTTTCTTTCATTTTCTGTGTATTCCTTTCTAAAAACAAAACCTAGTTAGAAAAACTTCAAATCTAGCATAGCTTAAAACATACTTGTTTTTTAACCTTTCATTTGGTTTGATTATATCATATAAAGAAAAATTACTCTATACTTTCGTATAAAGTAATTTTAAAACACTATTTGAATCCTTAGGTACCCCTTCACATATTCGGCAGATATTTCTCCTCCATTTAATTCTACTAATTGTTTGCTAATGGATAATCCTAATCCTGTTGCCTTTTTCGCATTTTCAACAGTAAAATATCTATCAAAAATTTTTTGTACAGTCGTCGCATCTAATGAAGTTGCTTTATTTGAGAATGTTATCATTCCTTTTTCATTTAGTTCTACTTTAAAATCGCCGTTACTATATTTGCAAACATTTGATAAAATATTTTCAAATACACGAATCATACTATGCTTATCTAACTCTTTATATATTTTTTGTTCACATATTTCAAGCTTTGGTTCAATTTGTTTTGCCTTAAAAAAGTTGTACATATTTGCCAAACTTTCCTCTAATATTTCATTTATGCAACACTTTTCTTTTTTTATCTTTACACCTATATCCATTGCTTTTGAAAACTCAAATAGTTGATCTGTAAGTTCTGTTAATTCATTAGATTTTTTCTCGACTATTTTTAAATATTGTTTTTGTTTATTGGATAAGTTTTCTTGTTGTATCAAATCAATATATCCTTTAATGGCAGTTAAAGGGGTTCTTATGTCATGTGAAATATTCGTTATTATTTTCTTTAATTCTTGATTTCCACTTTTATATTGTAATGTTTGTTTTCTTAACTCTGTAAGGTTGTCATTTATATTTATTGTTAAACTTTTAATATCTTTATCTGATGAGGATATAGTTATTAGATTATTCGTATCTGATTTTAATATATAACTAAAAGATTTCTCAATTTCTTTAATCGAATGTTTTATTAAACATAATTTTAACATTAAAAATATACATATACAAAATAATATAATGGTTAGCAATAATAAACTAATATTCACTTTTTCCTCCTATTTCAGCTCTTTTTTAGAAAAAATATAGATTCCCAATATATTTATAGCACAAATTAGAATAATAGAATAGATAGGCATTTGTCTCAAATACTCTGGATCATTACTTCCAAGTTCCATAGCCTGCCCTTCTGGAATGGAAAGATAAATCATTCTTGCTTGTTTCACTTTTTCATCTCCTGGATAGTCTGGATCAAGTTCTTGGCTTACAATATGAGAAACACCATTTTCATCTGTATATGTATGAGTTATATACTTATCCGTATTTGCAGTTAAAGAAAATGAACCTTGTACTACATACATTGTTATAAAAAGAATGATACATATTGTTGTTGATACTGTTATTTCGGAACATATCATGGATATAAAGTTAAAAATAGAGCAAAATGATATGATGACCAAAAGTGTATTTAATAGTACCATTCCAAATTGATATAATGACATCTGCAATTGTCCAAATAAAGGTATACCAATTAAAAATACAAATGCAAAATACACAATCTCGCATAAAATAGATGCTATTATACTAATAATAAGATTTGCTAAAAAAATGGAAATTCTACTATGTCCTACTATAATTTTATTTCTTATAATTCCTTGTGAATGTTCTTTTCCAACGAAAATACTTACAAATATTGCTATAAAAAGTCCTATATACATGATAAATTCGTTTACAATTTTATCTAACTGCACCTCTTCATTAGATGTATATCTAAATAGCGTAAATCCTGCTATTCCAATGGTTAAAAACACAAATAACCAAAATATACTATCTTTTTTTAATCTAAAAAAACCTGCTTTTAATAGTTTAATCATTGTTTGCACCTCCTATTAAATTCAAATAATAATTTTCTAAGGATTCTCCTTTTTCTTGAAAATCATTTACTATACAATTTCTTTTAGAAAGTGCAATAACAAGTTCTGACACATTTACTTTTTCATATATATCAATTTTGTCATTAGAGATAACTTTATAATGTAAATTTTCTTCTTCTAAATATTTAACGCATTCTTTTAAGTTAGTTACATGAATTTGTGTTCTAATTTTAAAATTTTGTTCTAATTCTTCTTTATTAATTTCTTTTATAATTCTTCCTTTGTCTATAATACCATAATATGTTGCAATTTTGGACAATTCATCTAAATAATGACTAGAAATTAAGAAAGTAATACCTTTTTCTCTATTTAATCTTAAAATTAATTCTCTTATTTCTATTATTCCCTCAGGGTCTAATCCATTTATAGGTTCATCTAAAATCAGTAAATCAGGATTACCGACTAAACTAATTGCGATTCCTAGTCTTTGTTTCATTCCCAAAGAAAAATGTTTAGCAGTTTTTTTACCTGTATTTTCTAATCCTACAAGTTTAAGTATTTCATTTAACTTGCTGAATGAGGGTAACCCTATAATTTTATACTGTTCTTTAAGATTATCTATTGCTGTCATATCTGAGCAAATTGAGGGCGTTTCGATAATACCACCTATTCTTTTTCTTGCTTCTGCAATTTTTCTACTATTATTAGAAATACCATAAATAGTATATTCTCCTGATGTAACTTTTTGTAAACCGCAAAGTAGCCTTATTAAAGTAGTTTTTCCAGCCCCATTTTTTCCTATTAATCCATATATAGCACCTTTTGGAATGTGCATAGAAAGATTATTTAAGGCTTTAAAATGGCCATATTTTTTTTCAATATTATTTGCTTCCAAAATATATTCCATTTTCTCCTCCTTTCTTATGAAAAAACTTTACCATAAAATAGTTAAGAAAATAGTTAAAATTTCGTTAAGAAATAATAAAGATTTTTAATCATATAATTTAAAACCAATTCCCCACACAGATTCAATATATTCTTCTTCTGTTACTTGTCTTATTTTCTTTCTGATATTACTAATATGTACCTTTAATGAATTTTCATCACAATCTAATGTATCTTGACTAATACATTCTAATAACTTTGATTTGGTAACTACTTGTTTTGGATTTAACAATAATTGTTTCATAATAGCATATTCTGTTTTGGTTAGATATATTGGACTCTCTCCTATACATACTGTATGATCTTCTTGGTTGATTACCATTTGTTTATATGCTAATTTTTCATTTTTATGATTTGTTCTGTCTTTATCCATTCTAAATTGTACCTGTATTCTAGCCAATAATTCTTCTGTTGAAAATGGTTTTGTTAGATAATCATTTGCACCACTTAATAAAGCATTTACTTTATCTTCTGGAGAAATTTTGGCACTAAGAACAATAATAGGGATGTCTTTTACTTTTTTTATAATCTCTTCTCCATTTAGTCCTGGTAACATTAGGTCTAATAAAATTAAATCCACTTTTTCTTTTTCTAAGACCATTAAGGCTTCTGTTCCAGAATAACTATCTAGAACTTTGTACCTTTCTTTTTCCAATACCTCTTTTATATAATTATGGATATCTATATTATCTTCTACAATTAATATGGTTTTCATATATATTTCCTTCCTTTATTTACGATTACCTACTAAAAGCAAATTTGAAAATAAATACATTATTTTTCAATTTATTTTTCTATTTCATATAATTTACATGTTCATATTAGCATAAAAATATAGAATTCTCAACATACAATAGGAATACTTGAGGGATTTTGGGGACGGACTCATTTTTCCCTTTTTACTCATTCTTAAATCCTAATCCCAATACTTCTCTTGAATTTGTAATAATGACAAAACTTTTCTTATCTATTTTCCTTATAATCTGTATGGTATTTCCTACATCCTTCCTCGTAACTGCACACATTAAAATTAATTTATCAGAATTGGTGTACATACCTTTCCCATAAATCCCTGTTGTTCCTCTTCCTATTGTTTCTCCGATTTTCTTTGCAATTTCTTCTGATTTGTCAGACACAATATAGATAAGTTTGGTAAAATAAATTCCTTCAAATAAAATATCAATAATTTTTCCCATTAAATAGATAGCAATTGCTGAATATAGTCCGATCTCAATTTCTCTTAAAAAAATCATGTTTAAAGCAACTATTGCAATATCGATTAAAAAAATAATTTCTCCCACTTTTATGGTTGGTTTATAAATTTTAGCTATATAGCTAAATAAATCTGTTCCGCCAGTTGAGCTATTACATTTTAAAATAATTGCTGTACCGACTCCCATTAAAATTCCTCCATAAATGCAGGCTAAAAATTTGTCTTCTGTCAATGGTGTAACTTTATCTAACATATCTATAAATACAGATAAACTAATAGTACCTATAATAGATTCTACAAAAAATTTTTTTCCGATTTTTAATATGGACATGAAAAATAATGGAACATTTATGATTAACATACTAATTCCCATTGGCATATGAAACAAATAATAGGTGATTGTTGCAAGTCCAGCTACCCCTCCTGAAGATAATTTATTGGGCAATAAAAATAATGATACAGCTACTGCAATAATAAATGCACCTAAAATGGTTCCTAATATTTCTAATACTATTTTTTTAATTTGTATTTTTTCTTTTAAGCTCATAATAAAAATCACCTTTATTACTAGTATTGGTAATTTCAGGTGATTTTATTCTATTTCATGTTCCTTTTGTTCTTTCTTTATTTCTTACTTACTTCTTTTTTCTTTTCTTCTTCTTTTTCTTCATAAGCAAAATCTTTAAATGTTTTTGTGACTTCAATTTTTGACTTTCCTTGTTTAATGGATGGATCTTGTTTTAAAACTAAATCTACATCATAATATTCTTTTAATTTTTTTACATTTTCTTTTTTATGTCCAATCACATTATTAGCATCTATGGGATTTACCTTCACTTCTACTTCTTTAACTTTTACATTTAATTTTTTAATTTTTCCAACAATGGCATCATACCACATAGCAGATTCTACCAATTGTCTAAATGCTGGATGATATGGTCCTGCTACCACTTCACTTTTTTCTTTACTTGGGTCTGTAATTTCATCTGTATTTTGTAGCCCCACTCTGATAATATCAATTTTCTTATCTGCAAACATTCTAACCAATTCTTTGCAAGTTTCAATAGCTTGTGGTAATGGTAATGGTTCATAAATGCCTTTTTTATATTCTTCTTCTAATTTTGTATTTTTTACCACCAACACTGGATAAATTCTTACCATTTTTGGTTTTAATTTTATCAATGCCTTTGCTGTATTAATTTCATCAATTCTTGTACTTTCTGGTAATCCAACCATCATTTGATGTCCTAATTTAAATCCATAAAATCGAATTAATTTAGATGCTTTTTTAACATCTTGAAATGTATGTCCTCTATTCGCTCTTTTTAAAATATAATCATTTGAAGATTGTACACCTAATTCAATGGTTTTTACTTTATATTTTTTTAATCTTTTTAAAATATCTTTATTAATACAGTCTGGTCTCGTAGATATTCTAATACTTTCAACTTTTCCGTTTTTTACATATCCATATGCTAATTCTAATAGTTCATTTTGTTGTTTTTCTTCTATTGCTGTAAAACTTCCTCCAAAAAAGGCAATTTCAATTTGTGCTTCATCATCTTTTACATTTGCTAGGTAATTATCTATTATCTTTTTTGCTTCTTCCTTTGTCATATTCTTTTTTTGCCCACTAACAGACTTCTGATTACAAAAAATGCAATCATTTGGACAACCTAAATGTGGTACAAATATCGGTATGATGTATTGATGTTTCATAGATTTACCTCTTTTCTATTTTAAATTTTCTAACGCTTTTTTCGCAGCCTGCATCTCAGCTCCTTTTTTACTTTTACCAGAACCTTTTGCCAAAACCTTTCCATTAAATTTCACTTGTGCTTCAAAACTTTTATCATGGTCTGGTCCACTTTCTTTTATAATCTCATATTCTATTTTCACATCTCCTGCTTCTTGTAATTTTTCTTGTAATACCGTTTTATAATCTTTATCTCCTACATGTTTGCTGGCTTGCTCAATTTCTTCTTTAAGGTTTTCAATAATAAATGTATTTACTGGTTCTAATCCACCATCTAAATATATAGCAGCAATGACAGCTTCTACACTATCTGCTAATATAGCTGGTCTTTTATTTCCCCCATTTATTTTTTCTGATTTTCCTAATAATAGATAATCCCCAAAATGATGTTTTACTGCTACTTTGTATAAACTTTTTTCACATACCACTGTAGCTCTTACTTTTGTCATTTCTCCTTCTTTTAAGTTTGTATAATGTGTAAATAAATATCTACTTGATAAAAATTCTAATATACTATCTCCTAAAAACTCTAACTTTTCATTACTATCTATATGTTTTTCATAAGCATAAGATGTATGCGTTAATGCTGTTTTTAACAATTCTTGATTTTGAAATGTATATCCTATTTCTTTTTCAATTCCTTCTAAATTCATGTTTATTCGCTTTCCTTCCTAAGCAGATTTTCGTTTTTTAAAAATATTGTTAATTCTTAATATTCTCTTTCAACTTTATGCCTTTATTATATACTATTTTATAGAATTTGCAAGCAAATTAAGGATTTATTCATTTATTTTTTAGAAATTGTTACGATTCACAGCTCAATAACGGACATGGAAAGGTTATGTTATTCTAGATTGAATAGATTTCGAATGTGATTGGAGTACTTGTAGCCTTTCTTAATTTAAAACAAATGAGGAAGCGGGAATAGCGAGAGGCTCGTTTGTTTTAGATTTAGAAAGGCTAATGTACGCATTGAGCCGAGAAATTTATGAAATCTAGAATAACATAACCTTTCCATGTCCGTTATTGAGCTGTGAATTGTAACTAGAAATTTTTTCTACTTTGCTCTTTTTTGCATTTTTTTGTAGACAAGTTCATTTTGTTATTGTATAATAGGGGTGTAGAATTTTATGAAAGTGAGGAAATTAAGATGTTAGATGACAAAAATAACTCTATGCATAAAAACCAAAATGATAGAAATCTGTCTGATGTTTTTAAAGAGTTACAAGAAATTCGATATTCTCAAGCAAACCAAGTAAATACATCTTCAAAATCGAATTCAGACTTGAAACGTCAAAAACAATTTAATATGCAAACACAGTCTGCTACTCAAAGACAATCTAAACCAAAAGCTAAGGTTTCTTTTATTGAAAGTACAGATGTATCTTTTGACAACAAAAAAGGTGTAAAACTTTCAAATTTGTTAATTGTTTTTGTTGTTCTTGTTTTAGTCATTATCGCTGTATTTCCAATGAATGTATTTTCAGTGGAAACAGGAGATACTACAAAAGATTCTGAAGAAGTTGTAGAAACAGCATCTATTCCTACTAATTTTGAAATCAACAGAAAAGCGTTGAATATGCAAAAGATAATTTCTGAAAACTCAAGTTTTGAAAAAGTAAAAGAACAAGTTTCTGAAGAGAGAGAAATTGAATATGAAATTCAAACGCAACAAAATCCAACCCTTCCAAGAGGTGAACAAGTTGTTTTACAAGAAGGTGTTATGGGAAAAGAAAATGTCTCTTTAGTAAAAACTTATGAAAATGGAGAATTTATAGAAGAAATCATTTTAGCAAAAGAAACCATCGAAGAGCCAACTCCACAAATTTTAGATATTGGAACTTCAGATTTCTTAGCAGATTTAAATATACATATTGGTGACACAGTTTATTTAAGTAAAGATGCCACTCTAAGAAAAGAGCCTTCTCAATCTGCAGAAGAAGTGGCAGATATTAAGAATTATATTGATGTCAAGCTTCTTGAATTACCAAATGAAGATTGGTGTAAAGTATCTTTTGATAGTATCGAAGGATATTTACCTACAGATGTATTAACTTCACCAACAAAAACACCAAGTATTATTGAGAAAAATAGAATTCAAAGAATTTTAATTAATGTCAATATTGAAATGGAATTAAATAAATCTACTGGCTTAACATTAAAAGATTACCAAAAAATCTTTAAAGATTTGCCAAATGATACAAATGGAATTTTTGAAGAAAATGCGGAAGTCTTTTATAACATGGACAAAAAATATAATGTAAATGGTATTTTTATTGCTGCTATTGCAATCCATGAAAGTGGTTGGGGAACATCACAAATTTCAGAAGATAAAAATAACTTATTTGGTTATGGATCTTATGATGAAACACCTTATGAATCTTCTTATGAATTTGATTCATTTGCAGATGGTATTGAAACTGTAACAAAATCACTCGTAAAATATTACTTAAATCCAGCTGGAACAAAAATCTATGATGGAGAAACAGCAAGTGCTTGGTATTATAACGGTCCTACTCTAGAAGGTGTTAACCAAAGATATGCAAGTGACCCAGATTGGCATACAAAAGTATATTCTTATATGGAAATGTTATATAATAGACTTAGCTAAAAAGGAGTCCTTATGAAAAAAATTAAAATAAAACATCATAAAACTGTTTTGATTATTTTAATATTAATATTATGTGTATTAGCATTTTTATATTATGATTTGATCTTCCGAGTTTCTTATGCAAAAGATGAATTTTCAGATCAAGTTGAAAAAATTGCTGAGCAAAATGAAAATCCTATCTTTAAGATTCAAAAAATACTTATATACAGTAGTGCCAATGTAATTGACAAAAGTGAAAATGAATCTTTACAAGATTTAAGCATTTTACAATATAGTGATATTGCCATAACAATAGACAATACAAGTACAGTTTATGATCTTACAAATAAAAATACAATAAAAGAATTATATATTGATAATATAAGTCTATCTACAAATTCTGATAAAGGTCATCCATATGTAAATTATAAAAGCGCTTTAGATTTTGCAAAATATAAAGAAATTGAACCATTAAATGATGATAAGATAGAATATAATATTGTTAGTACAAATGATGAAAATAATCATACAGATTATGAAACACCAACATTTTATGCAGATTGTTCTAACCCTATTACTTTAGAATACATGAATGAAGATATTATCACGAATTATTCAGCATCTTCTGATTCTAATACAATTTCTTTTAATGGAAAAGTATTACAAGAAGCTGGTATTGATTTAAATGATATTAATTACAACTTAAATTTCACCATTCATATTGTAAATAACCTTAATGAAGAATTTATTTGCCCTGTAAGACTACAAGTTGATTTAAGTGGTGATGATGGTGGTATTTATAAAGGATATAAATATGATAATACCTCTGTTTCAGGATATGAATATAATTTTATTAAAATCGTAAAATAGCTTTAATAATTTATTGTAAAAGAGAACCCATATTATTTTTTATAAAGATATTTCGGTTCAATACAAGCTCTAAGAAAATCTAAAAATCGATTACTGAGCCTCTCCAATGGAATTGCTCCCTCAGTAATCGATTTTAATATTTTCTAAGAACTTTCCAATCACATTCAATATCTTTATAAAAAAAATAATATGGGTTCTCTTTCTGATATAAATTTCTATTCAATTATTTAAGTTGTCAATTCACTATAAGTTTTCTCAGTCAAACCTAATGTATTAGGTTTGACTGAGAAAACTTTTATTTTAAAGCTCTAAATGAATTTAATACTGCTAAAACTGTAACACCCACATCAGCAAATACAGCTGACCACATAGAAGCTAATCCAAAAGCACTTAATATGAGAACGCCGATTTTTACAATTAATGCAAAACTAATATTTTGGTAAACAATTTTCAATGTTTTTCTTGAAATTTTCATAGCTGTTGCTATTTTTGATGGTTCATCTGTCATAATGACAATATCTGCTGCTTCTATTGCAGCATCAGACCCTAGTCCTCCCATCGCAATTCCTATATCCGCTCTTGCTAGTACTGGTGCATCATTAATACCATCACCAATAAATGCTAACTTTGCTTCTTCTTTCTTATTTTTTAATAATTCTTCCACTTTATTTACCTTATCTATTGGAAGCAATTCACTATACACATCATCTAATTTTAATTCTTGATTTACTTTTTCTGCTACTTCTTTATTATCTCCTGTTAGCATAACCGTTTGTCTGACACCTGCTTTTTTCAATTCTTGAATTGCTTTTGGAGCATCTTCTTTTATTTTGTCACTAATTAAAATATAACCTGCATATTGTTTATTAATTGCTACATAGACAACTGTTCCTATTCCATCTACTGGCTGTATATTTTCTAAATGTAATTCTTCCATTAATTTTATATTACCACAAGCAACTTGCTTTTCATCAATTCTACTGATAATTCCCTTTCCTGCTACTTCTTGACTATCTATAATTCTCTTTTTATCAATATCTTTTCCATAAGCTTTTTGTATAGATATAGATATTGGATGATTTGAATAACTTTCACAATAAGCAGATAATTCTAATAATTCTTCTGCAGAGATTCCATCTTCATTCTTAATCTCTTGTACATCAAATACACCTTTTGTTAATGTTCCTGTTTTATCAAATACAGCAATTTCCGTCTTTGATAATAATTCTAAATAATTACTTCCTTTTACCAATATGCCTTTTTTAGAAGCTGATCCTATTCCACTAAAGAAGCTAAGTGGAACAGAGATGACCAATGCACATGGGCATGATACCACTAAAAATGTAAGTGCTCTATATACCCAATCTAACATATCTGTTTTTGTTATAATTGGTGGTATAAAAGCAATGATTAATGCTAAAAATACAACAATTGGTGTATAATATTTTGAAAATTTTGTAATAAAGTTTTCCGTTTTTGCCTTTTTATTTGTCGCATTTTCAACTAAATCTAGTATTTTGCTTACTGTAGATTCTCCAAATTCTTTTTCTACTTTCATTTCTAAAACACCATTTAAATTAATACATCCACTTAAAATTGTATCATTTACCTTTACTTCTCTTGGAACAGATTCTCCTGTCAATGCTGATGTATCTACCATAGAAGTACCTTCTATAATGATACCATCTAGTGGAACTTTTTCCCCTGGCTTCACAACTATGGTATCTCCTATCTTTACTTCTTCAGGTGATTTCTTTTCTATATTTTCATCTTGCTTAACATTTGCATAATCTGGTCTGATATCCATTAGACTTGCAATGGATTTTCTTGATTTTTTTACAGCATAACTTTGAAAATATTCTCCCACTTGGTAAAATAGCATAACAGCTACTGCTTCTGGAAATTCTTTAATTGCAAATGCACCAATGGTCGCAATACTCATTAAGAAATTTTCATCAAAAAACTCTCCATGGAAGATATTTACCACCGCTTTTTTGACAACTTCAAATCCAACAATTAAATAACTTAGAATATATAGAACAATTTGTATAATTGTCAATACATTTTCATCTATATTTATAAAATTTATTTTTCCTATCAAAATAGCAATTAAAAAAATGATAAATGCTATGATAATTTTTCTCAATCTTTTTTTCATTCCTATGTCCTCCTCATTATATTTCCTATGCTTTTAATATCCTTATAAAATCAATTTTTTCAATTATTCTATACTTCTCTTAATGTTGTATCTGGTTCAATCTTTTTTACTACTTGTTTAATTTCTTTCTCTACTTCTTTTTCTTTTCCATCTTCTATTTCTACAATCATTTTTTCTGTTACAAAACTTACTGAACATGCTGTCACACCTTCTATGTTTTTTACGCCTTCCTCTATTTTTAAAGCACAATTTGCACAATCTAAATCTTCTAATATATAATTCTTTTTCATAATCATCTTTCCTTTCCCTTTTTAATCAATGTATAAAGTTTATAAATTACAGTATGTTGTTTCATCCTTTTTCAAATTTTTAGTTTACAGAATATATTTTTTATTCTTTGTTAATTGTATGTAAAACACCTTTTTCTATAATATGACGTGTACAAGTATCTGACAATGAATAATATACATTTTTTCCCTCTCTTCTGTATTTTACCAAATTAGCTTCTTTTAATGCTCTTAATTGGTGGGAAATTGCTGATTTCGTCATATTTGTAAGAACAGCTAAATCACATACACACATTTCATGAACATCTAAAGCCCATAAAATTTTTATTTTTGTATTATCACTAAATATTTTATAAAAATTAGCCAATGCATCTATTTTACTGTCTGATAGCATATGCTCCTTTACGGTATCTACTACATCTTGATGAATACTATTACAATCACACATTTCAATTCTTGCAACCATATTTTTCTCCTTTCTACATACAATTGAATGTATATTCAATTATTCTTTTATTATATTATAGTTGAATGGTTATTCAATTGTCAATACATTTTTATAATTTTATTAGAAAATTAAAGTTATCATACATCGTGTTTATTTGACATAATTTCGTAAATTATGTTATAATGAACTTAGTAACTCGCAAACCAGGAGACATAAAAGGAGGGAAAAATGGAGAATTTATACCTATCTCCAAGTATTTTTCTCGATAACTATTTCGAGAAGCTTGGATTTAAAAGCTTAGCCTAAAAATATGCCGGAAAGGGAATAACATTAAAGAAAACCCTTTCTGACAAACGGTACCGGCAGATTTTTGCCTCAACTGATTTTGAGGCAAACTTGGACAGTATCATAACTTCAGACTGGTTCACTGATGAGGCGAACGATGAAGTTGATATTGTCGTAAGTCCAGACGGTACCGTTGGGACAACTTTAAGTCTCTAAGTTAAGCACCGTCTCCAAAGCAGACCAGCCATCTCGCTGGTCTGCTCTTTTATAATAATTATTTTCCATCAGAATTAAAAGAATACATAAAAATTGAGAAAGCATTAAAATATCAATACTTTCTCGATTTTTATTTTTATATGGAGGCGACAGCCAGAAAATAACCAGCCTCAAAGCCTCTATTTTCGCATAGTTTCAGACTTGCATAGTTTAAATTTATTGCAATTTTACTGCAACCACATAAATTATATCTATTTATAGTAAGAATTAATTGTAAATTTTTACTGTGTTCACTTGTTTTTTGTTGTAAAATATTGTAATATGTTAACAACCTTTCTTGTCAAAAGGCAGTTCTTTACCTAGGAACGGAAAGGGGGAAGCACATATGACAAACGCAGAACTAATTTTGCAACTAGTAGATAAATTATTAAAACAAAAAGAAGAAATTGAAACATTAAAATCTACGAAAGCAAATACAAAAGATGAAAAGATTAAAGCAGATAATACATAATAGTATTGTCAAACAGGATAGAATGTTGTGGTCTATCCTGTTTTTATAAAAAAAAAAGTATGTGTAGTTGTGATACACATACAAGCACAAATGACATTCGCAGAACTTTGAATGTTTTGTTTAATGTAACTATATAATAACATCTTTTTTTATATTTGTCAAATATTTTTTAATACCTTTTACATATGTCTGATTCATTTGTGATAATGTC
>CALXEX010000019.1 GCA_944387445.1 uncultured Clostridia bacterium | reverse complement strand
GATTACGTAATTTAGATGTTGTTATGGGATTAGAAAATAGAATTGTATATGACATTGTTGATGTTGTAGAAGAAAAATGTAAATTAAGACAAGCATTAATAAAAGATAAAAGATTTAAAGAATTATACCTATTACCAGCAGCCCAAACAAGAGATAAAAGCGCAGTAAATGAAGAACAAATGAGAAACTTAGTAGGTAAATTGAAAGAGGAATTTGACTACATATTAATAGATTGTCCTGCTGGAATAGAGCAAGGCTTCAAAAATGCAATTGCTGGAGCAGATAGAGCAATTGTTGTTACAACAGCAGAAATATCTGCTATAAGAGATGCTGATAGAATTATAGGACTTTTAGAATCATCTGATATTAAAAATCCAGAATTGGTTATCAACAGAATAAGACCCAATATGGTAAGAAAAGGTGAAATGATGGATGTAGATGATATCGTAGATTTACTATCTATTGATTTAATTGGTGTTGTACCAGATGATGAATATATCATTACACAAACCAATAAAGGAGAGCCTGTTATTCAAAATAGAAGAGCACCATCAGGAAAGGCATATATTGAAATAGCCAAAAGAGTTTTAGGAGAGAAAATAGAAGTAACCATTCCAGGTAGAGAAAAAGGATTTTTCGCAAAACTAAAAAGATTATTTAAAAAATCATAATAAAAACAAAGGTCGGAGGGAAATTTAAGAATGTTTGAAAGCATAATGAAATTCTTTAATAAATTAAAAAAGAAAGAAGAAAAAACAGCACCTAATTCAAAAGAAGCTGCTAAAGAAAGATTACATTTAGTTCTTATGCAAGATAGAGCGAATGTTTCAGCAGATTTCTTAGAATTAATGAAACAAGAAATTATAGAAGTCATCAAAAAATATATAGATATTGATGAAGGGGCAATAGATGTTAGATTAACCAATAAAGAAAATGAAGATGGTACAAATGGTGCTCCAGCATTATATGCGAATATTCCAATATTAAATATAAAACATGAAGCAAGAAAGACGGAAAAAAAGCCAGAAGACGAAAAAGAAAATAAGCAAGAAGATATAAAAGATAGCAAAGAAGATAATCAAAAAGAAGATAAAGACCAAAACAAAGAAAATCAACAAGAAAAAATAGAAAATAAACAAAATGAGCAAAAAGAAACAGAGAACAAAGAACAAGAGAATACAAGCAAGGAAGATAAAATAGAAAAAAAAGACAATCAAGAAACGTCAGATGAAAAAGAAGAAAATATAGAATCAAAAAATAAAGAAGAGATTGCAGAAGAAAAAGAAACAGAAGAAAAATTAAATCAAAATAAGGAAAATTAAGATAGATATTTATGAAAAATTTAATATATGTAAAATAACAGTAATTTTTCTTATAGAATAAAATAGAAAAAGAGTGATTTAATGAGAAAAAGAGAATTAAAAAATATGGAGTGGGGAATCTTAATTACTGCAATTATTCTATGTATTATAGGAATAGTTGCATTATTTTCTGCCACACAAGAAACTGAATATGATGAATTTACAAAACAGATCATATGGTTTGTAGTAAGCCTGATTGCTATGGCAATTGTTATGTTTATAGATTATAACTTGTTATTAAAGGCATCACCAGTATTATATGGCATATTTATTTTGTTATTAATTGGCGTGCTGTTTACATCTCCCATTAATGGAGCAACAAGTTGGTATAATATATTTGGTTTTTCATTTCAACCAGGAGAATTTGATAAAGTATTTGTAATATTATTTTTAACATATACAATTATAAAAATTCAACGAAAAGGACAAGATGAAATCAATAGAATAACAAGATTACCAATTGCATTAGCTGTTGTTGGATTACCAATTTTGTTAATTGTTATGCAACCTGATTATGGGACAGCATTGGCATATATTGTGGCAATGGCTTTAATGCTATTTTCAGCAGGATTAGATAAAAAATATATCATAGGAACAATTTTGTTAATTTTGATTGCCGTTCCTTTATTATATAATTTTGTATTACCAGAACACGCAAAAAGTAGAATCGATGTATTTTTAAATCCCGAATCAGACCCAAGGGGAGCTGGATATAATATCATTCAGTCTAAAATTGCTATAGGTTCTGGAGGATTAACAGGAATGGGAATCTTAAAAGGAAATCAAACACAATTAGGATTTCTATATCCAAAAACAACAGATTTTATCTATTCTGTTATAGGAGAAGAAATGGGCTTTATTGTAGCAGGTGGTATTATTTTGTTATATGTATATTTAATAACTAAATGTATTTATATTGCCAAAACTGCAAAGGATAAAGCAGGTTCTTTAATAGCAATCGGAATTACAGGGATTTTCTTATTCCATGTATTAGAAAATATAGGAATGGTTATGGGATTATTACCAATAACAGGTGTACCTTTACCTTTTGTTAGTTATGGAGGAAGTTCTTTAATAACAAACTTTATATGTATAGGCCTATTATTAAATATTAGTGGTAAAAGACAAAAAACCATATTTGTACAATAAATAATGATAACAGTTCAGTGTAGAAGTTCTTGTAGATTTATTTTTACAAATTCCTCGGCTCAATATGAATTTCTAATCATTCTCCAATTACATTCGTCATATGTAAAAATAAATCTACAAGAATTTCTACACTGAACTATATTAAGTATATAATTAAATTTTGTTATATAGATGAAAAAAATATTTTTTACAAGGAGAAATGATGAGCTATATAAAAAAATTAAAAATAGGAAATGTAGAACTAGAAAATAATTTAATATTGGCTCCTATGGCAGGAGTTACCAATAGACCCTTTAGAATGATATGCAAAGAATATGGCGTGGGTATGGTTTGTACAGAAATGGCAAGTGCAAGAGCCATGTTTCATAATGATTTAAAAACAAAGAGATTGCTAAATACAGATGGAGAAAAAAGACCAATTAGTATGCAAATCTTTGGAAGTGATGAAGAATCTATGGCATATGCAACGGAATATGTGAGTAAAATAGCAGATGTGATTGATATTAATATGGGATGTCCTGCACCAAAAGTTGTTAAAAATGGTGATGGCAGTAAATTATTATTAGATTTAGAAAAAGCAGAAAGTATTTTAAAAACAGTTATCAAACATTCAAAAGTTCCTGTTACTCTAAAAATTAGAAAAGGGTGGGATAAAGAAAATATTGTAGCAGTAGAGATAGCTAAAATTGCAGAAGCAGTTGGGATATCTGCTATAACGGTTCATGGTAGAACGAGAAGTGAATTTTATACAGGAAAAGCAGATTTAGACATCATAAAAAAAGTAAAAGATAGTGTTCATATTCCGGTTATCGGAAATGGTGATGTAGTAGATGGAGTGTCAGCAAAAAGGATGTTTGAATATACTGGCGTAGATGGTATTATGATAGGAAGAGGCACTTTTGGAAGACCATGGGTATTTAAAGAAATCATAGAATATTTAGAAACTGGTAAAACCATGAAAGAACCAACAAAGGATGAAAAATTACAAGTGATAGAAAAACACATAAATTTAGCAGTGGAAGAAAAAGGAGAAATTGCGGTTAAGGAACTTAGAAAACATATTGCGTGGTATACCAAAAATCTTAAAAATTCAAGTGAATTTAGAAATTCAATCAATAAAATAGAAACAAAAGAAGAGTTAATTCATAAAATAGAAGAATATTTTAAAAGTCTCTAGAATAAGATGTAGCAAGGTTATTGTTCAGAGTCAATTTTGTTAAATCTATACACATTTAATATACATTTTTAACAAAATGGACTCTGCAAGAAATACATTGCTATCTATTAGGAGGCTTTTTTTGAATAAAAATAAAATATTAAAAAATATAATCATGGTTATCAGCATAATTGCTATTTTTTTTGCTATATTTTCTTATATAACAAAGAGTAAAAAAATAAAAATTGGAAATACTAGTAGTAGTCAAGAAATGATTGAAAATATTTTAAATATTAGTTCATATGAAAGTATGATAGAAGTAGAAGTGCATAGTAATAAAAATGTCAACAAATATATTATTAAACAAACTTACATAGCTCCCAACATATCAGAACAAGAGATATTAGAACCAGAAAATATACAAGGTGTCAAAATGACCAAAACAGAAAATGAATTAAAGATAGAAAATACGAAATTGAATCTAACAAAAATATATACGAATTATCCATATATGACAGATAATTGTTTGGATTTAAGCACATTTATAGAATTATATAAACAAAATGGGAAAATAGAATATGAAGAAAAAGACGATGAAATAATATTAAAAACAGAAAATAAGAAAAATATATATACACAAAATAGAACCTTATATATCGACAAAAAAACAGGAAAACCTACAAAAATGGAAATAAAGGGAAATAGCAAAAACACACTTATTTACATATTATATAAAGAAGTAAAGTTTCAATAAGCTTTACATGACTAATATTTAAGATAGAAGACATACTTGATAATATAACAATATTGGGAGTGAAAAAAATGGTAATAAAAAGAGGAGATATGTTTTATGCAGATTTAAGCCCAGTAGTAGGTTCTGAACAAGGTGGAATTAGACCAGTATTAATTATACAAAATGATTTAGGAAACAAATATAGCCCTACAGTGATTGCAGCGGCGATTACTTCACAAACAGGAAAAAATAAATTACCAACGCATATAGAAATTGATTCAGAAAGTTGTGGATTAAAAAATAATTCAGTCGTTTTAGCAGAACAAATTCGAACAATTGATAAAAGCCGTTTAAAGGAAAAAATAGGACATATAGATGATGAAAAAATCATTAATCAGGTAAACAATGCATTAGGGGTTAGTTTTGGGTTAGAAGAATAAAAGTATGCATGATAAAACAAAAAATATCTATAAATAAAAGAGGATTTATATTAAAAAATCCTCTTTTACATATTATACTCTTAATTTTTTAATAACTTTAATTTCTTTATATAGATTATCAATAATTGCTTTTCTTGTATTATAAGCTTCTATATATTCTTGATGAACTTGACTTAGATTCTCGATCGTTTCACCAGGTTTAGCTAATATCCTTACACCTTCAGCATAATAATTTTTATTTTTTTCAGTTTTGGCTTTTTCCATTTTTTCTTTATATTTTTCCATTTGTTTTAAACGTTTTATTTCTTGTTCTAAATCTTCTAAATAACTTTGTGTACAAGTGATTTCATATTCAATGTCATCAATAACAACTTTAAATAAAGTACGAACAATAACGGGATTGCTTTTGCCAAGTTTTGTTTCTTCTGCAAGTTGATTTAGTGTTCCAGAATAATCTGGAGTAACAGAAGGTTTTGTTTCATCCACTAAAATTTTTAATGTATCAGATATACCAACATGAGATTTGTATTGCCTTTTGCTTACGATGGCATCATATTCATCAGCTACTCGAATAATTTGACCTTCATAAGGAATATCTTTTTTTGTTAATCCTTGAGGATATCCGCTACCATTTAAAGCTTCATGATGATATAATGGACCAGCAGAATAAGGTCTTAGTTTTAAATCCTTCATACACATTTCATATCCTAAAGTCGTATGTTTTTTCATAACTTCAAATTCTTCGTCAGTTAATTTGCCAGGTTTTTGTAAAATGGAAGGTGGGATAAACAATTTTCCAATATCATGAAGATAGGCACAAATCGTACAATATTCTGTAAAACCCTTGTTACAATGCAAGTATTCACAAAGCCTACAAGTTAAAGCTGCCACATTTTCAGAATGTTTTCTGGTAAAAACATCTAATGTATCTAACATATTTAATTGATAACGCATGGTTTTATCCAAGTTATATGATTTTAAACTTGTTTTATCATAAAAATCAAATTCTGGGTGTTTCATAATTTATATCATTCCTTTCTCAAGGTAAAATTTAGTAAAAAAATGATAATTATTTTTCTAATTTATTTATTCCTATTAAAATTATCATATCATTAAATAAAAAAAACTGCAATAAAAATATAGATTTTTATCTAAGCATTGAAAAATAGCGAAAATT
Source organism: uncultured Clostridia bacterium (assembly GCA_944387445.1). GTDB lineage: Bacteria > Bacillota > Clostridia > TANB77 > CAG-508 > CAG-269. The sequence goes on along the minus strand of CALXEX010000019.1, from coordinate 27,428 downwards.
ATGGTAATATAGGTAAGATAAAATAAACAGGAAAAAGTTAAAAAAGTTAATGATTTTTTAATCGGATTGATACATAAAGAAGGGAAGAGATAAAATGTATAGAACAAAAACTTGTGGAGAATTAAATATCAAAAATGTAAAAGAACATGTAGAACTTGCAGGATGGATCCAAAAAATAAGAGACTTAGGTGGAATGACCTTTATAGATTTAAGAGACGAATTTGGAATTACACAAATTGTTGTAAATGATGAAGAATTAAAGAAATCTGTAAAAGAATTCCATACAGAAAGTTGTATCCACATAGAGGGAGAAGTTGTGGAAAGAGCAAGCAAAAATCCACACATGAAAACAGGGGATATTGAAGTCGTTGCAGACAAAATAGAAGTATTAGGAAAATGTAAAAATGTACTTCCTTTTGAAATTAATACAGACCAAGAAGTTAGAGAAGATTTACGATTAGAATACAGATTTTTGGATTTAAGAAACGAAAAATTGCATAACAATATCTTATTACGTTCTAAAATTTTGAAAACCATAAGAGATAAAATGGATGAATTAGAATTTACAGAAATTCAAACACCAATCTTAGCCAATTCTTCACCAGAAGGTGCAAGAGATTATTTAGTACCAAGTAGATTAAATCCAGGGGAGTTTTATGCACTTCCACAAGCACCACAACAGTTTAAACAATTATTGATGGTTAGTGGATTTAACAAATATTATCAAATTGCACCATGTTTTAGAGATGAAGATCCAAGAGCAGATAGAGCACCAGGAGAATTTTATCAATTAGATTTTGAAATGAGTTTTGCGACTCAAGAGGATGTCTTTAAAGTCATTGAAGAAGTGGTACCATATACGTTCGAAAAATTTACAGATTGGAAAGTGGATAAAGGACCATTTGTTAGAATTCCATATAAAGAAGCAATGGAAAAATACGGAATTGATAAGCCAGATTTAAGAAATCCATTAATTATTCAAGATGTAACAGAAGTATTTAAAGGTTCTGATTTTAATGCATTTAAAGATAAAACCATAAAAGCGATTATTGTACCAAATGGAGCAGAACAAGGAAGAAAATTCTTTGATAAAATGGGAGAATTTGCAGTAACAGATGAAGTAGGTGCAAAAGGATTAGCATGGACAAAATTAGATACTGAAGGAAATGTACAAGGTGGTATTGCAAAATTTATCACAGACGAAATTAAAGAAAAACTAGAAAAAGACTTTGGACTAGAAAAGAATGCAAGTATTTTCTTTATTGCAGATGAATTTGAAAAAGCACAAAAAATTGCAGGATTAGTTAGAATCGAATTAGGAAAACGATTAGATTTAATAGAAAAAGGTGTATATAAATTCTGCTTTATTGTAGATTTTCCAATGTATGAATTATCTGATGAAGGAACCATTGACTTTAGTCATAACCCATTTTCAATGCCACAAGGTGGACTAGAAGCATTAGAAAATAAAGATCCACTAGACATATTAGCATATCAATATGATTTAGTATGTAATGGATATGAAATGGCATCAGGAGCTGTTAGAAATCATGATCCAGAAATCATGGTAAAAGCATTTGAAATTGCAGGATATAGTGAAGAAGATGTCAAAAATAGATTTGGTGCATTATATAATGCATTCCAATATGGAACACCACCTCATGCAGGTGCTGCACCTGGAATTGATAGAATGATTATGCTAATTGCAGATTCTCAAAATATAAGGGAAGTTATTGCATTTCCAAAGAACAAAAAAGCAAGAGATTTATTGATGAGAGCACCATCTGTTGTGACAGAACAGCAACTAAAAGATGTGCATATTAAATTAGACTGTTAGGGACGTGCCAAAATGGACAAAAAATGTCTAAAAGGGACAGGCTAAGTTATTTGGAGTTTAAACAAATCGAAAAATAAACATTAAATAAAAAAGGAGAATTTAAAAATGGAATATAGATATAGACCAAATGGAGTTTGTTCAAGAGAAATGATCATTGAATTAGATGGTAATATTATAAAAAAATTAACGATTGTTGGAGGATGTGCTGGAAATACAGTAGGCGTATCCAGATTAATAGAAGGAATGAACATCAATGAAGCTATCAGAAGATTAAAAGGTATTCCTTGTGGTACAAAAGGAACGTCTTGTCCAGACCAATTATCCAAAGCATTAGAAGAAGTGAAAGAAAAATACAAGATAGATTAATTTTGTTGCTTATGCGATGCTAAAAATAATATACATATGTCTTAGGTAAAAAATAAATATAGAAGAATGAGGAATTTTAATGAAAGAAAAAGTATTGTTAGGAATGAGTGGAGGCGTAGATAGCTCTGTATCATCAATTCTTTTGAAAAAAGCAGGATATGAAGTCATTGGTTGCACCATGAATTTGTTAGATGAACCAAATGATGAAGCGATAAATGATGCTAAAAAAGTTTGTGAAAAATTAGGAATAGAGCATCATGTGTTTGATTGTAGAAAAGAATTTAGGTGTCATGTGATCGATACCTTTATTTCAGAGTATGAAAATGCAAGAACGCCAAATCCATGCGTGGAATGTAACCAGTATTTGAAATTTGGTACTTTCTATGACAAGGCAAAAGAATTAGGTTGCAAATACATAGCAACAGGACATTATGCAAAAAAAGAATATTCAGAAAAATATAAACAATATGTCTTAAGAAAATCAAACGAAGAGAAAAAAGATCAGACATATTTTTTATATACCATTCCAAGAAAAAAAGTAGAATATATTTTATTTCCGTTGCAAGATAATGTAAGTAAGGAAGATACAAGAGCGTTAGCAGAAGAATATGGATTAGAAATCGCCAATAAAAAAGATAGCCAAGAAATCTGCTTTATTAAAGATGATGATTATCAAAGATTTTTAAAAGAAAATATGCAAAAACAACCAAAAAAAGGAAAGATTGTTTTAACAACAGGAGAAATTTTAGGAATCCATAATGGCTTAATCAATTATACAATAGGACAAAGAAAGGGGTTAGGAATTTCTTATAAAGAACCATTGTATGTTGTAAAATTAGATATGAAAAACAATCAAGTCATTGTTGGTACAGAAACAGAATTATATAGTGACCAATTAGAAGCAATAAATGTCAATTGGATTGTAGATGTTAAAAATAAATTAGAAGAAGGATTAGAATGTTTTGTAAAAATTCGATATAGAGCAAAAGAAGCAAAAGCAAAAGTGATAAAAGAAAAGGAAACCATAAAAGTAGTATTTCAAGAACCACAAAGAGCCATTACTCAAGGACAGTCTGTTGTATTTTATGATGAAGATGGAGTTGTTTTAGGTGGGGGAAAAATTAGATAATAGATTATAAAAAAATGAATATATAAAAAAGAAAGACTATGCTTGGCTTAAGTAATAGTCTTTCATAATTTTATTTATTAATTAAGGCTTGCATAAGACATACTTTATCTCCAATAGTACTGGAGCTGGAGATACCTCCTATGGGTTCCCAGCCTTCTTTCATAGCTAGATTAACTTTTTCCTCAAATTCTCCTATATCCTCATCAGAAAGATAAAACAATCTTGAGAAATGTTTTATAAGCCTATACGGTTTATTCCCATCCATATAAAATGCTCCTTTGACTAGGTGCCAAGCGTATTATACTACAATTAACATAAAAAAACAAATTATATAACTTCAAATAAAAGAGTAGGTAAAATTAATATTTTATCTACTTTTTACATATGTATTTTAAATTATTTGTTATTTATAATTTCATCAGCTTGTTCTTGTGTAATATATTTATTTTCAACCATTGTCTTTAGAACATGAGCTTGTCTTTGATTTGCCAAATCTGGATTAACCGTCGGAGCATATACAGAAGGAGCATTTGGAACACCAGCAAGCATAGAAGCTTCATCTAAATTTAAATCTTTTGGTTCTTTATTATAATATCCCATACTAGCATCATAGATTCCATAATAGCCATCTCCAAAGTAAGCACTATTCACATATAAAGCAAAGATTTCATCCTTTGAAAATTTTTGCTCTAAATCATAAGCTGCAAATAATTCTCCTAATTTTCTTGTTGCAGTTTCTTCTTGTGTAAAAACTAAATTTTTAGCAACTTGTTGTGTAATAGTACTACCACCTTCTTGTAATTCACCAGTTCTAAGGTTTGTCCAAAGAGCCCTAGCAATTCCAATAAAGTCAACTGGACCATGGTCATAATATCTTCTATCTTCAACAGAAATAACAGCATTGATATAATCTTTAGATAATTCACTAAAAGGAGTATAGTGCTCATCATCTGTTACTTCTGCAGTTCTTGTTAATAATGGTTTTTCATCCAAAGCTTTAGAATAGCTAACAAAACCGATAATACCACATACAATGCCAGCAATTAAAATCAATATAAAAATAATCAATAATAATTTTCTAAAAAGTTTCATAGACACCTCTATATAATCTTTTTCTTTATTATATAGTAATATTTATGTTTTTACAATAATGTAAAAGTTAAGATTTTATGAATTTTTTATAGATGGTTAAGTAAAAATACAAGTTTTAAACAATAAATTCTCATAAGAAAAATACATTAGGAAACTTGAAAATATCGGCAATACAATATATAATAAAACACATGAAAAGGAGAAAAATATGGGATTACAAATTTTAGAACTGACAAAAGAAAACGAAGAGAAATATTTAGATAAAGTAGTCCAATTAGAACAAGATGTTTTGGCAGATATGGAAAGACATGGAAAAATAGGACAATTATTTATTACAGGAAAAGAAGATATTAGTGATTATGTTCATTCAGAGAACAATACAGTTATGATAAGTGTAGATGATAATGATGAAGTTTTATCAGCTGTATATATTACACAAGGACAAAAACCATTTACATATAATGATATAACCAAATATTTTAAGGTAGGAGAAAAATATCAAGCATATGTTAGAAGACAATATTCAGAACAAGCGTATAAACAAGTGACGTTAGAGAGTTATGAAGAAAAGCTAAAGGCATATGCCTATGCACGTAAGAAAATACTCGAAGAATTTCCGCAATTTCAAAATATGACAGAATTTATTGAAAGTGAATTGAAAAGCAAAAATCAATTTGATGAGAAAAGTCCTTTAAGAGAAAAGGTTAATGCATACATGGCTGAATATTTCATGAAAAAACAAGAAACAACAGAAAATACTGATTTAATGAAACCATATGAGCAGTTTTATTGGATGACAGCAGAAGAAATTGGTAAGATATATGGAAGAGAAATTCATTTAGAAGAATTAAAAAATAAAGATGTTTTAGCATATGAAAAAATGATGCAATTGCAAAAAGAACATCAAGAAATATTAACAAAAGGAAAATTGAAAATATATGAAGAGCCAACATTTGATGAAGAACAATATTATTCAGCAAATACTGGAAATAGTATAGAGATAGATACTTATCTTACTGTTCCAAACAAACGACATAGTGGAACAGCAAGAATTTTAGTATATGAAGGCATAAAAAAACATATTGATAGATTTTTTAAGAATCCACAAAACAAAGAGATTTTTTTATGTTCAACTTTACATAGAGAAAATTTATCTTCTAAATATGTTTCAGAATTTTTTGGACTAAAAGATAGTTTATTTGTAAAAAGAAGACAAGGAAGAGACAGAGAAGTTCATATAACTAGAATTGGAAGAGAAGATGTTAAAAAATATTTAAGGAATATGGAAGATAAATTAAATATATTATATGGTTATAATCCCCAAAATAAACGATTATCTGCAAAAAGAAAGCAAACTATATTAAAAGAACAATTAGATTATGAAAAAGAAGAATTTAAAAGACTAAATAGAGTTAGGCACTATCCTTGTAAATATACAGGAAATGTAAAAGATATACAAAGTAAAGCAAATAAAATTCTTAATCTAAAACAAAGATTAAAACAAATAGAAAGTGAACAAGATATAGAAATTTAGAACATAAAAGGGTTAGAAATTTATGCCTTAAGGAGGAAGTAAGATGAATAGTTATATATGGCCAATCCAACCAAAATATAAAGTAGCAGAACATGACAAGTATGGAATCAGAAAAAATCATTATGTATTATTTAAGGAAAGAGCACATTCTGGATTTGATATAACAGCAGATATTGGAACAGAAGTGAAAGCAATTGCCAATGGAAAAGTATTATTAGCTGAATTTGATGGAACAACAACAGAAGGATATGATGCTTTTAATGATGGATATGGAAATAAAGTAGAAATCTTAAATGATGATGGTAAAAGAGTGGTATATGGTCATTTACGTGAAATTCTAGTAAAACCAGGAGACATAGTAACACAAGGAATGATAATTGGAAAAACAGGATGTAGTGGAGGTTCTAGGGTACCACATTTACATCTAGAAATACGTAAAACAAATACAGATGAAACAGGATTAGATAATACGATTAATCCTTTAATAGTGTTACCTAAAATTGATTTAGAAAAATTAACTGGAGAATTTTCACAAGAACCATATGCTTCTCTATGGAGGATTTTAGTATCAGATAATCCATGGGGATTCACAAAGGCAGATATTCCATATTCAGAAAATCACAAATATATTAGATAAAAGCAATAAAAACTTTTTTCAAGATTAGGTACCCTCACTATGAAGGAGACCCAAACTTGAAAAAAAGTTTCTATTTACAAAAATAGGATACTATGATAAAATCCAGAATAGTATAATATAATTATATTATGCTATATATTAATACCTAAAAGAGGTGAAAGAAAATGATAAAATTTACAAAAATGCATGGGCTAGGGAATGATTATGTCTATATGGATGCGATTCATCAAAATATAGAAAAAGAATCATCCCTAGCTCAATTTGTTAGCAATCGAAACTTTGGAATTGGGTCAGATGGATTAATTCTCATCTGTAAAAGTGAGATTGCAGATTTTAAAATGAGAATGTTTAATGCAGATGGTAGTGAAGCAGAAATGTGTGGAAATGGAATTCGCTGTGTAGGAAAATTTGTATATGACAAAGGACTTACCGATAAAACAGAGGTTACCATAGAAACATTAGCTGGTGTAAAAGTGCTACAATTAAATGTAGTAGAAGAAGGTAAGGTAAAAACAGTAAGAGTAGACATGGGAGAACCTATCCTTACAGCAAAAGAAATCCCTGTTATTTCAGAAGAAGAACCAGTAAAAAATTTAAAGTTAAAAGCAAAAGATAAAGAATTTACATTTACTTGTGTGTCAATGGGAAATCCACATGCGATTACATTTGTCGAAAACACAAAAGAATTTGAGGTAGAAACCTATGGAAAAATCTTAGAAGTAGATAAAGCATTTCCAAACAAAACAAATGTAGAATTTATTCAAGTTGTAGATAAAAATCATATTAAAATGAGAGTCTGGGAAAGAGGTGCTGGAGAAACCTTAGCTTGTGGTACAGGTGCTTGTGCATCAGTTGTAGCATGTAGCTTAAATGACTTAACAGAAAACAAAGTAGAAGTAGAGTTATTAGGTGGAACTTTAGAAATAGAGTGGAACAAAGAAGATAATCATGTATATATGACAGGACCAGCGGTTACTGTTTTTGAAGGTGAATTAATAGATATGCCTAAAGAATAAAAGAAACGCATATATGCTTTTATAAGATTTGCCTGAAAAATGTTGTAAAATAAAACCTTATAAAGAAAATGAGGAGGAATGAAAAATATGAGTTATATAAATGAAAATTTTTTAAATTTACAAGAAAGCTATTTGTTTTCTACAGTAGCAAAAAAAGTAGCAGAATATAGTAAAAATAATCCAGATAAAGAAATTATCAAACTAGGAATAGGAGATGTTACAAAACCAATTGTACCAGCATGTTTAGAAGCAATGCATAAAGCAGTTGATGAAATCGGAACAGCAGAAGGATTTAAAGGATATGGACCAGAACAAGGATATGAATTTTTAAGAAATGCCATTGTAGAATATGATTATAAAGCAAGAGGCGTGGACATAGAACCAGATGAAGTATTTGTATCAGATGGAGCAAAATGTGATTGTGGTAATATTGTTGATATATTTGCACAAGACAATAAGGTTGCCATTACAGACCCAGTATATCCAGTATATTTAGATACAAATGTGATGTCAGGTAGAAGTGGAAAATATAATGAGAAAACTGGAACATATGAAAATATTGTGTATTTGCCAGTAACAGCTGAAAATGATTTTAAACCAGCATTACCAAAAGAAAAAGTAGATATGATTTACCTATGTTTTCCAAACAATCCAACAGGAACAGTATTAACCAAAGAAGATTTAAAAGTTTGGGTAGACTATGCAAAAGAAAACAATAGTATTATCTTATATGATTCAGCATATGAAGCTTTTATAGAAGAAGAGAATGTACCACACAGTATTTTTGAAGTAGAAGGCGCAAAAGATGTAGCCATTGAATTTAAGAGTTATTCAAAAACAGCAGGCTTTACAGGAGTTAGATGTGCTTATGTGGTAATCCCAAAAACAGTAAAAGGATATACAAAAAATGGAGAGGAAGTTCAATTAAATAAACTTTGGAATAGAAGAACTTGTACAAAATTTAACGGCGTGTCATATATTGTACAAAGGGCAGCAGAAGCTACCTATACACCTGAAGGAAGAAAACAAATAGAAGAAAATATTGGGTATTACAAAGAAAATGCAAAAATCATTAAAAATGGATTAGAAGAAGCAGGATTTATAGTATATGGTGCTGTTAACTCACCATATGTTTGGTTAAAAGTACCAGAAGGAATGACTTCATGGGAATTCTTTGATAAATTATTAGAAGAGGTAAATATTGTAGGAACTCCAGGAAGTGGATTTGGACCTCATGGAGAAGGATATTTTAGATTAACTGCTTTTGGAACAAAAGAAAATACCTTAAAAGCAATTGAAAGAATAAAAAATTGGAATATAAGATAATGAAACGAAAGACAATTAGAAGGTAAGATTTCTAATTGTTTTTTCTATTCAATAAAAAATACAACAATAGAATTGAAAAAAGTTTATGTAAAGGGTATAATTAATAGGGTGGAGAAAATGGAAAAAATTAAAAAAGAAAATCTATTGAATAAAATCATAAAAAGAATTAAAGAAGAAGAAAAAAATATTTACAAAGCAAATCAAATAGACAGAAAACATTATAAAATGAAAATGAATACCAATAGATTGATACAAATTTCTGAAAATCTAAAAGAAAAAGACATTGGAGAGGTTACAGATAAAAATGTCATAGTAACACATAATGGAAATCCATATGTGACATACATTCTAGCAATTAAAGCCATTTGCAGTAATACCAATATAGAAATATGTGTGAATGAAACCATGTTAGGAACAAATTGTGTGATTGTAACAATCATAGAAGAGGTATTAAAAGAATTAAAAATAAAGACACATATTGCTATTATCAGAAATCTAGATATAGAAACATTAAAAAATACACAAGACACAAAAATAATTGTCTTACAAGATAAAGCACAATATTCACAATTATTAAGAGCAAAAGTTCCTAATGTAGTATACAGACCAATATATAATGTAGCATTATACATAGATGATGAAGAATTTGAAGATATCAAGAAAGATATTATCCAATATTGTGATGAGAATTTTATAGAAATAGAAATATATGATGCAGAGGATATTGAAGATGCAATAGAACAATTAGAAGCAGATAATGAGGGAGAATATGCTTTAATTCTGACAAAGCAAAAGGTAGACATGGATAAAATAAAAGAATTAAAAGAAAAAGAAAATGTAGAAATTAATATTAATAAAAATATTTTAACAGACTTAGAGGAGAGAGTTATTAAAATAAAGATAAAATAGAGGTGAAATTATGGCAACCAGAAAACAAATAGAAAATTTATTGAAAAATGTAAATGTGACGATAAGTAAAGAAGCAGTAGGATATGTATATAATGAACCAGCTAATTTTAAGGAAGCACGAACACTTGAAGAATATCTTTTAGAAAATGCAGAATATATTGATTTTAAAAAGCTATTGGTATTAGTTATTCGTAGTTTAGAAGATATAGGAAAACGATATATCGGAATATCTAAAAAACTAGAGGAAGATAATAGAAATGATATAGAAAAGGCAATTGCATTTGCAAAAAGATATATAAAACCAGAAGAATCTATAAAGGTATTTATGGATAGTGAACTAGCAGGAAAAAAGGGCATTGCGTTACTTGATTCTAGAATAACTATATATGGACAAGAAATAGCTAATGAAAATGAAAAGTTTGATAAAATCAAAGCAATTGTTCCGAATATAAAAAATACAGAATTAGAAGGAGTTTTAGCAGAAGCATTCGATGATAAAATTTATGGAAAAATGATAAGTAAAGCTATGATTGAGGAATGTTTGAAAAAACAAGGAGTTACTGGCAAAATATGGGAAAATGAATTACTGATAAAGAAGAGTGATTTGGTCGATAATGGCATATTAAATCAGATACTAATGTATTTGCTAGAGGAGTTTAAGGCTGATATAAATGTTGATAAATATTTGTTATACCATGCCAATAGAATAAATCAAAAATTAGAAAAAAGAGAAAGCTTAGCAGAAGATGAGGTACAATTTTTAAGTGCATTACCAGATCTTGCTAAAACGATAGATGACAAAGCAAAAATAAAATTAGATGAGAAACATGCTTATGGGAAAAGAGAGATAGGAAAATTTCTTTCTAAGTATAATGTAGAAAACCAGGAATATTATACAGAAGAACAAATAGAATCAGGAGAAATTTTATTAAAAGAAATGAACGGATATGAGGAATATTGTTCAAAAGATAAATTAAAAACATTAGCACAAAATGAAGAAAATCTATTATATTTAGCACAAAGAAAAAAATTAAGTAATGCAAAAATATATACAATTGCTATGGAGCATCCTGTATCAGAAGACACTTTAGTAGGATTATATCAATGTGGAGCATTTAGTCTGAAAAAGGTTGAAAGTTATGCAAAACAAAAAGAAATGGACATTCATAGCATAAAAGAGAAAATAAAACAACAAAGGTTTAAAATAGGTGAAGAAATCGATTTAAATAATGAAGAAACTTGGAATTTACTAACACCAGAAGAAAGATTACAAATAGCTGGAAATTATATAGATGCAGGAAAAGCCGAAACAATACAAGGAAGAATAAAAGAACTTTATGATATTCAAGAAATTGCTAATTTATATAAAGAAATTTATGATACAGAAAATCAAACAGATGAACAAGATCAGGAATTTCAAGAAAAGAGAAAAAAGTATGAAAATTTAATAAAGTTACACAATGCATTGGGATTAGAAAATAAAGATGATATCGTCAATTTATTAGAAGATGATTTAAGTAATGAAATGTTAATGAATCTATATGGAGATCATGTTATTAATATGGATGTTCTTGAAAGTTATGGAGAAAAAGAATTAGTAATGGAGGTATTTAATCAAGGAAGACTTCATGAAAGAGATATAAAAGAGGCCATTATGAGATATCCAATACCATTAGAAGAACAACAGATTTATGAATATTATCAAAAAGGAACTTTTACACCAAGAGATATTTTAGATTTGTATTTACAAAGTAGAATAAACTTAGATATCATCAAAAGAATAGATGAAAAATTACCAGAAGAGCAAAAAATAAATTTAGAACTAAAAGAAGAAGAATTAGCCAATTTGTATCAAGATGCTAAAAAAGAAAAAAAACGTCAAAACACGAATTTAGATGCAACAATGAAATACAAAAGATATGGATTATTATATCAGACATTAAGAAGGGAAAATTTAAACAAAGAAGAGAAAGTAGAATTAGATAAAAAAATATTAGAATGCATGGCTGATATTACACAAGAAGATATAATGGAATTGTATAGAGATAATTTATTAACATTAGAAACTATACTACAATATGGAGGAGATGAATTAGTAAAAAAATTAACCCTTCAAGGAGATTTGAGGACAAGTGATGCAAGAGCATACTTTGAATCTGATAAAGAAAAAGTAAGTATAGAAGAAATATTACAAAATCCAGATATGGATGAAACAGAAAAATTGATATTAATATATACAACATATGGCGATAATGTACAGAAAAGAGAAGATTTAGTGAAACGCTATATTTCTGCATATGCATCAGATATAAAAGGAGAAAACACAACAACCAGAAAGAAAAAAGAGAAAGAAGAGAAAATAAAAGGTGGTAAAAATACAGTAACAGATCCATATCAGAGATGGAAACTTTTAGCATTGTTAGATAAAAATTATAGTAGAAAATATGTAGGAGGATATTTAATTGTTAAATTACACAACACACAAAAAGCAATTATAGAAAAATTGTATGGAAAAAAGTATGGGGAAGTAGAACCAGGAAAAGACACATCAACATTTGGTCTATCAATAGAAGAATATGAAAAATTAGAATCAGAATTCATTAAAGGAAAAAGATTTGATATAGAAAAATTAAGGAAATTAGCAAATGATCAACCAGAAATTATTACAAAAGTTACGCATCATTCTGCTAGGTATGATGAAAAAGGAAATGAAAAAAACAGTTGGGTAAAAAGAGTGTTAGAATATGTGTGTGATAGAGAACCAGAAAAAGTATATTCTGACGAAGAAATTGCTCAAATAAGGGAATGTTCAAAAGCAATAGAACGATCAAGACAAGAAGTAGATAGATAATATTACAAAGAGAGACCTTATATGTAAAATTGAGGGTTTCTCTTTAATCATTTTGAATGAGATAAATAAGAATATTGAGATATAAATTCTTAAGAAAGAAAACTAAACAAAAGTTCGAAAATATATTGACTTTTTTAGTCAGAATTTATATAATGTGAAAGAACAAAAAATAGAAAAGGAGCAAAAAATGAAGGAAGAATTTTTGAATTTATTAAGAAAAGTAAATCGAGATGGAATAGAAGATATAATTAATTTTTTAGAAAAATCAGACTTTTTCAAAGCGCCTGCTAGTACGAGATTTCATGGAAACCATGAAGGAGGATTAGTAGAGCATAGTTTAAAAGTATATGAAATATTAAAACATAAAGTAGAACACAATATAAAGGGTGTAACAGTACCAGAAGAATCTATTATTATCATTGGATTATTACATGACATTTGTAAAACTAATTTTTACAAAATTGATTATCGAAATGCCAAAAATGCATTAGGAGTATGGGAAAAAGTACCATATTATACTGTTGAAGATACCATTCCATATGGACATGGAGAAAAATCTGTTATGATGATTACAGAATATATGAAATTAACGCCAGAAGAAAAATATGCCATTCGTTGGCATATGGGATATACAGAGCCAAAAGAATTATATAATGCGATAGGTGCTTCTTATACAAAATATCCAATAGCATTATTAACACATGAAGCAGACTTAGAAGCTACTTATTTTTATGATACATAGAAATTAATATAATGATTCAAATAGTAATGAAATTAATAAGATAAGTCAAAAAGCAAAAATAGAATAAAGGAAGGTAGAAAAATGTTAGCATATATAAAAGGAACACTAGAAATGAAAATGACAGAATATGTTGTAATTGATGTAGGAGGATTAGGATACAAAGTATTCATGTCAAGTATTGGAATGGAGAAACTAGGAAATATAGGAAATCAAGTAAAAGTATATACCTATTATAGAGTGAGAGAAGATGATATTAGTATCTTTGGATTTAATTCAAATGAAGAATTAAGAATGTTTGAACTATTATTATCTGTTAGTGGTGTAGGAGCCAAGACAGCATTAGCTATGCTTGCTGTCTGTACACCTTCAGAATTTGTGTTAGCCATTGTATCAGAAGATATCAATGTACTAACATCTATTCCAGGAATTGGACCTAAATCAGCAAAAAGAATTATTTTAGAATTGAAAGATAAAATCAAAAAAGAACAACAAATTCAAGAATTGGAAAATGCTTCAAAAAATAGCAAAGAGATTTCTGAAACAAGTATGAAAGTAAAACAAATGATTGAAAATGATAATAAAGTACAAGAAGCAATTGCTGCTTTGCAAGTGTTAGGATATAACAAAAAAGAAATTGAAAAAGCATTTATGAAAATAGATAAAACCAATTTGAGTACAGAAGAATTAATTAAGAAAGGATTAACGATTTTAGCAAACTAAAATTTCGGCAAATTAGGAATTTACACGAGGAAGGAATGGAGATATATGAATAACAATGAACCATTAGCTTTTCGAATGAGACCAAGAACATTAGAAGAATATGTGGGACAAGAACATGTTTTAGGAAAAGATAAGATATTATATAGAACCATAAAAGCAGATAGATTATCTAGTATTATTTTATTTGGACCACCTGGGTGTGGAAAAACATCATTAGCAAGAGTGATTAGCGAAACGACAAAATATAAATTTTATAAAATTAACGCGGTTACTGCTGGAGTAGCAGACATTAAAAGAGTGGTAGAAGAAACAAAAAATTTCATGATTAATCCAGCTGGAAAAAGTATCTTGTTTATAGATGAGATTCATAGGTTTAATAAATTGCAACAAGATGCATTACTTCCTTATGTCGAAAATGGAACTGTCATTTTAATTGGAGCAACGACAGAAAATCCATATTTTGAGGTAAATAAGGCTTTGATTTCTAGGTCCATGGTTATTAAGTTAGAACCATTAACAACAGAAAATATTTTTACAATTTTAAAAAATTCGCTTACAAGAAAAGATGGTTTAGGAGAATATAATATCAAAATAGAAGATGAAACATTAAGAAAATTAGCAATGATTGCTAATGGGGATGTAAGAACAGCTTTAAATGGATTAGAAGTTGCTGTATTAACAACCAATATGGATGCAGATGGATATATTCATATTACAGATGAAATTATTCAAAATAGTGTACAAGATAGAAAAGCTATATTTGATAAAAATGGGGAATCTCATTATGATAATATTAGTGCTTTTATTAAATCTATGAGAGGTTCTGATCCAGATGCAGTTGTGTTCTATTTAGCCAGAGCGTTAAACGGAGGAGAAGATCCTATGTTTTTGGCAAGGAGAATTGTGATTTGTGCTTCAGAAGATGTAGGATTGGCAAATCCGCAAGCTTTAGTTGTTGCCAATTCTGCCATGCAAGCTGTTCATATGGTGGGAATGCCAGAAGCGAGAATTATTTTATCAGAAGCAGCTGTATATGTTGCATTATCTAAAAAATCAAATGCAAGTTATTTGGCAATTAATAAAGCGTTAGAAGATGTAAAAAACAAAGAAACAGGAGAGGTACCAATGCATTTAAGAAATGCTCCAATCGAAGATATGAAAAATCTAGGATATAGTAATGGCTATTTATATCCACATGATTTCCCTGGACATTATGTAGAACAACAATATTTGCCAGATAAGATGGTAGGAACAAAATATTTTATTAAAGATGAAAATATTGATTTGTAAGAAAGAATAAATAAGTTATATAGTAAAGATGACATTTTACAAAAAAAGTGTCATCTTTAAATTTTTTTAGTATATGATATCAAAATGTGGAAACCATAGATAAAAATATAGACATAGGAGGATAAAATGCTAAGAGAAGGGAATGATGGAGATAATACAAAAGAAAGTAAATGGAAAAATAAAGATGAAATATATCTATTTGAATTACAAAAATTTTTCGATATAGTAGAAAATGTGGAGAATAAAGAATTAAGAAAAGCAATTATAGCACAAATGTTAAAATGTGATAAAAGACTCACACAAATAGCAGAAAAAAACTTACAAAGATTAGAAAAAGAATATAATCATAAATGCATAAAAAATGAGGAATTGTAAAAAATAGAAAATATGAAAAATATAACAAGAAAAATCATAATTGGAATATTAGCTGGAATTGTTAGTGGACTTTTCTCAACAGGTGGAGGAATGATTGTGGTTCCAGCATTGATATATTTGTTAAATATGGAAGATAAAAAGGCAAGAGGAACCTCGATATTTTGTATATTACCAATGGTCATTACTAGTGGATTTTTCTATTATAAAAGCAACTATATTGATTGGAACATTTCTATACTTTGTGCGATTGGTGGCATGATAGGAGGATATATAGGTGCAAAAGTGCTAAAAAAGATACCAGTTCAATATTTAAAAATTGCATTTACGATGTTTTTAATATATGCATCCTATAAAATGATTTTTCAGTAAGAGGAAAATATGATACAGATTTTAATAGGTATATTATCAGGAATTATTAGTGGAACAGGAATGGGAGGAGGAACCATATTAATTTTTCTCCTTGTATATATGTTGGGAATCGAACAACATACTGCACAAGCAACAAATTTAATCTTTTTTATTCCCACATCCATTATAGCAATCATTATCAATATAAAAAACAAAAATATTGCTTTGCAAAGTGCTGTATTGATTTCTATATTTGGTATATTAGGTGCGATTATTGGTGCCAATATATCGATTAATATTGATGTAAATATATTGCGAAAATGTTTTGGCATATTTTTAGCAATTATTGCCATTCATGAAATATATACCATTATAAAATGGTATAAAAAACAAAAAACACGAGATAATAAGAAAAGCGAGAATAAAAAATAAGATTTTAGAGAGGATGATGAATATGAAATTTGTAAAAGGTGTTGTTATAGGAGGATTATTAGTAACAGGTGCAGCAATGATGTATACAGAAATGGGAAAAAGTACAAAAAGAAAAATGATGAAAAAAGGAAGACAGATGATAAAAAAGATGGGCATTGCATAAGAGAATAAAAATATGTGTATAAAAATATAAAAGAATATGCTAAAGCTTAATTAGAAAATCAAAAAATCCAACTTTCATTAAAGTTGGATTTTTTGATTTTAATGACAGATTTAAACATTAGTAATTTGATTTGTCACAACAACATGGTCTGTCATCGTAATCTGGCTTTTTATCATCATGCTTTTCATCACATTTTTTATCACATTTATCGTCTTTTTTATCTTTACATTTATCAGATTCTATAAAGCAATCACATTTTTCATGTTTATCACCTTTTAAACATTTTCCTTCATGATGACATTTTGCACAAATTTTGATTTTTTTAGTATCATTTACCCAGATTTGAATAGCATATTGTTTTCCTGGACATAAAGGGCCAAAAACAAATTCTCCTTCACAATCTGTAAACGTATGCCCAATTGGTCTACGTTCTTCTTTACCACAATCGTAAACAATTTCGACTAATTTTACGACTGCATCTGTTACTGGTTCTTTAAAGCAATCTTTTACAACACCATAGATGACATCGCGATTATCCTTTGGTAAAGTGATGTCTAAATCAAATTGTTTTCCACCAGATATAACTCCATCAACATCTAAAATTTGACATGGTTTTTTATTATACTCCATTTTAAAATCACCCTTTCTTATTAAGCAGATGTATCTGCTTAATATATATTATGAAAAAAGTAAAAAAAGGTTAAAAAATAACATAAAGAGTAAAAATAAATATAAATTTGTAAAATTTACAAAAATATGGTATAATAGAAGAGTAGGAGAAAAGGAGGGACGAGCTATGGAACAATATAGAGGTAAAAGGATTAAAGAAAACAATAATAAAAATAATAGAAAAAGGATGAAAAAAAGAGATCCAATAAAGATTATAGGAGTGGTAGGTTCATTAGCATTACTAGCATTAGTTGGAAATGAAGTAAAAGAACATTTAGAACTGAGGTCAATAAATGAAAGCGCAGAATTAACAAATGTACCAAGAAGCTTTAAAAATATAGATAAAGAAAATATGGGAAAATATTTAGAAAACCAGATAAAAGTCTTGTATAATAAATATCCAAGCCTTGATGAATGGATATATAGAAATTCGGATGAATTGAATGATAAAGAAGTATTAAAGGATATCATTAGTCTATATAAAGCAATTATGATAGATGAAGCATATGATTCAATAATAGCAGATAAAGAAACAAAAGAAAGTATTGAAGCAATAGATGAAGGTAACATTAGTAACGAGGTAAAAATTGTAATGGCTGAAGGACTGGGAGTAAGTTCAGATCAAATACAAGTAGAAGGAGAAGATGGTACACAAAAAACTATCGAAGAAACATATAAACAATCATATAAAGCAATGACAGATGCTTATCTAGAGGCCATGGATGGAAAGATTAGTGGAGCGGATTTAGCAAGAAAAATCTACGAATTATGTGCAGATGAAATTGGTTTAGTTGAAAATGTACCTACTACAAAAGAGATTGCAAAACAAATCGAAGAAAATGGTTTCTATTGTGATCCAACAACAGATACATTCTATAGAACGGATGGAGAGTATAAGTTAGTACCAGTAGATGAAAATACACAAAACATAGAAAGTGAAAAAACGGCAGAGGAAACCAATGACACAC
This sequence comes from uncultured Clostridia bacterium, assembly GCA_944387445.1. Classification (GTDB taxonomy): domain Bacteria; phylum Bacillota; class Clostridia; order TANB77; family CAG-508; genus CAG-269. Next base: position 9,024 of record CALXEX010000019.1, on the reverse strand, counting down.
AACAAGAAACAGAAGGCTATGAAATTGGAGATTAAAAAAGAACTCAAGGAATTTAAGATTGTCATATAGAAAAAAGGGATTATCAAAATAAAAAACCAAAAATTCAATCCAATAAAAAATAACAGAAGAGTATAAAAAATCCACTCTTTGCAAACAATATGTGTAAAACATATTTGCAAGGAGTGGAATTTTTTTGAAAACAAATAAAATATTAAAAATTGATGGAACAATATTAGACAAAAAGCAATTAGAAAATCATTTACAAAAAATTGCATCAAACCATAATTTAATGAATAAACCATCAAGAGAAACATATCCAATTCCTCAGTTGATAGAAAACTATGAAACTATAAAAATTGTATACAATCTATTAAATGAACATGTGAAATTAGGAATGACAACACATCCAGCAGGCGAATGGTTATTAGATAATTTTTATATCATAGAAGAAACGGTAAAGCAAATTCAAAAAGAATTAACTTTAAAAAAATATATGAATTTTCTAGGAATTGCGAATGGAAAATACAAAGGATTTGCAAGAATATATGTATTAGCAGGAGAAATTGTAGCTTACACAGATAACAAAATCCAAAAAGAAGATTTAGAAGATTATCTAGCAAGTTATCAAGAAAAAAAGACATTAAGCATGGAAGAAATTTGGAATATTGGTTTGTTTCTGCAAATAGCCATTATTGAAAATATCAGAGAAATTTGTGAAAAAATATATAGTAGTCAAATCCAAAAAATGAAAGCAGAAAACATTGTACAAAGACTTATTGAAACTTCAAAAGATCATAAAGAAAATCAGATATATCATTTGAAAAATATGAAAAAAGATATGTTACATGATGTCAAATATCCTTTTATAGAATATATGTCCTATATTCTAAAACGTTATGGAAAAAAAGGATATCGTTATTTAAAGATATTAGATGAAATTGTAGAAATGACAGGAACAACTGTGCAAGATGTTATTAAAAAAGAACATTTTGATATTGCTGTTAAAAAAGTATCTATTGGAAATAGTATTACTAGTATAAAAACCATCCAAAGAATTAATTTTTTAGAAATCTTTGAGAAAATAAATGGTGTAGAAGAAATTTTAAAACAAGATCCATCAGGTGTATATTCCAAAATGGATAATGATACAAAAGATTGTTATAGAAATATCATTAAAGAAATATCAAAAAAAACAAAAATATCAGAAATATATATAGCTAAAAAAATTCTAAAATTAGCAAGAGAAAATCAAAATAATGAAAAAAAAGCACATATTGGATATTATATCATTGATAAAGGAATCGAAAAAGTTTATCAAGAATTACAATGTAAAGTTCCAAAACATTTGAAAGAACGCACAAAACAAAATTTATATATTGCAACAAATATCATATTATCAATCATATTATCAATTATATTTAGTAGTATTTTAAATTTATCTATAAAAAATACAGGAATATATCTATTGAGTTTTTTCATTTTATTTATCCCATCGTCAGAAATTGTAACACAAATCGTACAATATATTTTAAGTAAAGTAGTCAAACCAAAACCAATTCCCAAAATAGATTTCTCAAAAGGAATTGATAAAGAACATGCATGTATGGTAGTTATTCCAACAATTCTAAAAAACAAAGAAAAAGTAAAAGAATTTATGCATAAATTAGAAGTTTACTATATTGCAAACCAATCAAAAAATTTATATTTTACCCTATTGGGAGATTGTTCAGAAAGTAGCATGAAGGAAGAAAAAATGGACAATGAAGTAATTGAAACAGGCGTCCAATTAACAGAAAATTTAAATAAAAAATATGCAAAAGAAAATGTGTTTCCTATTTTTCATTTTATATATAGAAAAAGAGAATGGAATGAGAAAGAAGATTGTTATTTAGGTTGGGAAAGAAAAAGAGGGATGTTAACACAATTTAACGAATATCTGTTAGGCAATGAACAAAACCCATTTCGTGCCAATACCATAGAAGCATACAAAGATATGATTCCTAACATACAATATGTGATTACTTTAGATGCAGATACAGATTTAATTTTAAATTCTGCATTTGAATTGGTAGGTGCAATGGCACATATCTTAAATAAACCAGTAATAGATGAAGAAAAAAATGTTGTTATAGAAGGTCATGGAATCATTCAACCGAGAATCGGAATCAATCTAGATATTTCTTATAAAACGATATTTACACAAATTTTTGCAGGAGCAGGGGGAATCGATTCTTATACAAATGCTATTTCTGACTTATATCAAGATAATTTTGGAGAAGGTATCTATACAGGAAAAGGAATTTATGATATAAAGGTATTTTCAAAAGTATTAAAAAATGCAATACCTGAAAATACAGTTTTAAGCCATGATTTATTAGAAGGCTGTTATTTACGTTGTGGACTAGCAACAGATATTATGCTAATGGATGGATATCCTTGTAAATACAATAGCTTTATGAATCGATTATCTAGATGGATTAGAGGAGATTGGCAAATTATTGGTTGGTTAAAAAGTAAAATAAATAGCAAAGAAGGAAACATACAAAATCCATTAAATGGTCTTTCTAAATATAAAATCTTTGATAATTTAAGAAGAAGTCTGATAGAAATAGCAGTCATGGGAGTTTTGATGTTGCTTATGATACTAGAAAAAAACTATCATTTTGAAACATATCCATTTCTATTTATCAGTATGATAGCTGTCGTGATATCTCAATTATTAGAAATGTTTAATACCATGTTGATAAAAAAAGAAGGAGAACATAAGCAAAAAAAATTTTCTCCAAAGATTTCAGGATATAAAGGAATTTTATTAAGAATATGGATAACCATAAGTGTTATACCCTATAAAGCCTATGTTTCTTTGATAGCTATTATCAAAACCTTGTATCGAAAATGGATTAGTCATAAAAAATTATTAGAATGGATGACATCAGAAGAGGCAGAAAAACAAGCCAAAAATGATGTGCTATCATATATAAAACAAATGTGGTTTAATATTGCTGTGGGAATTTTTAGTATAGGATGGGCAGTAACTAGCAAAGGCTTTGGAGATTTTGTGATTTTTACCATACTAGGAATTTCTTGGATTTTAGCACCTTTTATGATGTGGTATATTAGCAGGGAACAAGCAGAAAAAAAAGCAATAGAAACTTTAGATAAAACAGAAATAGAATATGTTCTAGAAATCGGAAGGAAAACATGGCAATTTTTTAAACAATATATCACTAAAGAAAACCATTATCTGATGCCAGATAATTATCAAGAAGATCGAAAGGAAAAAATTGTAGCAAGGACATCTTCAACCAATATAGGATTATCCATTTTGGCAATTGTTTCAAGTTATGATTTACAATATGAAACTTTATCAGACACGATCCATCTATTGTATCATGTGCTTACTTCTGTAGATAGTTTACAAAAATGGAATGGACATTTATACAATTGGTATGATACAAGAACAAAAGAACCATTAAAACCAAGATATATTTCAACAGTAGATAGTGGGAATTTTGTAGGATATTTATATGTGACAAAAGCTTTTTTAGAAGAAGTGGAAGAAAATTTGCAAAATGAGAATCATTTAAATTTTGAACAAACGCAAAATCAAATACACCAAATGTTAGAGATGATTGAAAGAATCATTAATCAAACAGACTTCACCTATTTATATAGTGAAGAACATCAAATCTTTTCAATTGGCTATAATATTGAAGAAAACAAATTAACAGATTCATATTATGATTTGTTAGCAACAGAGGCAAGACAAGCAAGTTTAGTAGCCATTGCGAAAAAAGATATTCCATCAAAACATTGGAATCATTTGAGTAGAACATTAACGATTTTAGGAAAATATAAAGGATTAATCTCTTGGTCAGGAACTGCATTTGAATATTTAATGCCAAATATCAATATTCCGAAATATAAGGGGAGTCTATTAGATGAATCTTGCAAATTTATGATGATGAGTCAAATGAAATACGCTGAAGAAATGCATTTACCATTTGGCATATCAGAATCTGCATTTAATTTAAAAGATTTACAATCCAATTATCAATATAAAGCATTTGGAATTCCATGGTTAGGACTAAAAAGAGGACTGGCAGATGAAATGGTGGTATCTTCTTATGGCAGTATTTTAGCCATTACAGATATTCCAAAAGAAGTGGTGAAAAATTTAAAAGTATTAGAACAATATGGTATGTATAACCAATATGGATTTTATGAATCTTTAGATTTTACACCAGAAAGAGTGAGAAAAGGAAAAAAAGCAGAAGTCGTGAAAACCTATATGGCACATCATCAAGGATTAATTTTATTATCTATCAATAATTTAATCAATCAATTAATTTTACAAAAACGATTCACGAAAAATCCAGAAATACAAGCAGTCAGTATCTTATTGCAAGAGACAATGCCAGAAAAAGCAATTATTACAAAAGAAGACAAAGAAAAGGTAGAAAAATTAAAATATAAAGATTATGAGGATTATATTGTAAGAAATTATACAAAAATAGATGAAAGAATTATTACTGGAAATGTGATTTCTAATGAAAATTATATGATTGCAATGAATCAAAAAGGAGAAGGGGTTAGTAAATATAAAAATATTTATATCAATCATTTTAAACGTACAGACGATTATATTCAAGGAATTATATTTAATATCAAAAGTATCAAAAATAAACAAATGATAAGTTCTAGTTATTCACAAAATATAAGAAATGAAAATCAATATCAAATTCGCTTTATGCCAGATAAAAATGAACAAGAAATGATAAATGGAAATATAAAAGCAACAATAAAAACAACGGTTGCTTCAAATGAACCAGTAGAATTAAGAAGAATGATAATAGAAAACTTGGGAAATGAAGAAGAAATTATAGAATTGACAGGATATTTTGAACCTATCTTAACACCAAAAGAGCAATATTATGCACATCCAGCATTTAATAATCTATTTTTAGTGTATGGATATGATGAAAAAAATGAAGCATTACTTGTAAAAAGAAAGAAAAGAGAAGTGGGAGAAAAAGAAGTGTATTTAGCAACTACACTACATGCAAGTAGAGAGGATAGAATTGGTGATTTAGAGTATGAAATTGAAGAAGAAAAATTTATGGGAAGAGGAAATTTAGCAATACCAAAAATGGTAAAAGATTCATTACCTTTTTCGAAAAAAATAGGACTTGTTACAGAACCAGTCATTGCCATGAAACGAACAATAAAAATAAAAAAGCAAGAAAAAGTGATGATTGATTTTATATTATCTGTAGAAGAAGAAAAAGATCAAGTGATGCAAAACTTAGAAAAATATACATTATTTGAAAATGTAAAAAATGAATTTGAATTGTCAAAAGCAAGAGTAGAAGCTGAAACCAGATATTTAAATATCAAAGGAAAAGACATTGAAATGTATCAAAAAATGTTGTCTTATATTGTATTTGATGATTCTATAAAAAGTGTAGAAAAAGACAAAATGAATCATATACAAACTTACAAACAAAGCGATTTATGGAAATATGGAATATCTGGAGATTTGCCAATTATATTGGTGAAAATGAAAAATGCAAATGATGTACAAGGATTAAAAGAAGTATTAAAAGCTTATGAATATTTTAGAACCAAAAATGTAGAAACAGAAATCGTCATTATAGATGAAGAAAACTATAGTTATGAAAATTATGTGAGAGAAGAAATTGATTCGACCATATTAAATCAACATATGGGATATTTAAAAAATATAAAAGGTGGTATTTTCATATTAAATGAAGAGGAAATGGACAAAAAAGATATTACATTTTTAGAATTTATATCAGTCATCACGATTGATTGTGCAAAAGGAAATTTAGAAAATAATCTAAAAGAAATAGAAGAAACTTATTTAGAAAATTATAAAGAAATTAGTGAAGAAGAAAATGTAAATCAATTTATTGAAGAAAACACTGAAGATGTAGATATTTTAAAAGATACAGAAAGATTAAAATATTATAATGAATATGGTGGTTTTTCAGAAGATGGAAAAGAATATTGGATACGCATAAATAGAGAAAATCGATTGCCAACTGTATGGTCACATATTATGGCCAATGAAAAATTTGGAACCATTGTAACAGAAAATATGGGAGGATATAGCTGGTATAAAAATAGTCGATTAAACCGATTAACCAGTTGGAATAATAATCCAAGTATGGATATTCCATCAGAAGTAATTTATGTAAAAGATATGGATACAAAGAAAAGCTGGTCTTTAGGATTAAATCCTATGCCAGATAATCGAAATTATAATATCATTTATGGTTTTGGATATTGTAAATATATCCACAGTCATTTAGGTATTGAGCAAGAATTGGAAGTATTTGTTCCAAAAGAAGATAGTTGTAAAATTGGTATTTTACATTTAAGCAATAAGACACCTAATCGAAAGCATTTAAAACTATATTATTATATCAAACCAGTCATTGGAGAAGATGAATTTAAAACTTCTGGAAACATCAATATTAAATTTGATAGAAACAGTAATACGTTAACAGCATGTAATCTATATGCTAGTGAAATAGATAATACTAAATTGTATATGTCATCTAGTGAAAAGATAAAAAGTTATACAGGTGATAAAAAATTTTTCTTGGGAAAAAGTGGATTATCTAATCCAGATGGTATCAAAAAAATTAGACTAAATAATAGTAATGCACTTGGTAGAGATACCTGTATGGTTTTAGAAATAGAAGTGGAAATAGAGAGCTTTTCTAATAAAGAAATATCTTTTGTTTTAGGAGCAGAAGAAACCATCATGGATTGTAAAAATATAGCGTATAAATATAGCAAAATACAGAATTGTAAACAAGAATTAGAACGTGTCAAAAATTATTGGAAAGAATTATTAGGAAAACTTCAAATATATACACCATTAGAATCAACCAATATTTTATTAAATGGTTGGTGCATTTATCAAACATTAGAAAGTAGACTTTTAGGAAGAAGTGGATATTATCAATCAGGAGGAGCCTTTGGATTTAGAGACCAATTGCAAGATACGATTGCTTTAAAATATATTTCACCAGAGTTTTTGAAACAACAAATTATCAAACATAGTAAACATCAATTTGAAGAAGGGGACGTAGAACACTGGTGGCATGAAGAGACTCAAAGAGGGATTCGAACAAGATTTTCAGATGATTTACTATGGTTACCATATCTTGTACTACAATATATTCATTTTACAGGAGATAATAGCATTTTAGACATAGAAACACCATATTTAAAAGGGGATATATTAGAAGAAGGTGTGGACGAAAAATATGATCAATATCTACAAAGTGAAAAACAAGAAAGTATTTACTGGCATTGTATTAGAGCAATTGAAAAAAGTTTTAACTTCGGAGAAAATGGATTACCGAAAATTGGTAGTGGAGATTGGAATGATGGCTTTAGTACAGTTGGAAACAAAGGTAGAGGAGAAAGTGTATGGTTAGGATTTTTCTTGTATAACATCTTAGATGAATTTATTCCTATCTGTGAAATGATGGAAGAGAAAGAGAGAGAAGACCTAGAAGAAAAAGATAAAAGTAATGACTTGGTTCCAAGAAAGAATGTAAATACAGAAAATGAAAATAAATATCATGAAGATGAATTTCAAAAGGAAGAAGTTGAAAATCGAAGTACAAAATGGAGAACAATCAAAATCCAATTGAAAAAAGCATTAAATACAAATGGTTGGGATGGTAGATGGTATAAACGAGCTTTTATGGATGATGGTAATGTATTAGGTAGTATGGAAAATGATGAATGTAGAATTGATAGTATTGCACAAAGTTGGAGTGTGATATCAAAAGCAGGAGATAATGATAAAAAATATATTTCAATGGAAAGTTTAGAAAATCATTTAGTAGATAAAGAAAATGGTATTATAAAATTATTAGATCCACCTTTTGAAAAAGGACATTTAGAGCCAGGATATATCAAAGCTTATTTACCAGGTGTTAGAGAAAATGGAGGACAATATACACATAGCAGTTGTTGGGCAATTATTGCAGAAGCTTTACTAGGATTTGGTGATAAGGCCTTAGAATTTTATCGAATGATTAATCCTATTGAACATGCAAGGACTAAAGATGCTAGCAGTAAATATAAAGTAGAGCCTTATGCCATTTCAGCAGATATTTATGGAGCTGGTAATTTGGCTGGAAGAGGAGGCTGGACATGGTATACTGGTTCAAGTAGTTGGTATTATACGGCAGGAATCGAATATATCTTAGGGTTAAAAATAGAGAAAGGATATTTAACCATAGAGCCATGTATTCCAAAAGATTGGAAGGAATACCTAATGCGATATAAATGGAAAGATAGTATTTATAATATAAAAGTCATTAATCAAAATCAGAAAAATACAGGCGTAGAAAAAGTAGTATTAAATGGAGAAGAGGTGGAAAATAAGATAAAATTAGATGGAAGTAATAAAGTATATCATATAGAAGTGTATATGTAATTTAACCTTGTTGAATATAAAAAAATTATATGTGGTCAAGATAATAGATACTTTCTTATAAAAAATAAACGGAGTACCTGGAAAGGCACTCCGTTTGCTCAATCAACAGAATGGAATAAACACATTCCTGTTTTTGAGCAAACAGACAGATATTTCATCTGTCCTGCGGGAAGGGAAGTATATCCGAGATAATTCAGGAATTCCTTCCCAAGGGCTTTCCTAATTGAAGAAGCCCCTCCTCTTGCTTCCGATAGAGTCTGTGCTACGTCATCAGGGATATTTATAAAAGCGTCCCTGTTTCCGTAGTTTAGTAAAATTTTTGCGGATTTTGCTTTTTTCATTTGTTGTCCTGTCCTCCTATGCAATTTTTGTATCCTCCTGTGGAAGCGAGGATTGTTACAACGTAACTATATATATTATACCACAATTTACATAAAAAGTAAAATTTCCTAGGTCATGGGTATGAGTTTTTTTAGCTGGGGAATTACCTAGATTTCAATATTTTTAAGCTCTAAGTTATAATTTGATTCAAATTT
>CALXEX010000018.1 GCA_944387445.1 uncultured Clostridia bacterium | reverse complement strand
ATTAATGTGTCATAAACTTTTAGACTAACTTCATCATTATCCGTAACTTCATCTAAGGATGATTCATAATTTCTTAATTTTGCGGTAATTACTGTTTTCTTTACATTTGTTATATATATTTCTGCAATGGTATTAATAAATTCACCATATTTCTTAAACACTAGGTCATATGCTTGCTTTCTTACATTTTGATTTTTACTTCTTATATAGATAGAATAGGTTGCATCTGTTAATTCTACTTCTTTTCCTTCTTCATCGATCAATGTTCCAAACTTGAATTCTGCATTTGTTAACAAATCATATATATTTTTTGGTGCACAAAGAATTTCAGAATAGTTTGCTAGTAAATTCTCTCCTTCTTTACTTAATATATGTTTTTTCTTTTCTAAAGTTTTTTGAATATCTCTTTTATATGGTTCTAATCTTGGATCTTCCTGTAAATACTGATTAATGATATTCTCATCTGCAAATGTAATTTCTGGTGTAATATATGCAGTTGCTATACCAAATTCTGAATTTAAATTTTCGACTTTTTTAAACAATTTGATTCCTTCTTGATCTGCCATATTTAAATGATAGTTTAACATACCATAAGCATATACTTGTTCAAACTTCATTAATACCTCTTCATATAATTGATAACAATGATACAAATTTTCTGAACGATCACATAATATTCCTTTATAGGTTTCTATTTGTTTTAATTTATCTTTTACATTTTTCATTTCCTTATAAAATTCTTCTTTATCTTTAAATAAATCTGTTAAATCCCAGCTATATTTATCTTGCGTCTTTTCCATGTTCTTTTCCTCCTTCTTTTCTATTCTACCATACATAAATTTTATATACAAGGAATCTAATTTTATTCTATAAAAATTAGTTTTTCCTATTCAATAAAAAACACCTTTATTAGTATACAATCTTTTAAATTGATTATACAAATAAAAGTGCTTTTTATCTAACATATTTATTAGTAGATAGGAATTTTTATTTCCATTCCTTCAGACAAATTGCTTGTTTTCATATGATTGATTTCTTTTAACTCTAGTATAACATTTTGAATATCCTTATTCTGAAAATAGGTATTTTCTTGTATTTCTTTTTCTGCAATTGCCCATAATGTTTCTCCTTTTACAATGTATTCTGTTTTATATTTTATTTCACTATTGGAATATGTTTTATGGGTAGCAATACATAGAATACTTCCTAAAATACATAGTAAAATGGTAATGGATTTTATAAATTTATATTTATTAACAATTCTTATATGTTTCATAATAGCCTCCTTTAAGAATATATGTTCGGTATGTTTGTATTATATACGAACAAACATTCTTTGTCAATACCTATTGCAAAAAAATGTTTGTTTTTTTGTTAAATTAGTATTGGGCTAATTTGTTCTCCTTCTAAAGCATATTCTATCGTTTTTATGATGGACTCTGCATCAAATACGATTGACCTTGGTTTTGTAATTGGATTATCTTGCCTAAATGGTACGAAATAATAATGTTTCCTATTTAATAATTTTCCTATGTTTTCAGCATTGCCACTTAATCCATTATTTGTAGATGGTGCAATAACTAATGGACGATTATTTCTTAAATGTGATTTGGCTGCCATTGTTGCAGGTGTATCTATAATATCACAGGCTAATTTTGACATAGTATTTCCAGAACAAGGTGCTATTATCATAATATCAGTCATTTTTTTAGGGCCAATGGGTTCTGCGTCGACAATTGTGTGAATAATTTTCTTTCCAGTCATTTCTTCGATTTCATGAATAAAGTCTTCTGCTTTTCCGAATTTGGTATCTAACTCATAACTATGAAAAGACATAATCGGTATGATTTCTGCTTCTTTTTTTATTAATTCTTTCATTTTAGGTAATACTTTTTGAAAGGTGCAAAATGAACCTGTTAACACAAATCCTATTTTTTTTCCTTTTACATCCAAATAGATTCCTCCTTTCCAATTTTTTGTATAGAAAAATGCGTTGAACTCTTTAATTTCGTTAACGCACGCCTTTCTTATATATAATATGATTTTATGTAAATATTGGTTGATGTTTTTTTGAAAATATTCTACTTTAAAATTTATTATATTTTTGTTGAATAGGAAAAAGCCATTTTTCCTATACCACAAAAAAGCACCACCAATCATTTGAGTAGTGCTTTATAGCTTTTTATCTCATTTTTACATGTTTCTTATCTTTTTACCTCTATTTTATTTTCATAAATTACATCCATCACTTCATCAGAATAGTATTTGTCAAAAAATACATCTATATTATTTGTCGCCGAAATTTCACGATTTCTTTCATCTTGTCTCATCGCTGCCAATGAAGATACACATATATTAAATAGCATAAATATAGCAAATAATGCTGTTACAGTTCTGAAATATTGATTTTTTATTATCTTATCGATATGATTGATTAGTGGCATAATATATTTCATAAACAATACCCCTCCTATTCCCCAATATGTACAATGTAACAAACTTGTCCTTCCATTGATATTAAACCATAGATCTGAATAATCCCATGATATCGTTCCAAATAAAAGCTCTTGAAAATAAGAACACAAATATTCTACCAATCCTCCCAATAGCATAGTAACAAAAAAGATTTTTAGATATCCTCCCTTTATTTTAGGAACAACAAAATAATATGCTAATATGCCTAATCCATATACCTGTGCGAATGGTCCAAATAACAAACCTTGTCTTGATACAAAATGACCATTTTGAACAAAACCAACAATCATTTCTACTATATAGCCAATTAAACTTCCTATTATAAAAACCCAGAATGGTTTTATAAATGTATTCATAAATCTTTCTTTTTTCATTTGCTTCACCCCTTATATTATCATTTTACATGACTTTTTAATTTGCTCAAATTATTTTGTCTTACATTTCTATTACATTTTGGTAATTTTAATATATCATGTAAATCTTAATAATATTTTTAGGGTTTCTTAAATTTATTTGAATACTTTCTTAAGAAAAATTAAGAAAGTATTTCCATTAAGAGTGAGAAATTTAGAATGATTAATAAAACTGTGATTTTCTTGCAGTATTGCTTAAAAAAAACAAAATGCAAGCAAATCACAGTTTTATTTTAAAATGTATATAAAAACTTGTACAAATTGGAAATATCAATTTAAATATTTTAATACTGAAAAGACAGTATCTACTATTAATATGCCGATTAATACGAAACAAGCTATTCTTTCAAGATTATTTTCATTTCCTTTTGTTATTTTTTGTATTTTATCTTGTATGTATGGATGCAATTTTTCTAATAAAATTAGACCTATAACACCCCAAAATATAGAATATAATAAACTAACTCTTCCTTGAATATTTAAGAAGTCATGTGAATAGTCCCACCATCTTAGGCCAAACAACATCTCTAATATAAAAGAAACCATATATTCAAATAGTGTAAATGCAATTGTTGCAATTAAAAATTTTAGAAGAGGTTTTTTATATAATTTTTTTGTTGCCATTAGCAATAAAACTGCTCCAAAACCATATATTGGACAAATTGGTCCAAATAAGAATCCTCTTTTTACAAAATAACCATGTACAAACATTGCATAAATGGTTTCTATTAGCCAACCTAAAAATGAATAGATAAAGAAGTAGATGATATATTCAATTATTTTATCTTTTGTATTTTTTGCTTTGACTACATCTTCCATAAAATTCCCCTTTTTCCTTTCTATTTTATGTCATCTTGTATTGACTTCAATGCTTCTTGTGTTACTTTGCTTTTATCAAATTTGTTTATAATAAATACAACAATAGCAACCAATAAAAATGTAATTGCATATATTACTAAACTTGACTGCCAATCACCTTTCATCAGTGTATTTCCTGCAAATGTTGAGGAAACGACTGAAGGTAATCTAGCAAATGTTGATATTAAGATAAATCTTAATGGTTTTATTGGTAATAAGCCTGCTATATATACAAGTAAATCTTTAGGTGTTCCTGGTATCATAAATAATATAATCATAATCCATTCAACTTTTTTGGGATTTTTAAATAATTTACTATTTTCAATTTTCTTTACTTTTTTTTCATCACAAAAATCATATACAAATTTTCTTCCTAATTTTCTTACCAAGAAAAAGATTCCTGTTGTAATGATACATACAGATATCGTGATAAATAGTAAACCACCCCAACCACCATAACACATACCTGCTAATATTTCTATTGGTTCTCCTGGTAATATAAATAAAAATACTTGTGCTACTTGAAGACCAAACAACATTAATAATCCAATAAATCCTGAATCATTGACTTTATTTTTAAAAGTTTCTTGTCCTTCTACTGTACTTAGATTTTTCATAACTGGTATTAAGTAGGCTAGTAATCCTATAATAATTGCTATTGCAATAATTGCCAATATAATTCTAAATATTTTTATCTTCGTTTTTCTGCTCATCTTTATCCTTTCTGTTTATGTTAAAATAAACCATACCATATATATTATACCACATTTTTCCTAAAATGTATGCCTTTTGCTATATTTTTGTCTTACATTTTTGTCACATCTAGTATAACAGCTATTTATTAAGTATTTTTTTACGAAATATTAAAATTTTCTTAATATCTTTATTTATTTAAAAATATCTTCATTTTTTCTATATAATAACTCATCTTAAAAATAAAAATATATCATAAAATACATCTAAAAATAAGAACTTTGTTGTTTAAGACAATAAAGACACATCTTAAAATTAAGATATGCCTTTATATTTTTATAACCATTTTATTCTTTTTTCCATGTCATAACATATTCTGTTTCATTGAATTGCTCATTTAATTGGATTTTACTATTTTTAAATTGTAGATTTGAAAAAAATAGAATACCTTTCATGTTTTTTTCAAAAACTTTTACAAAAAGGTCTGCATTTTCCTCCAAATTATTTCTATAATAATTTAGCAATTTGGTACCAATTTCATGACCTCTATTATCTTCTTTTACATAAATCGCTTTTATTTCATTCTCATGAACAGAAATAAATCCTAAAATTTCATCATTTTCTACATATACATAAGTTTTAAAATTTTCTAAAAAATCTACTTTCACTTGATTGTACATTTCTATCCAATACTCTTTATCAATAAAATAATTTGCCTTAAAATTTCCTTTTACCCATATTGTCATGACTTTTGTTAAATCTTCTTCTCTTATTTTTCTAATCATATAATCACCTTTTTCCTTTGTTTTTCTTAATGTAACAAAAAAATGTGTATTTTTCAATATCTTTTTGTTACAATTTGATGTTTTAACCATTTTTATGTTACAATTCATAGCTCCATCAATATCCCTAGAGGCATATGTTCTTCTAGATTGAATAAAATTTCGAATATTTTTTTATCTCCATAATATTTTGAGATATTGTTTAATTCTAATACCATAAAAACTCCTCCTTTAATCATATTAAAGAAAGAGTTTATTATCTATTACTTTTATTTAATTTATATATCTTTTTATATTGTTAATTTTGTAGTCTTATAAATGATATGTATCTTAAAAATTTGCATTATTAATAAACGATTCTAAAATATGATTTCATTTTATTTCTCATTTTCTAGTTTATTAATAATCATGATTTCTTCACCGATTTAACCTTTCATTGTATTTCTAATATATTTTATCATGTTTTCATCTATTTTTCAATAATTTTAATTTTTATTCATCTTTTTTATGATTTGCAAATGCAAAAAATTTGCTGATAAAGAAATTTAGAATAATTACTATTATGGTTACAACACATTTACTAATCATAATCGGAATGGCTGTTTGAAATAATAGTAAGCCTCCCAAAAATTCTATCACCATAGTAAATGCTCTTCCAACCATGAATTTAAAGAATTCTTTTAGCCTTTCTTTTGCAGTTTCAGCTTTTGAATGAAATACCAAATCCTTATTGGTAATATAAGCAACTAAAACAGCCAATAAAATGGCAATCACATTAGATATATTTTCATTCCATCCCCATAATGTATTCATAACATAAAATGATCCTAAATTCACGAGTGTTGTCAATATTCCAAAAACAACATATAAAATCACTTCTCTTGTTAATACTTTTTTTATAATTTTTTTTATTACTTCCATTTTCACCCTTCTTTTCTACTTTATTTTAGCGATTCGTCCATATTTTTTGTATTTGAGTGTCCTAATAATGCTTTTTTTTCTTCCTGTTTTTTACCAAAATCTAATGTAATTCCCGCTAACGGAATTAATATAACAATATAAGGAATAATATACCTTGACTTTCCTTCCCATAATATGTGAAACATAAAGCCACCTATAAAACATATCAATAATAGCAAAGCTTCATTTGAAATATTTTTTCTATTTTTTATGATGAATATAATTGCCATTCCAAACACAATTCCCATCCATGCTTTTTGATATAATTGTATAGTTTCTCGATTTTCTATTAATTTATTATCAACCTTTTGCAATTCTTGATTTTCTTCTTCTGTTCGTTCTTCTAAATTATAGGTTTCAAAATTGAAACTCAAATTTTGCCAGATAGATTCTTGTAATGGCTCTGCCCACATAGAAGCAATTTTTTTTGCATAAAATTTTATCGTATAGCCAATATTTTGTAAAAACTCACCTAGTCTTTGTTTTATCATTTCTATATATTGTTCATTTGAAACTTCTTCTTTCCAACCCATATCTCCGGTCTCATTATACCATCCATTTGCTCTCATACCTTCTTGCATTCCCATAGCAATATATCTTGTTGATGGAAATTCTTTATTCAAATCTAAATGATAAGCATTTGCTAGACAACTTTTCAATATATTTGAAGGAAGTATAGATAAAAGGATAAAAAGAATAACAAAAGCCAATTTCAAAAATAATTGTTTTACTTTTTCTTTATTTCTAAATTCTTTCTTTTTGATTCCGAATATATCTAAAAATAAATACATTGTAACAGCAATCATAAATATAAGATTATTCATTCTCAAAATAATCCCTATTGCCATTAAAATAGAACTTATAATGATATATCGTTTCTTTTTGTGATTCACATATTTTATAGCAAAATATATGCTAAATATAACAAATGGTAAACTAATTAAATCTCCATAAATAAAGTTTACCAATAATATGATTGGTATATATGTAAAAGCTAATAAGAAAAATAATACTTTATTTACTTTATAATCTTTTTTCAATTGATTTAAGATAAAATACAATCCAACAATTGTAAAACAATTTGCAATAACATTTAATCCTTTTAATATAATAAGATTACAAGAATGTATAATCGTAAAAATTCCTGCAAACATATATGATAATGTTAAATTATGAGGATTAAATTCAAAATAAAATGCTTCTGTAAGTGCTTCTCCATTAAAGATTTGAGAAGCAGATCGATAAACTCTCATAGAATCTGCAATTGGGGTTGCATCTCTTACATAAATCCAAATCCCCTCGATAATTATATATAGAATCAATGCTACTGCCAAAAGCGCTATTTTATGTTTTTTGGCTAGTACGATTCCTCTTTTTCTTAATATTTTATTTGTACAATAACTTACCCCTATTATTCCTATTGCAATTAAAGCAGAAACTATCAAATTAATGATACCAAAATAGGAGATTGTCACTTGTTCTTGCCAACCATCACTAACATTTGATATATATATGAGATTCATGACAAAAACAAGTATACACAATGCTAATGCTATATATGCTATCACGCTTTTTATCATTTTCATTTTTTTGTATTTCTCCTTATTTTATTTATCTTCATCGTTCATTTCTTTTTCACCATTATATTCATTTACTAAATACAATGGTCGATTTTTACTTTCATTAAAGATTCTTCCTAAATATTCTCCAATAATGCCGAATAATAATATTTGTACACCTGAGAAAAATAAAATTAATAATATAATTGCTTGATAAGCTTGTATAGCTGTACTTGTTACAATACATTTTGCAATAACATAAATGAAATAAATAAATAATATCATAAATGTTGGAATACTTACATATGTTGATATTCTTAGTGGAGATGTTGTAAATGATGTAATTCCATCAATTGCTAAATCTACCAATTTTTTATAATTCCATTTTGTTTGTCCTGCTACTCTTGGATCTCTATCATACAATACTTCTTTCTTTTTATACCCTATCCAACTAAACATACTTTTTGAACATCTTTGAGATTCTCTCATTTTTCTTAATGCATTGACACATCTTCTATCTAATAATCGAAAATCTCCTGTATCTTCTTGAATAGGAACATTTGTTAAATGTTGAAGAACTCTATAGTACATTTTTGATGTAAATTTCTTTAACCAAGTTTCCCCTTTTCTTGAATTTCTTTTTGCATAAACATCATCATATCCTTCTTCCCAATATTTAACTAATTCTGGAATTAATTCTGGTGGATCTTGCAAATCTGCATCCATAAATATGACACAATCTCCTTTAGCATAATCTAACCCTGCTATCATGGCAATTTCTTTACCAAAATTTCTTGAAAAATCCACATAACTAATTCTATTATCTTTTTCACGATATTCTTTTATCAAGCTTATTGTATTATCTTTACTCCCATCATTTACAAATAATATTTCAAATTCATAATTCTCCATAGAACTCATTAATTTTTCTAATCTTTCGTACAAGTGTGGTAATGATTCTTCTTCATTATATGCTGGTATGATAATACTAATCTTTTTCATTTTTAGTTCCTTCTTTCTTTATCCTATTTTTATGATTTCTAATATTTAAAGAAATATCCTTCTCTTTCTCCTTCGATAGATTCTTTGATTTCATAATTGGTTACATCTCTATCGTCAATATTATATAAGGCACCTTGTACCCCACTATGATTTAATTGGATTTCTACCATTTCATGATCATGACAATATTGTACAAATTCATTAATTCTTTGACCTACATAGGCATCATTACTTTTTGTACTTTTTATAGTAGTATAAGATACAAGTCCAACATTTATAAACATGATGATGGCTAATAAAATTCCTAGAGCATAGTGTACTTTTTTATGTTTATCCCATAATAAATATGTAAGTACGATAATAGGAACCGCATAGAAATATGGTATATATCTTGCCCAATATCCACCATCTAAAGCTAATATTAGTATTGCTGTAACACCTAATATGATTAAATATGGAATCAATAAGTTCCAATTCTTAGATTTCACCAATCTAACAATCATATAAATGGTTCCTATGATTGATAGAATGAAAATCCCACTAAATAATGGTCCAAATCCACTCATTCTAATATCTGGTATACTATAATTTTCAATTTCCTCTATAGAAGTTGTAAATGGTATCTTTAAAGTAGGTTGTACATTTGCAGTAGAATATGTAGGTGATACATTTACCCCTTTTGAAAACATAGATATCAAAAAGATTTCTAAATGGTTTTTGTCTGCAAAAGAAGATGGTTGTTCTTGTACGACCATATTATCTACATGTCCTTCTCCATATAATGGATATAATGGATTTCCGTGGTCAATCATATTTCTCATATAAGAAGAATATCCTACAATTCCAATAGAAACAACAACTGTTATAACATAAAAAATAGTATAGGTTTTAAATTGTTTTAGCAATTCTTCTTTTCCTTGTCTGCCAGCTTTTATCATCCAATAAATATAAAATACACAACAAAATATTCCAGCAAATGCTAATCCTGTAAATTTCACATTAATACATAGCAAAATGCTACTAGCCAGAAGCAATAGATTTTCCTTCTGATTTTCCTTTTCTCCTAAGCTTTCAACAATACAAGCAAATAAAATTAATAAAATAGAAATCATTAATGCTCCATCTACATAATAATTAAATGTCTGTACAATTGTTATTGCATTAAAAGGTAATAAGATAGAAACCGCTAAACTTGCTATTAGATTTATTTTCTTATTTTGGTATAAATATGAGAATAAAATTCCAAAAGCAATATACATAAGTAAAACAGTATAACCTTTTCCACTTTCTATATTTCCAGTAAATGCATAAATAACAGAAGCAAATATTTCTGTTCCTTTTGCATAATGATCTATCCATAATGTATTAATATTTTCTTCTGATATATCAAATGGATTTCCATCCTCTATATCAAAATCTTTACTATCTTCATAATTTGGATTCCATCCATTTTTCAAAGCTCCAATGGCTAATTTGTGATATGTGTTTCCATCAGCAGTTGTATCATATATTTTGCCTTCAATAAGCGTCACACCTGCAAATATAACCAATCCTATTAAAATTGCTACAACATTTATTTTTATATTGTCTTTTTTATAAAAAAGTAATGTAATACCTATCGCAATCATTGTAATTATCGGTAAATGAAAACCTGTAACTGTAACATTTACAAAAAATAATGCGGTTGTTATTGTTAATAGTGCTACCATTTCTATTAATAAAAATATCGCTGATTTTTTTATTAGTTCTGTCACAATTGTTTTATCTATATTTTTCATCTTAATCTCCTTAAACAGTATAAATTTCTTATTATATAGAAAAATCAACTTTTATCTTATGTACTGTTCAGATTTTTCTACACACAGTATCTATAATTGTTCTGCAAATCCCTTTTGTAGTTTGTTAAAAATTAAATATCCAATAACACATCCAATTAATGAAATCGCAATTAATATTAATAAAGCTGGCACATCTACCATTGTTTGTGTATAGAACATATCTCTATATGCTTCAATAATATATGTCATTGGATTTAATTTTAAAATCCATTGAAAATTAGCTGGTATTGTATCTGCTGAATATACAATTGGCGTTGCATAAAATAGCAATTGAAGTGCAACACCTATTAAATGTTGTAAATCTCTTACATAAACAGATATACTAGATACAATTAATGAAATTGCAATCAGTAATAAATATTGTGCTAGTAGTACTAGTGGATAAAACACAATATATTTACTAATTCCTAATCCTCCAAAAACAACAAATGCAATAATAATAATTGTTGAAATTAAAAAATTCACTGCCTCACTCGTTACAATAGATATTGGTAAAATTTCTCTTGGAAAATATACTTTTTTCAATATATTTCCATTTTCCACCATTGTAAAAGCTGACCTACTAATTGCAGATGAGAAAAAGGTCCATGGAATCAATCCACAACAAATAAAAATTGCATAATCTTCCTGAGGATTTTTCAAAATCATTTGAAATACAATCGCATATACTAATATCTGTAATAATGGATTTAAAAATGACCATAAAACCCCTAAAAATGAATTTTTATATTTTCCTCTAATTTCTTTTTTTACATTTGTTTTTAATAATTCTCGATAATTATATAAGTTCTTAAATACATTTATCATCTGATAACTCCTCTATTTTATATAATCTTTTTGATTTTTTCTTTGATTTTTGTCTTTTTTAACATTTTGGTTATACCTAATTTTTGTAAAATTTTTATAAATCCTCTCCATAATGGAATCTGCCATAATCTTCCTTTTAATTGTGAAATCTTATAGCTCCTTAAACTATCTATTTCTGAATAATTTCCACCTTCTTGTGGAAAATAATTTCGGACATCTACTTGATTATATAAAACAATATACTGTTTATATAAATCTTTATTTACAACACTTAGTGGATTTATTTTGCTTCCCGTTTTTGCAAATTCCTCAAATTCTTTTGTAAACGTTTCTGCCATGTGACTAAGTGTATATCCTTCTAAAATTTTAGATCGACAATTCTCTTTTAATGTAGGATTAGCCAGAACTTCTTCAATTGCTTTTACATAACGATTAATTTCTTCTTCTTGATAATCTCTATTAAAATATCCATTTTCAGCAGTTTGTATATTTTCTACTACTCTTCCACATGTATCATCTACTAATTCTTTTTGTCCTCCAACATCTGCTGTGACAACTGGTGTTTCCATTGCTAAAGATTCATAAGTTGTAATGGTTAGTCCTTCAACCAAAGAACAAATAACAGTTACATCTGCAATTTTATAAAATGATTTGACGTTTTTCTGCATTCCAAAAAATATGATATTATCATAGATTCCCTCTTTTTTCGCTGTATTTTTCATTTCTTTTAATTCTGGTCCATCACCCACTACAAGTAATATGAGAGAATTATCCTTTTCTACTAATTTTTTAAATACTTCTACCATAAAAATTGGACGTTTTTCTTCTGATATTCTACATAAAAATAGGATCGTCTTTTTTCCTTTTAATCTATCTTTTACCCTGTTTAAATCTTCATTGTCAGAAATATTCACCTTTGATTGTTCAAATTCTTGCTCATCAACACCTATATATACCGTTTTTACATTGTCAATTGTTCTATCCATATTCTTTTTCATAGATTCTCTTAACACTTTTGTACAAGTATATGTTCTATCTAAAAATCCATCAATTGCTGTAGAATCTCTTGGGTATTCTCCGTTTCTCCAACTTTTATTTTCACTATGAAGATAATCTGTAAATACCACTTCAGGAAATTCAGATTTTAGCCAAGGTATCACATAAAATCCAAAATAACTATTAGAATTCATTACAATATCTATATTTCTAGATTTCATTAAATAATGAATAAATGCTGGCCAATCCTGTCTATGTAAAAAGCTTGTTAAATCAAAAACTTCTGCATATTTTTCAAATTTTTGTCTCCATATATATTCTGAAACCTCAGTTGTTACAATGGTAATGTCAAATTTATTTTGGTCTAATCTAGAAATTAAATCTAAATTAAATTTATCTGCTCCTCCTACTCTAAACCAAGGGAATATAAATAATAATCTTATTTTTTCTCCTTTTTGATTAATCGGTTTTCTATTCCAATCAAATATATATGGATAAGAATCAAAATTAGATTTTGTCGTTGTAGGAAATTGAATCGCATATATTTCTTTCTTTATTTTTTTTGCTTGTTTTGCGATTTCTGCTTTTGCATGTTCATCTCTTTTTTTATCATTATTGATAGAATCTAGTATCCCGCCTTCTTTCTTTTTACGATACCAAAATCCATAATAATTCATTCTAATTGGAAAATATCCTTTTTCTAACATTCTAAGCCATAAATGCCAATCTTCGTGAACATCTTCATCAACTGCTCCATATCCACCAACATCTAAGATTGCTTGTTTTCTAACTAAAGAACAAACTGGTAAAATATTTTCTTTTTTTTCTGTATGGATGTCAAATAATTGTCTCCATAAAAACTCTTGTCCATCAAAATTTACCATATCTGCATAAACCCAAGAAGCTTTTGGATTTGTCTGCAATGTCCAATAGCTACATTCTAGCATTGTTCTATCAATGGCATCATCTGCATCTAGAATAAATAATAAATCACAATTTGCTTTTGTAATAGCGAAATCTCTTGTTGCAATTCTTCCTCTATTTTTTTCATGGTAAATTTTAATCCTACTATCTAGTTTTGCAATTTCGTCTAGTGTTTCTTTTGTTCCCTCTTCTGTACTTCCATCATCAATAATAATCCATTCCCAATAAGGAAACGTCTGATTTATGATAGAATTGGCTGTTTCTCTGATGTATTGTTTACAATTATAATATCCTGTAATAATGCTAATAATTGGTTTTCCATCATTAATTGATTTTTGTTTTCTTAACGTTTTTCCCGGCATCATTGTATAGTCAAAGTATTTTTCTTCTTCATTCATGTAAAAAAGTCCTCCTCTATTTTGTTTCTTTAATGTATTCATCTACTACTTCTTCTGTTGGTCCATCCATTTTTATTGTTCCATCACATAACCAAACTGCTCTATCACATAATTGTTTTACAGTTTGCATACTATGTGTAACAAATACCATGGTTTTTCCTTGACTTTTTAAATCTCTCATTTTTTCATAACATTTATTTTGAAAATGTTCATCTCCTACAGATAAAATTTCATCTATTAATAAAATATCTGCATCTACATTTATCGCAACAGAAAATGCCAGTCTCATATACATTCCTGAAGAATATGTTCTAACAGGATTATCTATATATGGTCCTAATTCTGAAAATTCTATAATATCATCAAGTCTTTTGTCAATCTCTTTTTTGGTTAAACCAAATATGGAAGCATTAAAATAAATATTTTCTCTTCCTGAAAAGTCTGGATGAAATCCTGCGCCTAACTCTAATAAAGATGTCAATTTTCCTTCTGTTGTAATTTTTCCTTTGTTCGGATAAATAATTTTAGTCATCAATTTTAAAAGGGTTGATTTTCCACTTCCATTTGTACCAATTAAAGCAACAACTTCTCCCTTTTTCACTTTTAAATTAATTCCTTTTAAAACTTCTCTTTTTTCTTTTTTATTTCTTGAAAATAAGAATAACAACTTTTCTTTTATTGTATTTGCTTTATCTAAATATACATTAAATGTTTTATATACATCATCTACTATAATTTTATATTCTTTACTCATAATTTGCCTTCTTCTCCTTCTTCGCATAATTATAACAATAGTCATTTTAAAAATCAACCTTTTAGTCTTCTAATTTTATTTACCATTTTAGCTATTTGGCTAGTATATTTCCATCGCTTGCTCCCATAAATTTTTTGTAACTCCTGTTTATATACTTCTTGTAATCTTTCACTTTCTACTTTCTCAATTTTTAAACTACTTATACAATTTTCTTTCTCTATAATTTGCTTTTTATATAATTCTATACAACTATTTTTATTTTTAATTTGTTCAATAAGTATATCCATTTTTTCTTGTTGTTTCAATATATACTTTAATATATCAATATCTTCATATTTTTTCTTAAATTTATCATTTTTAGTAAAAACATCATAATTTATCTGTGCATCAAAACGTTTTTTAGTAAAACGATAATTTTCTTCAACAATTTTTTCTATTTCATCATCTGTATAATTTATTAATTCTTCTATAATTTGTTCTTTACTTTTAATTAATAAATTGTTTCCGGAAAAATTTTCTATACTTGCCTCTTCTATATTGTTTAATGTTATAATTCCTTTTAACTCTTTATAGCCAATTATTATTGATATCTTTTTCATTGCTATTGCTTCTAGAATGCAACGGTCCAGACCTATTACAATGTCGTAGTCGTTCATATCCTTTAAAATATCTGTACTTACTCCCTTAAATTCTACGTTTTTAATTTTTTCTTCTTCAATATAATTTTGTAATATTTCCTTATAATCTCCATCTCCAATAATTGCTAAATTAGCATCTTTTACTTTTTTTTGATAAGCATTAAATAATTCTACACCATTATACAAAGATTTTTCCTTTTCTTTGGATAAACGGCTAATTAATAAAAATTTCTTTTTGTTATTCTTTTTTTGTATTCTAATCATATCTGTCTCTTTAAAATCAATACTATTATTAATAATTTCAATCATATTTTCATGAATTTGAAATTTTTTTATTATTTCATTTTTTGCATATTGCGTTATTGCTACTATTTTATAAGCATTCATAAAATAGTATCGAAATATATAGTTGTAAATATCAAATGTAGACATAAACCATTCATATGTACCACTTATAATGCTGTGAGAATATGCTATATATGGAACTTTTGAAAGTATACTGGCTGGCATTGCAGATAAAATGCATGGAAATTGATTTATGTGGACTTCATTAATTTCATATTTTCTAATAATTTCTTGAATTTGTTTCGTTTTTTCTATATCAAAATTGCTTTCTAATGTAAATGTAAAATCAATACATATGGCTCCTTTTTGTTCTAATTTTTCCGTATATAAACCTTTTTTGGCAAGTATAACAACAGTATGTCCTTTTGAAAGTAAAACCGTTGCTTGGTTAAGCACAAAAGTTTCTACACCTCCAATATCTAATCTTTCTAAACAAATCAATACATTTTTCTTCATATATAATGAAGCCCCCTTTATTTAAATTTAATCTTTGTTGCTATTTTTCCTGGAAATAATAGTAATCCTATCAAAGTTTTATTTTTTACACCTTTAACATTTGTGATTAAATTCTTGCTTTTAGTTAATGTTGCAAACAATATATAATGTTTAATAACATATAATCTCTTTTTAAATGAAACACCTGACATATCATGTTGTTCTAAAATTTCTTTAAAATAAGCAAAGTGACCATAAGGATTTTCTTTAAAAATCTTTTTGATGTTTTTTGTATAACCATCTTCTTTATAATCACATATCATAATCGGCTTATTATAACATTTCATTTTATATTTTAAATCCATTTCATGATACATTCTCGCTTCTGTAGAAAACTTTTCATAATTTTCAATTTTGTATTGATATTGTTTTCTGATATTTGCAAAAAATACAATTGCTTTTTCACCTGTTTCTTGTTCTTTAAAATATAGATCAAACATCGTGGTTTCTTCTTTAGGAAATGTATTACCTATATTTTTCCTATTAGTATCATATTTTAAAAAGCATAAACCATACAAGTCTTTTCTTTCTTTTGTCTCATAATAGGCTTGTAAAATATCATAAAAGGCATTTTCTGAAAAGAGATCATCAGAATCGCATTCTACAATTAAATCTCCCTCTGCATGTTTTATAACATGATTAATTGCAGACATCTTCCCTTGATTCTCTTGTTTGTGATATTGAACTTCAAATTTATTTTCCTTTTTAAATTGCTCCGTAATTTCAGCTGTATTATCTGTTGAGCCATCATCCATGATAAGCCACTGGATTTGTACTTTTTTTTGTACTTCTTCATGTTGTTCTATATTTTTCACAATACTTGTATATAAACTCTTAAGCATATTTGCTCTATTATAGGTAGGTGTGATAATGGATAATTTCATATTATTCTTCCTTTAATAATTTTTCTAATTTTTCTATGATATCTATATTATCATATATTTGTTTTTCATCTCCAAAAGATGTAACCTTGTTTTCAATGATATATTTCAATTTGTTATAAATTTCATGTTCATCATTTTCTACAATTATAGCATTTTTATAATTTTTAACAGCTTCTCTTGCTGCAGTATTGGTTATCATAATTGGTTTATTTAAGATTTTTGCTTCTTCTAGTACCATACCATATCCTTCAAAGTTAGATAGTAGACAAAATATGTCAGCTTGTTTCATAAATGGATATGGATTTTCCTTTGCGCCTAATAAAATAAATGTTTTTTCTAAATGCTCTTCTGTAATTAATTTTTCTAGTTTTTCTCTTTCTGGTCCATCACCAATAATATAAAATTTATTATCATAATGATTTGCTATTAATTCTCTATGAATACGAATTAATCTATCAATTCCCTTTTGTTCCACTAATCTTGCAACTGTCAAAAAATTTATTTGGTTATGGTCAAATGTAAAATCAATCGTTTCTTCTGCTTTTTCTATAACATTTTCAGGATTAATATAGTTATAAATCACTTCTTCTGAAGGTTTTATATCCGGATATCGTATATCAAACACTTCTTTATTATCTTTGCTAACAAATATTAATTTTTGATATTTGTTATATATACTTTTATCTATCATTAGCTTTATTTTCGCTTTTAAGTCATTTCCATATACCCTTGAAATATCATTGTGAATCCAAGCAATTTTCTTTGTATTATGATTCTTTGTACTGAACAACCTAGTAATTGGCCCCTCTAAAAATGCTATCTCTATATCATAATCTCCTTGTATATATTTTTTGTAATACGATTTTTGAAATAATAATATTTTTAAAGGAATGCTAATTTTTTGTAACTTTGTTAATTCTTTATAAGTACCTTCAAATATTCTTTTTACTTTAATATTTTGTTTTAAACTTTTTTCTAACTCGCCTTTTCCATATATCGTAAATATAGTGATATCAAATGTATCACTTAATGCATTTGCTATATCTACTAACACTCTTTCTGCTCCACCGAAGCGTTAAGCTAGTTATTCCAAATAGTATTTTTTTCATGTTTAGTATCCATTCCTTTCTCATGATACAATTAGGGTTAGGAAAGAATTAAATTTTAATTATTTTTCAATCAACCTAAACAAATTTTTCTTGTAACTTCTTCCTAATAAATTTCATTCTTGCTAAACTTGTATACATTTTCAAAGTAAATTTATTTACAGTTTTCATATATAAGTTTTTCAAGCCTTTTTCTTTTAAATACAAATTTTCTTTCCAGTTTGGAAATTGTGTATTTAATGATTCCCATGCTAAATGAATCATTTCTTTTCTTTCTTTTTTATTTTCTATCATGACCATTCTAAGCATGGAACTACATAAAATATATCTTGCATAAGTATATTCTATCTCTTCTTTATATTCCGCAAATAGATTATTTGTTTTATAATAATCTATCACATGTCCTAACACATCAATAATTTCTTTTGTTCTTGCATTTTGTACATTAGAAATGGAATTTTCTCTTTGTACATAATGAATAAATGGTTTTTCAACAATTCCATAATTTTGTATATTGGGTAATAACTTATAGAAAAATTCAACATCTTCATAACGAAAGCCTTTTGGAAATTCAATTTTGTTTTGTTGGATGATTTCTCTTTTGATTAATTTGTTCCATGCAACCACTCTTGTATGAATAAACATTTCTTTTTTGTTGTCATATATTTTTCCTTTACTTTCTAAAACCTTATCTGGATATTCCCATAAAAAATCACATTCTACATAGTCTAAGTTTTCTTTCTTTGCCTTGTTATACATTTCTTCATACATATTGATTTCTACATAATCGTCAGAATCTAAAAAGGCAATATATTCTCCTCTAGCTTTTGGTATTGCATAATTTCTAGCATCTGATAAACCACCATTTTCTTTCTTTAAATAAGTAATTTTATCTGGATATGTTTCTACAAATTTCTTAGCAATTTCTTCTGATTTATCTTCACTTCCATCATTTACAAGTATAATTTCTATATCTGCTAGGGTTTGACTAACTAAGGACTTTAAGCATTTTTCTATGTAATTTTCTACATTAAAAAATGGAACAATGACACTAACCTTTATCATGATTTTACCTTTCTTCTTAGACTTAAATACCACTTGATATTTAAGTTTAAAATTAATTTTCTCAATAATTGTTTTGCATTTTTTGCTTTAATATTTTTTGTCATTTTTCTTTTTCTAATTTCTTTTATATAACTTTTTTGATCTTTTTTCTTTAAAGTTTCTGTCTTTAATAAAATGGCATTTGTGTAATATGTTTTTAAAATTTCTGCTATATGTTTATTTAATTTATATTTATCTATTTTTACTAGAGCTTCATCATATTGTTTTAAAACATCCTGTGCCTTTTTCTTTGTTTTTTCATACTGTTCATTTCTTGTAATGCTATTTTCTACTTGTACATAGTGATAACCATAAAAATTAATAGAAATCATGGTTTTTGCAAGAACAATTACAAATGGCATTAGCCCAAAATCTTCATGTTCTGTTCCAACTTTAAACGCTAGCTTATTCCTTGCAAATATATCTTTCTTTATCACATATACACAAGGAGAATCTAGTAAAACATCAGTTGCATATAACTCTTCAAATCCTTCTTCACCTGTTTTATCTTCAAATACAGGTCCATCCACTTTTTCTATTACATTTCCTTTGGTATCTTCTCTTTGTAATTTAAATTTGATTAACTCGATACCTTTCTCCATATATTGTTTAACTAAACCATATAGATGGATATCTAGATAGTCATCTGCATCTAAAAATAAAATATATTCTCCTTTTGCTTTTTTTATCCCATAGTTTCTGGTATCTGCCACACCAGTATTTTTCTTTTTATAGTAAGAAATCACTTTAGGATTTTTTTCTCTATATTCTTGTATGATTTTATCTGAAGAATCTTTACTTCCATCATTAACTAATACAATTTCTATATTCTCATCTTTTTGTCTTAAAACTGAATCGATACATTTTTTCAATGTTTTTTCTGCATTATATACAGGAATAATAATACTTAATTTTTTCAATATTCTCTCCATCTTTCTTTTTAAAATAGATTTTCTAATTTGTTTAATATTTCTTGATTATATGTTTGATAATCAAATTGATTTTTAATTTCATATCCATTTTCTATAAAATCTTTCATTGCATTATAGATCGCTCCGCGTATTTTTTTCTACTACAATACCTCTTCCCTTTTCTACTTGTTCATAGTCAGATACTTTTGTTGTGATAATGGGTTTGTTTAATACAAAACTTTCTAAATATACAACAGGATATCCTTCATACTCAGAAGATAAAATTACACAATCACTAATTGTAAAATATGGATATGGGTTTTCTTTTCTTCCTAAAAGGAAAATGGTATCTTCTAAATTTTCTTCTTTTACCTTTTGTTTATATAAGTCCGTATCTTCTCCGTCTCCGATAAACAATACTCTAAATTGATAATTTTCTTTTTTTAACATTTTTGTAGCTTCAATAATCCTGGTTAGTTTTTTTGCTCTTTCTTCATGCCTGCCTACATTTAAAAATGTTG
The DNA here is from genome assembly GCA_944387445.1 of uncultured Clostridia bacterium. Taxonomy (GTDB): domain Bacteria; phylum Bacillota; class Clostridia; order TANB77; family CAG-508; genus CAG-269. The sequence goes on along the minus strand of CALXEX010000018.1, from coordinate 14,451 downwards.
GTATATTTTCTTTTTGTGCATCTTCTACTAACTCATGAGATTTTTTTATAATATTTTCTCCATCAATGAAATTGTTACAGATAATTGTTTTTTCTTTAAAGTTTGGAAATATTTCTAAAAATGTATTTGCTCCTTTTTGCGTTACAAATATAATATGTTTAAATTCTTCTACTTTTATATCCTGAAAAAATTTTTTTACTTCTTCTGTGTTTCCTTGATATAATGTAAAATAATCTGAGTGTCCCCATAAAGCAGAATTTTTAGAAGCGGTTCTTGCCATAAAACTACTTGCTAAAGAATAGGTAGCAAAACTTGCTGAAAAATCGAATTTATTTTTATATTTTACAATAAATTTTATTCTGTTCCATAAATTACATAATTTTCTTATTATAATATTTTTATTCGTATTTGTGTTGTATTCTATGATCTTTATTTCTTTATGAAGTCTTTCTAAAAAGACACCTTCTCTTTTCTCTAATGCAATTGTTACATCATAACCTTGGTTTGATAAGTAATTGACTAGTGTAACAAGTGCTGTTTCTATTCCACCTAAGTCTAAATTATGTGCTGAAAACAACAATTTTTTCATCGAAACTTCTCCTCTATTTTTAGACATTATTTTTCTTCATTATATTATCATTATATTGGTTTTTTTGCAAGAACAATAGCGGACTTTCTTAGACATTATTTCTGTTTGTTATATTTTAAAGTCCGCGTCATTGTTCGGTGCCAATTTTACTTTACTAAAATTGTGTGCAACCTTTAGAGCGAAACGACGTTCTGGTATAGGAAAAACTCAATTTTTTCTATACCAGAATAAAAGCAGTCTTTTAGCTAAGCTAATTAACTGCTTTTTTTATCTTTTTTTATTCTTTATAAAGCTTTATACTTTTGGCTAAAACCCAGCCAGTTAGTCCTGATGAAGAATTAATTATATAATATTTGTATCCTTCCAATTTTTCAATCAAATCATTTTCGTTTTCATAAGCTAGAGGCCAACAAAAAGCCTTTGTATTCTTTAATAACTCTCTTTCTTCTTTTACCACTTTTCTTCCTTCATATTCATCTATATCAAATATAATGCTGTCAGGCATTGCCATTTCAAAATAATGAACTAATACATCTTTAAATTTTACAAATATAATTTCATGCTTTATATTGATTGTCTTCATAGTAATTTCTTTATTTTCAAAATCAACAGTATATGCTAATATTTTATTGTCATGTACATCCATTTTTATCTTTCTCTCCTATCTATATTTTTTAATATATCTTTTAACACATATCCCCACTCATTTGGTATCTCAAATTTTATTCCTCTTATCACATTAATCCCCTTTTTTTATTTTTTATATTTTGTTTACTAATTTCCAATTGAACGTTTCTTTAAAATCATTATAACATTCTTTACATATCCAATATTTTTCATCTTCTGTACAATATCCTTCATTTAAATCTCCATCATATTCACTAATTTTTTCTCCACAAAATTCACAATGTTCATGTTCCCATTCATCTGAAAATTTAACATATTTTTTATGATATAAAGTTTTATCTCTTAAATAGGTTTCTTGCCCTTGCAATCTCCAATCATTTTCTCTTATCATATTAATTCAGCTCCCTAATTTTCTAGATTTTTGTTTGAATCATCTCTTTCAGCGTCTTCTCTTGATAAATTTGTAAAAATAAGTCCTTCACATATAATTGTTATTTTATCTCCATTTTTTAACATAAATTCAACAGCAAACATCTTATTAATTTTCTCTTCATTATATTGAAACTCATAATTATATGGATTTAGTTTTTCAAATTTCTCTTTTTCTTCTTTCTCCATATTATGTATATATTCTTTCACATCATAATTACTTAAATGTATATCTAATACAGTACCAGTATATCCACCATACCATAGATTCAAATTATACATTTCTAGCTTCACTACATTTTTAAAAGATAATTCATAGAATCTCCCATAAAGTTTTTCATCTAATCCAATATAAATTTCTCTATCTTGTATATGGATATCAAATCTATTAATGCACGTATCGTGTAAATAAATTTTATTAATTTTTTCTTTGTTTTTATAATCAAATTCATTTATTTTCATTTTATTTCTACCTTTATACTTATTCTTTCATATATATAACATCATCTGTACCTACTATGAAATCAATTAGTTTTCCTTTTATATTTTCTAGTAATATATGGATTTCATAGCCATTATCTTTTATATATACCTCATTGTATAGCCAAACAGATTGACAAATATTATCTTCTTCTTTTATGATGTCATAATTTTTAAATATAATTTGCTTTACATCTACTAAATCTTTTTCTTATTTTTTCTTTTATTTTTAATAAAAGTCTTCAATTAAATTTCCTTTTTTCTTTTCCCTTTCTAGAGCTCTTATTATTTCATAATCAAAGTTATATATATTATAAAAACTTCTTCCTAATCCTTTTTCTTCAATCATTTGTTGAGAATATATATCTCTTTTCTCATTTTTTAATACTTCTATATTTAACTTTTTTAATTCTTTTTTTGTTGGATAAAATACTCCAATATATTTTTCTATTTCTTTATTGTCTCCATCCATAAATTCATCTAGCATAATTATTTGTAATCTTTTTATTGTTTTTATATCTGGTTTTTGGTTTCCTATCCAATTATATAGACTTAATATATCTTCTTCATAATAATATATATCTCTTGGTAAATTTCCTGAGTATAATTTTTCCTTTCCTACTACTTTTAATAAAATATATTTTTTATACCACTTATGTTCTTTTAATTCTTCATTTAATATTTGATATAATAATATATCTCCTACTTTCCAATGTGCTCTAGTAAACTTCATTTTTGTTATTTTTTTCTCTCTTGGTTGCTCTGAATTTAATCTTTCTTTTAATGCTTCTAATACCTTTTTACGTTTTTCGCATAGTTTTTCATCTTCTTCTTTCCATTTTTCTAAATCTATTCCTGAATCTATACATTCTATTGCTTTTTGTTTTACTTCATCAATCAATCTCCCATATTTCCATTGCGTATCTGCTAATGCAAACCATAGCAATGCTCCTTCTTCTTCGTCTTCAAAACACCATTCATTTTCTTCTATTACTTTTTTTGTTGCTTCTTCATTCGTCATTCCGATTTGTAAATATGTTATATATTCATCTTTTATATCACAGGTTGTATCATCTTGATACAACCCTGTTCCCCATGCTCCCATATTTTTCATCCTTTCATAGTAACGTTATCATTTTCATCAGTTATATACTTTTTTTAATTCATTTTTCTACATTTATTCAATATCTTCTATTAGATTCCCTTTTTTCTTTTCCCTTTCTAGAGCTCTTATTATTCTATCATCAAAGTTATATTTATTGTATCCTACTGGTAAACTGTACCTTTTTTGTATATTACTTTCTTCTCTTCCTATTACTTCTATGTTTAACTTTTTAAACTCTTTTTTTGATAGCAAAACCGTTGCTACCATATCTGTGGTTTTTCCAAACACCATATCATCATATTCTGAAAATGGAATTATTTTTAAATTTTTTATTAATTCTAAATCTGGTTTTTTATCTCCTATCCAGTTATATAAACTTATCATATCATGTTCATTATAATATATATCTTTCGGCAAACTTCCTATATTAGTTCTATACATACATACTACTTTTAATAAAATATATTTTCCATACCATTTATGATTTTTTAACTTTTCATTCAATATCTGATATGATAATATATCTCCTACTTTCCAGTGTGCTCTAAAAAACTTCATCTTTGTCACTTTCTTTTCTGGTGGTTGCTCTGAATTTAATTTTTCTTTTAATGCTTCTAATACCTTTTTACGTTTTTCGCATAGTTTTTCATCTTCTTCTTTCCATTTTTCTAAATCTATTCCTGAATCTATACATTCTATTGCTTTTTGTTTTACTTCATCAATCAATCTCCCATATTTCCATTGCGTATCTGCTAATGCAAACCATAGCAATGCTCCTTCTTCTTCGTCTTCAAAACACCATTCATTTTCTTCTATTACTTTTTTTGTTGCTTCTTCATTCGTCATTCCGATTTGTAAATATGTTATATATTCATCTTTTATATCACAGGTTGTATCATCTTGATACAACCCTGTTCCCCATGCTCCCATATAAATTCCTCCTATAATTTATTCTCCGACATATGTAATATCTTCTGAAGATAGTGCCTTCAATCCATATATCAAATATTCTGAATATTCTGGTCTATTCCAATATTTTGGAGCTAGTCCATTTATTTGATTATTCATTGGATTTCCTCTATTTTTAGTTTTATAATACTCAATAAAATATTGCTCCAAAGATCTTGCTTCATACCAATTTAGATTTTGTACAATCGGCTTAAAGTCTAAATTTGCTCTTGCCACATTAAATTGATGTCTTATTTTTGTTTTATCTGGATCTTTAGTCCTTCCTACATATTCCACTTTATTAGTTATTTGATCTACCAATTTGTATACTGTATGCTGTCTAGTATTTTTATTACTACTTTTTGTAGAGCTTTTTGTCGTTGCCTTTGATGTTGCTTTTAATACCACTTTTGATGTTGCTTTTGATACTTCTATTGAACACCACGTAGCTACTGCTGCAACAATTCCTTTATATATTCCCGTAACAATACTTCCGTATCGAAATAATTCCTGCTACATTTCCTGTCACGTCTGTCATATTAACTGGATTATTATTACAATATGCATACATATTATGTTCTAATAAGCCTTGTCCTGTTGATGTTAATTCATCTTGATTAATAAACCTACCCATCTCTGGGTCATAGTATCTACTCTGCAAATAATATAAACCTGTTTCTGTGTCATATCTATAACCTCTGTATCTGTATGGATTTTTGTATCCTATATGGTTTGTATTATTTGTTACATCATTACCTTGTCCATCCTTAATGCTAATTAGTTTTCCCCATGTATCATAGGTATAGCTAACTATTTGATTTAAACTGTTATCTAATATACCTATAATATCATTTTGTCCATTTCGTATGTAGTAATATTGCTCATCATTTAACTTAAATCCAATTAGATTTTGATTGCTATCATATTGATAATAGATTGTATCATTTCCTTTGATTTCATAAATAACAATTTCTCCATCTAAATGATAAGTTGTTGTTTCTCCATTAACCGTTTTTTCTGTTCTAATACCATCATCTGTGTATTTGTAGCTTATATTTAGTCCTTTCTCTGTGTTTTGTATACCTGTTAATTCTCTTCCATTTTGCCATGTGTAAGTGTTTCCATCATATGTTAATGGGTTTCCAATAGGGTCATATGTAATTTCTTTTCCATTATATGTTGTTAATTGGTCTTTCCAGTTTGCATTATTATATATGTATTCTATTACCTTTGTTGGCTGTGTTGTAATATCTCCTTCTGTATAGATATATTCTTTTTTGTTTAAGATATTTCCTCCAGTATCATATTCATATGTAATTGTTTTTTCTTGTTCTTTGTTATTTTCTCTTGTTAATTGTCCCAATCCATCATATTGATATTTTGCAAGAAGTTCATTTCCATTTTTGATAGTTTCAATATATCCCATATTGTTATAGGTATAGCAGATTGCTTCATTATTTCCGTTTTTGATACTTTCTAATATGGTTGTTGTTTTGTTTGGTGTTTCTGTATTTTTATATCCATATTGTGTTCTATAGGTTCCTTTTTCGTTTATGATATCTCTACTTGTTCCTCTTGCTAATCTATCATAATTCATTTTTACTACACTATTGTTAAATAGGATGCTATTGATGTTATTATCACTATCAAAATTGTGATTTATGATATTGGTTTTATCATTTAGCTTATATTCTGTTTTATTTATATTGCTATTATCATCATATTCATATGAAATTGTCAAGCCCTTATTATTTTCTGCTTTTGTCATTCTATTTGCTAAATCATAGCTATAATTCGTGATAATTCCTGTTGTATTATCTTTTACAGTTTTTAAGTTTGATTTTGCATCATAACTAAATTCTATATTTCCAGTTGTTTTTTCTTTTTTTATAATTCTATTAAATCTATCATATTGATATTTTACATTTTGATTATTTCCATAAGTAGATTGCAATAAATTTCCATTTTTACTATCATATATTGTAGTTTTTAAACTCTGATTTCCAAGTTTTATATCTTTTACATTTCCATATCCATCATATACAAATTCATATGTGATTCCATTATGTTTAATTGTTTTTATATTATCATTTTCATAGGTATATTGATTTGTATATGTTTTTTCTCCTACTTGCTTTGAAACTTGTGTTGTTAAATCTGTATTTACATCATAATTATAAATGGTTTCTCCATTGTTAGAATCAATTTCTTTGGTTACTACCCCTTTATTTTCATCATATACATAATTGATGTCATTTCCAACTTCATCTGTTTGTTTTGTTAAATATCTACCATCTGTTGAATATTCACCTGTTGTTTCTATATATTTTTTCTCTTCTGATGGCATTACTTCTTCTAAAAAGAATTGCTGTGCAGAACTATTATTAATACTCCACGACCATATTTTAACACCACTACTTGTTGAAGCGTCTGCTACATCTAAACATCTTTTCCCATTTGTTAATCTTGGTTTTATTGCAAAACTTCCATCCCCTACAGGAACAAATTCAAATTCTTGAGCTTTATTTTCTCCTTTTTGCCCCCATTCGCTATGTATGTTTACATCTGTTCCTTCGGCTGTATCCATATTTTCTACATCCATTACTTTTGTTGTATCTGCTTTTGAAGCAATTTTATAATATCCATTATTCAGTTTTTTTAATATCCATCTTTGACTATCTTCATTATTACTATCTTGTTGTTCTAAACTACTATCAGTCTTAACCCCAATATATTTTCCACTATGTTTTGCTTTTATTTTATATGTAGAACCTGCATCTATATCTACTAAATCTGTTTTTTCCAAGTAGAAACTTTGATTTGCTTCTCCTGTTATGTCATATATGACTCCCTTTGCACCAATATCTGTAGTATTATTTTGGATAGTTAATGTTCTTTCTGTTCCACTTAATTTGCTTCTAATTGAAAATGTATTATTTCCATTGTCTACTAATTTCCATTCTTGTGACAAATTATTTTCTGAACTTTCATATATTTGAATAACATTGTTATTGTTATTTTCTCCTAACCTTACGTCAATTGATTTTCCTTCATTACTAGCTAGATTTGTAATTCTATATGTATTGTCTTTAATTCTCGAAATTTTCCACAGCTGTTTCTTTTCATTACTTTTATATTCTTGCTGTGTTATTTCCATAGAATTCGTATTAGCATCTCCTGAAACCTCTAAATATAATCCGCTATTTTTAGCTTTTAGCCTATACACTTCTCCTGACTCTATAACTTGTTCATCTAATAATGTGTTATTGGCATCTATATCATAAAGTTTCAATTTTTGAGTTGATTTTCCTTCCCATTTAGACACTATAATTTTTGTTCCATTTTTTGAATTATCATTTTCTAAAGAAATACAATAATCATTTCCCTTTTCTTTGTTGATTAATCTTATTGTTCCATCTTCATTATCAATTACTTTCCATAATTGATTATCAGAGTTTCTTTCAGTCCATTGTTGTATAACTCCTGTATCAACATCTAAGTCCACTGCTTTATTAGAATGATTAGCTAATATCTTAAAATAGCCATCTTCTTTTTCTATAAACTTAAATTCTTTGTTCTTATATCCCTCAGCAAATTCCCATTGTTCTATTTTGGTTCCATTATCTGTACTTGAGTTTCTAACATCCATAGTACTATTAGTGCTAGCAAATTTTATATTATATATTTTATTATTTTCTGGCATTACCGCTTTGTCTGCTTCTTCTACTTTTGAAGATACTACATTGCCTTTACTATCATAGTCAAATTCATATTCTTGTCCAATAGTGTTCATAGCTTTTAATAATCTGTTTTTATGATTATAATCATATTCATATACAAAACTACCACCTTTAGGATTTAAAGATTTAGCCACCTGACCTTCTGAACTATATTTAAAAGCACTTTCTTGTTGAGCGTTATCTTTACTAGATACAATATTTCCATTTTTATCATACTGATAACTATTCCCTTTTTCATCTTTGAATAAACCTATATTATCCCAAAATGTATCATTTGCATTATAATTATTTACTAAATAAATAGTTATTGCTTTGTAGTCACTGTCTGCAATAAATTCTTCTGACATATATTGCCATTGGGATGTATCCGTATTCACAAAAGAATCTATCCATTGAAAAGAATCATCATTTCTAATAATCCCTATTGTCACTCTTACGCTTTTTCCAGAAGTCCCTTCTTCTTGTAATCCAAAAGATTTAACCCAATAAGATAAATTATATATATCTCCTTTTTTTCCAGATATATTTATTTTTTGATATAGCTTCTTAATTGTATATGCTGTTCCCCAGGTTTTATATATGTTATTACTGTCTATATTAAGGACACATTCATTTGAATCAGCATTTTCTAATTTTTGCCAATTATCCAACCCATTGTCAAAATATGGATTTTTCACAAGATTATTTGGCATTTCTTTGACACATATTAAATTAGATTCTAACGTTAATTTATTTTTACTTTCATCATTTGTCCCATATTTGTACATCTTTCCATATGCATTATTGACATTGTTTCCTTCTTTTCCAAAATCAGCTATACTAATTGTTCTTCCAGCATTGTTAAAAGTGTATACATTACTATATCCTTGGTTATCTGTAAATTTTGTTGTATTATTTTCATAAAGTATCTCTAATGAATTTCCTTCTTCATTGTTTGCTCCATATTCTTTTACACTTTTTAAATTATTTTTACTATTTCATTTTTAATTTTATCACCTCTTTCTTTTATATTTTTTAAACACTCAATTTATCACCTCCAATATTTATTATTGGTATTTAAGAAATGTAATTTTTCTGTATAAGATTTTTATTAGATGAGAACAAGCATTTATCTATGCAATGTTGTTTTTGGCACAATAAGAAACAATTAAAAAAGGACACAAACCTAATGTGGCTCATGTCCCTTATTTTCAATTTTATTTTTCATATTTTTTATTTGCATACTATACCCCAACTTTTATTCATAATCGTTGTTACCATATATTGCCTTTTCTGACATCATTTTACAATATATGCAAATAAATTACAAGCATATTTTATAATTTTTTCTTAAATTTTACATTTTTTTATTTACTCGTATTGAACAATAGCTGATAAAATCTCCTGGTTAGTTAATTTTCCTGCAGTATTTGTTGTGATTTCTAGAATGATATTATTCTCATAATAATATGGTTCACAAACTTGGTATGGATCCATTTCTTCAAATGGATACGCCACCAATTCTCCTGTCATTTCATCTCTGATATAACAAATTCCTGATATATCTATAATATATATTTTATCAGAATTTATCATTTCATCAATTCTTTTTGCCATATCATTTTGATTTGCTTCTTCTCTATATAAATACCCTTCATCATTTATGTTAAAATTCGTAATTTCATTATCTTGCAATATTGTTAAAAATGCATCCCTTGAATCTGGAGATACCCATATGCCTGGTTCTGTTGGTTTAGAACTCCATAATGTATTTGTTTCTTCATCAGTTGGAGAAGCATTTTTTTCTATCCCTGCCCATACTGCTTGTGCTTGTACTTCTGGCTTTACTTGTAATACTTCTCTACCATCATATTCTGTTCCCACTTCATAGATATTTGTATCTGCTGTTGCTCCTGTTTCATTTTTAATCTCTTCAATTTGCTCTTTTTGTACTTGCTGTTCTTCTTCTTTTTCTTGCTTAGATACAATAACAGTAACAACTAAAATAATAATTAACAAAATAATGAATGCTATCATGATTGTTTTATTTTTCATTATCCAATCTCCCTTAACATTTTTAGTGTTGCATTTATATATTTTCCTGCATAATCTCTGTTTAAAACATCTTGATGGCTATATACTTGTGGTAATTCCACTAATACAGATCTTGCTGTTCTATTCCCATTTCCTAATGATTGTCTTGCCCAGTTTACTAAATATCCAGTTCCATATGAAGATATATGTTTGCTCATTCCATAAGAATTTCTATAATAACTACCTAATCCATTGTCACCAATTGTTTCGTTTAACCATCCATGTAAATCCACCAATATGGTTTGTCCTGTTGATGATTTATGACTTAATAGAAAATCTCTTAAAGCTCTTACTTCATACGCCTGATATGCAGATGTACCATTATAATTTCTTGCATCATAATATCTTGTATAACTACTTCCTGTTTGCCAGTTTCTATTCATATCAATTCCTTGATTTCCTGGTGCAGAACTATAAAAGGTTGTTCTTCCTGGTCCATTGTTTGTCCATCCATGATTTTGTCCATCTGGATTTAAGTCTGGTAAAATATAAATTGTCCAATTATTAATGATATTGGCATCTGTTGTATTTTGTAAGTGATTTTTAAATTGTTCTGCTATATAGGTTAATTCACTTCCATCTTTATAATAAGAATCTTCAAATCCATGAATTGAAAATGTTGCAAACAGTACATTATTTCCTTTTCCAAATTTATAATATTTTAAATCTGAACCTCTCCAATCGCCTGCTACTTTAAATCCACTTGAACCATAGGTTCCTTCTTCAAAAAATGTTCTAAATCCTTTAAAGAATTTGAATTTTTGAGCATTTGCACTATCATTTTTTTGATATACTTTGATATTGGTTCCATTTTTTGTACTAGCATTATCAATATCTATGTATAATCCATTATATTTAGAAATAATGTAATAATATCCATTTCCGGCTGGTTCAATCTTCCATTTTTGATTATCTGATCCTTGATATGTACTTTGATATACATTATTGTTCTTGGTATCAACTGTTAAGGCTTTACCTGAATGTTTAGCTTTTATAATATATACACCATTATCATAATCTAACACAAATTTTTGTTGATTTACATTATTTGCATCATATAATTGGATATTTGCTCCATCACCTGTTGATCCCCATGCTACATCTAATACCTTATTAGAATTTAATTTTGTTTCTATTTCATAGGTATCTTCCTTTATGGTTTCAATTTTTTGAAGTTTGAATTTCTGTGCATCTGTTCCATTATTTAAGTACATTTGAATATTGGTACCATTTTTGTTTGTTAATCCTCCTTGGACATCTAAAGCCAAATTATTACATTTAGAAATAATGGTATAATATCCATTTCCACAATTTTTGATAATCCATTTTTGAGCATCTGTATTATTTCTTTCATATTGGTCTACATTGGTTGATATTTTCTGGTTACCATTATATACATCTAAAGCTTTACCTGAATTTACATTAATAATCTCGTAATATCCTGTATTATTTATTTGTTTTATCATAAACTTTTGTTGTTGTTCTTTTTTATTTGCCCAAATGTGAATATTTCCATAATTATTATATGTAGCATTTTCCACATCAACTACCAAATTATTTTTCAAAACAATTTGATAAATACCATCTTCAATTGAATCTTTTTCTGGTGTTGCATATATATATTCTGAAATTTTAAATTTTTGATTTGATTGATTATTTGGATTTGTCATCATCAATCTTGTTCCATTACTTGTTTTAGAATTTTCTACTGTCAAATATAATCCGTTTAATTTTGAAATAATATGATAATATCCATTTCCTAAATCTTTTAATATCCATTTTTGTGCATTACTATTATTTTGTTGATATTGCCATACATATGCACCTGCTTCTTTATTGCCATCTTGCACATCAAATACTTTTTTTGAATTTTTATTAATAATTCTATAATAACCATCGTTTCCAAATTGAAGTTCAAATCTTTGTGATATAGCATTATTTTCATCATTTAATTGTATACTAGCTGATGAATTTTTTGATTCATTTTGTATATCAATAGCCTTTGAAACATTTAAAGATGTTTTTATTGTATATTCACCATTCTTTAATACTTGTTCACTTTTCAATGTCTCGACTGGTATAAGGTAAAATTTTTGTGCTTTACTGCCATTTGGTGTATATTCCCAAATATTTGTACCGTTTGAAGTTGTTCCATTTGCTATATCTATACATAATTCACTTTGCTTAGAAAATATGGTATATGTATTATCAGAATTTTTTTCAATCATCCATTTTTGTGCATCTGTATTTACTTGATTTCCTTGAAAAATATTTCCACCAGGTTTTACATTATTTTCTTTTGCAGACATTGATTTTCCTGATTTTTTATTGATAATGGTATAATATCCATCTGTTCCATACGTAATTTTAAATTTTTGAGCATCTGTACTGTTGTCTGTATATAATTGAATATTTGCCCCTGTTCCTGTTGAACCATCTGCAACATCAATTACTTTTGTGTTGTTTGAAACAGATACAATCTTATATGTACCGTCTTCAATCACTTTTTTACTTGTTTTTGGTTGATTTTTTGATAATTTAAATTTTTGAGCAGTTGTTCCATTTTTTTGATATACCTGAACATTTGCTCCATTTTTATTTTCTCCTTGATTAATATCTAAACAATATTTATTATTTAATTTTGAAGTAATAGTATAAGTTCCATCACTATTTTTTTCAATCATCCATTTTTGAGCATCTGAATTATTTCTTTCATATTGCCATACATTTGCTCCATTATATATTTTTCCATCTTTAACATCTAATACTTTTCCTGATTTTCTATTGATAATTTCATAATATCCATTTTTATCTTTTAAGATTTTAAATTTTTGAGCCCATGTATTGTTATATGTATATATTTGTACATTTGCACCATTGGACTCTGAAGCGTTATCAATGTCAACTACTTTATTTTCTCCCACACAAGAATAAATATGATAAAATCCCTCTTCTATGTTTGCTTGATTATTTGCATAAATTCTTGTGTTTGATCCATAAAGTAGAAATAAAAAACTTAATAATAGTGTTATCACTATTTTTGTGATTATTTTTTTCTTCATAAAAAATCTCCCTTCTTTTATTTTCTTCTTTTAGTTTACATTTGTAATCTCATTTTGTCAATATGTTTTATAATGATTTTTCAATTTATATAAAAACTTATGTTTATTGTATACTAAAAATTTTATAGATTCAATATAAGATTTAAATTTTATACAAAAAATAAGAACATAACCTGACATAGTAATCAAAAATTGCACCCCTAGTGCCTCAGAGCCTTGTTGTCTAAGACAATAAAAGACACATTCATCCCTTGAATATGTCTTTTATAATAAACTTATTTATATTGATTATCAATTTCTTTTAGAATAACATCATGTGCACTACCTTCTGAAATACTAACATCAGATACTAATGTTAATCTCGCTTTTTCATGTAACTCAGGAATCGTAACACTTCCACAGTTACACATGGTTGATTTGATTTTTGCACATGTAATTTCTAAGTTATCTTTTAATTTTCCTGCATATGGAATATAAGAATCAACACCTTCTTCAAATGAAAGTTTTGCATCTCCTCCCATATCATATCTTTGCCAGTTTCTTGCTCTATTTGAACCTTCTCCCCAATATTCTTTTACATATCCATTTCCTTTTTTTACAACTCTTGTTGGGCTTTCATCAAATCTTGCAAAATATCTTCCAAGCATTACAAAATCTGCTCCTAGTGCTAAAGCTATTGTAATATGATGGTCATGTACAATTCCACCATCTAAGCATAGTGGTATATATACTCCAGTTTCCTCAAAATATTCATTACGAGCTGCAACAACATCTATTAGAGCTGATGCATTTCCACGTCCTATTCCTTTTGTTTCACGAGTTATACAAATAGATCCTCCACCTACTCCAATTTTTATAAAATCTGCTCCTGCTTCTGCTAAATATCTAAATCCTTCTTTATCAACTACATTTCCTGCACCTATTTTTACACTATCTCCATATTTTTCTCTTACAAAGTCAATTGTTCTTTTTTGCCATACTGAATATCCATCAGAAGAATCCATACATAGTATGTCTACACCTGCATCAACTAAAGCAGGTATTCTTTCTTCGTGATCTCTTGTATTAACTCCAGCTCCTACTATGTACCTCTTATTTTCATCTAACAAAGAATTTGGATTATTTTTTCTTTCTTCATAATCTTTTCTAAATACTAGATATTTTAGATTTTCATTATCGTCTAAAATAGGTAAACATGCAATTTTATTTTCCCAAATTACATCATTTGCTTCTGCTAAATTAATTCCTTCATGTGCCCAAACTGCTTTTTCTTTTGGAGTCATGAAATTATCTATTGGTGCATCCATATCATCTCTTGAAAGTCTATAATCTTTATCTGTAACTAATCCTATAAATTTTCCATTTGCTGTTCCATCTTCTGTTATCATTACTGTTGAA
>CALXEX010000017.1 GCA_944387445.1 uncultured Clostridia bacterium | reverse complement strand
TATACTTAGTGCTTTTGTTTTTCTATATTTTTTTAAATTTTTATGTCTATTTTTCCCCAGATTATTTAACTCATATAAAATTATGTAAATCAAGCTATTTAGCTTTTTTTGCAGTATGGTAATAGTATTAAATAAAAAATAGTTAAAATATTAGTATTGAAAAAAATTATAGAATAAGATAAAATGATTATAAATTTAGTTTTATATAGATAAATATGGACATCAAAAGAAATTTTCATAAAGATTTAGGAGGAAGAAATATCAATGAAATCAAAATCATTATATCAAGTGAAATTACTATTAGAGAATTTACCACAAAGTGAATATAATTTAATTCCACAGGAAGATATTGATTATATTGAAAGAAATTGCGAGTATGATGAAAATTTGAAAATAGATTCTAATATATCAATAAAAAATCAAAAATTAGATACTGAAGTTCAAGAATACTTAGAGAAAATAATGAAAAAAGTAAACGAGAAAAAGAGAAAAGATTATGAAATAACACAATATATAAAGAGTGTAAAAGAATCAAACAAACATTTTGATACAACAATGGAAAATATTACCTTAAAGAAACATATAGAATTATTTAAAAAAGAAAATAGTAAAATTCCAGAAGTCAAAAAATTATTGGAAGAATATCAAGAACTACTAAATCAAAAAAATCAAGAAATTGCAGATCTAAAAGAAAAGAATAAATATCTATATAGTCTCATTCTAAAATTCCCTAAAATTTTAAGAAAAATTTTTATCAAAGATTCAAATACGAAGTTATTAAAATAAAAACAAGAATTGAATTGATATGTAAAATAACTAAGTAATAGAAAATATTGATGAAGAAAGCAAAGAGCATGCATTTTAAAAGAGAGTAATTTGCAAGTAAGGAATTATTTAAAAGGCATAAAAACAAACACCTCTAATACATATTATTAGAGGTGTTTTTATGAATGAAATCAAACTATCAAGCAAGAAAAAAATGAGAAATATTTTATTTATAGCATTTTTAATCATCATATGTTTAATTGTAAGACTAGGATATATTCAATTAATACAAGGAAGAGAATTAGCTGAACTTGCATATGAACAACAAACATTAGATAGAAAAATTAATCCTAAAAGAGGAACGATTTATGATGCAACAGGAAAAAACATATTAGCCGTTAGTAGCACAGTAGAAACAGTCACAGTAAATCCAGGAAATATTTCTGCTGAAAATAAAGAAAAAGTGGCAAAAGTGTTATCAGATATATTTGAACTAGATTATGAAACAGTATTAAAAAAAGTAAAGAAAAGAAGTTCTATTGAAACAATTGTAAAAAAAGTAGAAAAAGAAAAAACAGATGAATTGAGAGAATGGATGGAACAAAATAATATTACGACAGGGATTAATATTGATGAAGATACAAAACGATATTATCCATATAGCAATTTAGCATCACAAATTATTGGATTTTGTGGAAGTGACAACCAAGGCTTAGATGGCATCGAAGCCAAATATGAAGAAGAACTAAAAGGAGAACAAGGAGCCATCCAAAAACATACAGATGCCAAAGGAGGAGAAATTGGAGAAGAAGGGGAAAATTATGTGCCTGCTGTAGATGGAAATGATTTAGTATTAACCATTGATTTAACGATTCAATCCATTGTTGAAAAATATTTAGAAGAAGCTTGTATAGATAATGTTTGTACAGATGGCGGAAGTATTATTGTTATGAATCCACAAAATGGAGATATTTTGGCTATGGAAAATTATCCAAATTATAATTTAAATGAACCATATGAGCCATATACAGAGGATTTAAAAACAGTTTGGGATTCTTTGGAACAGTCAGAAAAAACTACCTATTTGCAAGCAGTTTGGAGAAATAAAGCGATTGCAGATACCTATGAACCAGGTTCTGTGTTTAAGTTAATTACAGCTTCCGCAGCATTAGAAGAAGGGATTACAGACACAGATAATGAAGGAGAATTTTCTTGTACAGGTGGAATTGAAGTGGCAGGTGTTAGGATAAAATGTTGGAGATATTATAGACCTCATGGATCAGAAAGTTTAAGGCAAGCCTTAATGAATTCGTGTAATCCAGTCTTTATTGGTCTAGGACAAAAAATGGGAGTAACCAAATATTATGAATATTTGGAAAAATTCAAGTTATTACAAACAACAGGGATAGATTTACCAGGAGAAGCAGGAAGTATATTTTTAGCCAAAGAAAAGGCAGGACCTGTAGAATTGGCAACTATCAGTTTTGGCCAAAGATTTGAAATTACACCGATACAATTGGCAACAGCAGTATCTAGTATTGCAAATGGTGGAACAAGTATAAAGCCAAGAGTCGTAAAGCAAATCATTGATAGTGAAACAAAAGAGGTAACAGATATTCCAGTACAAAAAGGAGATACCGTTATTTCTAAAGAAACTTCTGAAAAAGTGTTAAGTATGATGGAAAGTGTTGTATCAGAAGGAACTGGTAAAAATGCAAAAGTCGAAGAATATAGAATTGGCGGAAAAACAGGAACTTCAGAAGATGGTGTTAATACAAATAAATATGTAACATCTTTTTGTGGAGTAGCACCAATTGATAATCCACAAGTAGTTGTTTTGGTTACTTTATATAATCCAACAGGTGAAGGTGGACACCAAGGAGGAGGTGTAGCAGCACCAGTAGGAGGACAGATATTTAGTGAAATATTGCCATATTTAGAAGTAAATAAACAAGTATTAGAAGAAGATGAAGAAGATATCATTTATCAAATACAAGTGCCAGATATTATGGGAAAAACATTAGCAGAAGCAAAAAAAATTCTAAAAGAAAATAACTTAGAACTGTATCTGGAAAATGATGAAGTTGATATGGAAAATACCTATGTAAAAAATCAAATTCCAAGTTCAGGAATTACTGTAAATGAACAAAGTAAAGTGGTTGTAGAATATTAAAAAAGACCAAGGATAAATATATATATTGTATAGGAAGTTACAATTCACAGTTTATATTAATAAGAATGCATATAGATTCATATTGATTAAATTTCGAATGTGATTGAAGTGCTTGTAGAGTTTCTTAATCTAAAAGGAATGAGGAAGCGGGAATAGCGAGAGGCTCGTTCCTTTTAGATTTAGAAACTTTAATGCACGTATTGAGCCGAGAAATTTATGAAATATGAATCTATATGCATTCTATAGAATATTTTTTGCTGTGAATTGTAACTATAGGAAAAAATATGAAAAATTTTTTTATATTATAAATATTGTAATAAAATAACGAATATTATATAATAAAAAAGATAAATGTCATTAACAAAAGAAGGGAAGGAAAAAAATTGAGAGTAAAGTTAAAAAACAAAAGCAAAGTTATGATTAGTATCATTTTTATAGTGATATTAATAGTAGGAATATTGTCAATGTATTTAAAAAGTAATACAGAAATTATATCTTTAGCAGGAAATTGGTTAAATGCGATGAATGCTAATGTGGAACAAAGAATAGTAGGAAGTGGACTAGAATCAGCATATATTGAATGGGAAAGTGTTGATGGAGCAACAGGATACAATGTATATATATGTGATGAGTCCTCTGGTAACTATGAACAACTAGATAATGAGCTAATAAGACGTTATAAAGATGGAACAGCTTCTTATTGGAGAGCTGATGCTGTAGGTTTAAAAGCAGGAAAATATCATTTTAGAATCGTACCAATCATAAATGATCAAAATGATAGTAGTAAACAATTTGATTCTGATGTTATAAATGTACAAGCACATGATAGAACAGGATTTGCATGGGTAGATGGACAAACAACAGGGGCATATAATTTAGATGGTACATTAAAAGAAAATGCCAATGTCATATATATTACAGAAGAAACGAAAGATACAGTTTCTTTAGAAGTACAAACAAGTTCAAGTGGAAAAACGGAAACAGCACAAGGTTTACAAAATATTTTAGATTTGTATAAAAAAGGATATGATCAAACACCACTTGTGATAAGGTTTATTGGTAAAGTAACAGACCCAAGTGCCTTAGATGGTGGAGATATCGTGATTAGTGGTAGTGGTTCAGAGAAAAGAATCAATTGTGGAATCACATTAGAAGGAATTGGAGAAGATGCCACTTTATATGGATATGGTATCAGAATTAAAAATGCAACAAATGTAGAAATTAGAAATATAGGAGTTATGCTAACAGATAGTAATGAGGGAGATAGTATTGGTCTTCAACAAGAAAACGACCATATATGGGTGCATAATTGTGACTTCTTCTATGGAGAACCAGGAAGTGATTCAGATCAAGTAAAAGGGGATGGAGCTTTAGATTGTAAAAAATCTACATATATAACATTCTCATATAATCATTTCTTTGACACAGGAAAGAGTAATCTTTTAGGATTAAGTGAAGATACAACAGATGGATTATATATTACATATCATCACAATTGGTATGACCATTCTGATTCAAGACATCCAAGAATTCGATTTTATTCTGCACATGTCTATAATAACTATTATGATGGAAATGCAAAATATGGTGTAGGTGCATGTTTGGGATCATCTGTGTTAGTAGAAGGAAATTATTTTAGAAATTGTAACAAACCAATGATGATATCTATGCAAGGTTCTGATACAAGTGGAACATTTTCTAAAGAAGATGGAGGAATGATTAAAGCATATAATAATTATATGACAGGACAAAAAAACTATATACCATATTCAGAAGATAATGAAAGTTTTGATGCATATGAAGTTTCTAATATAGATGAAACGTTACCAAATTCTGTAAAATCATTACAAGGAGAAAATACATATAACAATTTTGATACATCAAGTGTCATGTATGATTATGAACCAGATAGTCCAGAAGTGGCAAAACAAATGGTGGAAACATATGCAGGTCGTTTAAATGGTGGAGATTTTCAATGGGAATTTGATGATGCAGAAGATGATGAATCAGATAAATTAAATGAAGCATTGAAACAAGCTTTAGAAAATTATGAAACAGATTTATTATCAGTTGGAGGAAACTCTATCGATTCACCAGAGCAACCAGAAGAGCCTGAACCAGAGCCAGAGCCTGAAGTAATTCCAGTAGAAAATGTAGTATTAAATCAAAATGATATAACTTTAAATATTGGTGATACAATCACATTAGAGGCAACAATTACGCCAGATGATGCAACAAATAAAACAATTACTTGGACATCAGAAGATAGTGATATAGCAAGTGTAGATGATGATGGACAAGTAACAGCACAAAAGGCAGGAGAGACAACTATAATAGTAACCACAGAAGATGGAGAAAAAACAGCAACATGTCATGTGACTGTTCTTCCAAATGAAGAACCAGAACCTGAACCAGAACCTGAACCAGAACCTGAGCCAGAGCCAGAACCAGAAGTAATCCCAGTAGAAAATGTAATATTAAACCAAAATAATGTTACATTAAATATAGGAGAAACCATCACATTAGAAGCAACCATAACACCAGATAATGCAACAAATAAAACAATTACTTGGACATCAGAAGATAGTGATATAGCAAGTGTAGATGATGATGGACAAGTAACAGCACAAAAGGCAGGAGAGACAACTATAATAGTAACCACAGAAGATGGAGAAAAAACAGCAACATGTCATGTGACTGTTCTTCCAAATGAAGAACCAGAACCTGAGCCTGAGCCAGAGCCTGAGCCAGAACCTGAACCTGAACCAGAAGAAATTCATGTAGAAAAAGTAGAATTAAATTTGCAAGATATTTCTTTAAAGATTGGAGAAAAAGCAACATTAGTAGCCGTTATCACGCCAAATGATGCAACAAATAAAAATGTAACATGGACATCTGAAGATGAAAGTATAGCAAGTGTAAATGATGGAATTGTAACAGCAATCGCACCAGGAGAAACTTCTATAACTGTAACAACAGAAGACGGAGAAAAAACAGCAACATGTAGAATTACAGTTACAGAAGAAGAGGAAGAATTGATATCAACTATTTCTTATGATTATACAGAATTAACTAATCAAAATGTTACAGCAACTATTACATTTAATAGAGAGGATGTTACCATAACCAACAATGATGGAAAGAATGAATATGTTTTTGAAGAAAATGGTACATTTACATTTGAATATATGGATAGTGATGGAAATACTTCTCAAAACATAGCGAGAGTTAGTTGGATAGATAAAGAGATACCAGAGATAGATGTAAATTATGAAACGATAAATGATGGAAAAGCAGTACAAGTAACTTTACGAGCAAATGAAGCATTAAAGCCAATAGAAGGATGGACATTATCAGAAGATAGATTATCTATGACTAAGATATTTGACAAAAATCAAACAGAGACAATACAAGTAAGTGATTTAGCAGGAAATATTGTGGAGAAAACAATCATTATTCAAAACATAGAAACAGAAACACAAC
This sequence comes from uncultured Clostridia bacterium, assembly GCA_944387445.1. Lineage (GTDB taxonomy): Bacteria > Bacillota > Clostridia > TANB77 > CAG-508 > CAG-269. The sequence continues at coordinate 32,487 of CALXEX010000017.1, read as the reverse complement.
TAGGAGAAGAAAATCAAAATAATAGTAGTACAACAAATACCATTACTGGAAATACTAACTATTATAAAGATAATACAGTAGCCAATACCATTTTACCAAGTGCGGGTCTTTCCATAATTTTAAAAGTGATTATCACGATTGTATTGTTAGGAAGTATTGGTTTCTATATTCGTTACAGATATTTGAAAAATATAATAAAATAACCAAATGAAAATTGAAATCAATTGAAAAGTTAGATGCAATTTCGAAAATAAAAATTGAAAAAGAAAAAAGTCGAATAATGTTGACACTGTTTGTTAAATACGATACACTATCAATATAAAGGGGGAGTAAAAATGAAAAAGAAAATTTTATTTCTAGTAATATTGCTTATCATATTATTAATATGCGGGGGTGTGTATGCATTTTATGCAACAGATCTATTTAAAACAGAAAAAGAAATGTTTTTTTCATATTTAACAAATGAAAACATAGAAACAAACTTAAATAGTGAAAAATTACTAGAATATTATGAAAAACAAGACAATACACCATATGAAAGTAAAGGTGAAATTTCATTTAGCACATCTGAATATGATGAATCAAATGGATTAAATGAAGCAAAAATAACATTTAATGGAAAAACTATAAATTCACAAAAAGCATTTGAACAGGAAGCAACACTAGATTTATCACAAGAATATAACATTCCTATAAATCTTAAACGTGATGGGGATACATTTGGTATACAGGCAGATATTTTAGGAGAAAGCAAATATATAGCAATAAGAAATGAAAATTTAAAAGAGTTAGCAGAAAGATTTGGCATGGATTCAGAATATATACCAGAAAAAATCGAATATAACACCTTTACAGAAGAAGAACTAAATCAGTTGGCAAGTAAATATTATGCATTTTTTAATGAAAAATTAACAGATGATATGTTTAGTAGGGAAAAAGTAGATAAGCAAACAGTTATAAAACTAAATTTGACAGCAGAGCAATTCACAAACATATTAACGGAATTATTAAATACAATTAGTGAAGATGAAATTTTAAATAGTAAATTACCTGAAACCTATATGGAAACCCTAAAAAATGCTACACAAGAATTAGAAGAAGATTTAAAATCAGAAATCTATTCTAGTGAAGATAATTTTGAAATGGGGATATATATAGAAAAAAGAAAAACAAAGAAAATAGAAATAAAATTCCTAGAAGGAACCAGTGAAAACATGAATATGACAGCAGAATTTGCAGATAATACAATTTCTTTAAAATGCTATGCAGAAGGAGAAATGGTATTAGAAGAAACCATTTCAATGCAAATAAATGAAAATGATGTAACCTATCTAATCAATACTAAAGAATATGAAGGTGCAGACAATGAACTAGCTGAAATTAATATGGAATTAACATATAAAAATTTAATGCAATTAGATAATGTGGAAGAAGACTTTGATATAGATGTTACACAAAAAAATGCAGGTACATATTCAAGTTATTACTATGATGATTATAATAGTGAACCAGAAGATACAACAATAAATATTCATTATTCAAATCAGAAAACATTTTCACAAGATTTAGTACTAGATCCAATGGATGAAAACAATGCAATTATTATAAATGATGCAACAGATGAAGAATTGCAAAATGTAATATATAATATTTATGAGTCATTAGGATTAATATAAGTAAAAAAAGGATAAACGGATGAAATCACGTTTATCCTTTTTACTTGTATATCATATGGATACCAACAATTTGAGATGTAATGAAATGATGAAAACTATATAAAGGAAATGAATAGGAAAGGTAACTTGGATTTTAAACGCAAAAAAATACAAAAACTCTATACAAAAAATGAAATTCGTTATATAATATGAGAGATTAAATGGAATAATTTGCATATAATTAAATAGTAATAATCGAAAGGATTGAAAAAGATGGAGTTAAAACAAATATTAGTAGGATTAGAGAATTTAAAAGTAAAAGGAGATTTGGATATTGAAATATCTGGAATCGAAAATAATTCAAAAAATGTAAAAAAAGGATATTTATTTGTAGCAATACAAGGATTTTCAACAGATGGTCATCAATATGTGGAAAATGCCATAGAAAATGGTGCAACAGCAATCATGATACAAGAAGGTTGCAATTTAAAAGGAATCAAAATACCAAACAATATAACAGTTGTTATGGCGAAAGATACAAGAGAAGGATTAGCCATTGTATCAGATAATTTTTATAATCATCCATCAAGAAAATTTAAATTAATTGGTGTTACAGGAACAAAAGGAAAAACAACAACTACCTTTATGATAAAAGAAATATTTGAAAAAGCAGGAAAAAAAGTAGGGTTAATTGGAACAATTGCAACATATATTAATGGAAAAAAAGTAAAAGATAGTGACAGAACAACACCAGAAAGTTTAGAATTACAACAAACTTTTGATGAAATGGTAAAACAAGGTGTTGAAGTTGTGGTTATGGAGGTTTCATCACAAAGTCTAAAATTACATAGAGTAGATGGATGCAATTTTGATATAGTTGTATTTACCAACTTTTCAGAAGATCATATTAGTCCAAAAGAACATCCAGATATGGAGGACTATTTTAACTCAAAATTAAAATTATTTAATATGTGTAAAACAGGTATTACAAATGCAGATGATTTGCATGGAGCCAAAATACCAAGATTATTCCCAGATAATAATATTACAACATATGGTATTGATAATTACGCAAATCTTTTAGCAAAAGATATTACGATTACAAATTCTTATGTGGATTTTAAAGTAAAACTAAAAGATAGAAATGAAAGAGTAAAAACAGGAATACCTGGAAGGTTTAGTGTATATAATTCATTAGCAGCTATTTGTGTTGCACAAAAATTTGGAATTGATCCTGAAAAAATAAAAGAAGCTTTATCAGAAGTAAGAGTACCAGGAAGATCTGAATTAGTAGATAATAAAAAAGAAATACCAATTATGATAGATTATGCACATTCACCAGAAAGTTTAGAAAATATATTACAAGCAACAAAAAGTTATACAAGAGGAAGAGTAATATCTGTATTTGGTTGTGGTGGAGATAGAGATGCTGGCAAAAGACCAATTATGGGAGAAATATCAGGACGAATTGCAGATTTTACAATTATTACATCTGATAATCCAAGAACAGAAGATCCAAAAAAGATAGTAGAACAAATAGAAGAAGGCATGAAAAAAACAAATGGAAAATATAAAGTGATTGTAGATAGAACAGAAGCGATAAAAGAAGCAATTAAAATGGCAACAAAACGAGATATTGTCATTTTAGCAGGAAAGGGACATGAACCTTATCAAGAAATTAACGGAGAAAAATATCCATTTGATGAAAGAGTAATTGTTAGAGAAATAATAGATGAATTAGAAAATAAAACAAAAACTAAGAAAAAATAAAACGAAAGAAAGGTTGGATTAAGTTGATATTCGAGGCAAAAGTATTGATAATCGCATTTGTTATATCAATTATAATGGGATTTATCATTATACCGATACTAAAAAAAAGAAAAGTGGGGCAAATAGAAAGAGATGATGGACCACAGTCACACTTAAAAAAGCAAGGAACACCAACTATGGGAGGCATTATTATTATCATGACAATGATATTGGTGGTCATAGGAACATATACTTATTTATCCATCAATAATGAAAGAGAATTGGCCAATAAATTATTGCCGATATTGTTATTAACCATTGGATTTGGATTAATTGGATTTATAGATGATTTTAAAAAATTAGTATTAAAAAATACAGAAGGTTTAAAGCCAAGTTACAAAATGATTGGATTACTAATCATTTCTGTAGCATATGTGATTTATTTAGTATATGGACTAAATATCGAAACACAAACATATATACCAATTATAAAAACATATATACATATGCCTGTTTTTGTGTATATTCCATTTGCCATTCTAGTTATATTGGGAGCAACAAATGCAGTTAATTTAACAGATGGAATTGATGGATTATCATCTAGTGTATGTGCAATTATTATTACTTGTTTAGCAATTATTGGAATTAGTTTACAGTTATATGAAGTATCTATATTTGCAAGTATTGTAATAGGTGCAGTGCTAGGATTTTTAATGTTTAATATTCATCCTGCTAAGGTATTTATGGGGGATACAGGATCTCTTATGTTAGGGGGCGTTATATCAGGATTAGCACTATATCTAGAAATGCCATTATTATTACTGGTTATTGCATTAATACCTGTATTAGAAACCATTTCTGTTATGATACAAGTAGTATACTTTAAGAAAACAGGAAAAAGATTTTTCAAAATGGCACCATTACACCATCATTTTGAATTATCTGGATGGAAAGAAAATAAAGTGGTGATTGTGTTTAGTGTAGTAACATTATTATTATGTATTATTGGATTAAAGATAATATAAAAATTTAATCTTGTTGTATACGAAAAAATAAATAAGAGTGAGATAAAGGTAAATATTTTATTATAATATAGAACAATAAAAGATCACAAAAATTGATTGTGTTACTTTTGAATTACAACAAGAAATGGACAAAAGAAAAGGTCGAAAAAAATAAATTCTTTTCCAAAAGAATAAAGAATTAGAATCATATGGCTTTTTTCTTGAGAAAGGAATGATCATAAAAATGGTAAAAAAGAAGGGAAAGAGTTTTTCAAGCTTCCTAAAAAACCCAATTGATTTTACATTATTAATAACCATATTATTGTTATTATCAATAGGACTTATTATGTTGCTTTCAGCAAGTTCGCCATCAGCACTTTCTGAAAGTGGAAATAGTTATTCATATTTTTTTAGACAGGCAATTTTTGCAGTAGCCGGATTATTTATGATGTGGGTCATTTCTAATATTGATTATAGATTTTATCAAAAATATTATAAATTAGCATATATTGTAGCCTTTTTATTACTTTTAGCAGTACCGTTAATAGGGCGTGAAATCAATGGTGCAAAAAGATGGATTTATGTAACAGAAACACTTTCAGTTCAACCATCTGAACTTGTAAAATTATTAATGATTATATTTTATGCAGGTATATTAGTAAAAAATAGAGATGAATTAAACAAATACGGAAAGGGATTTTTGAAACATATCATTATGATAGCACCAATTATTGTTTTGCTATTAATCGAACCACATTTTAGTGCGTCCATTATTATTATAGGAATCGCGTCAATCATGATGATAACTGCAGGATGTAAATTCTGGCATTTTCTTGCATCAGGTTTGGTTGTTGGTGTCCCAGGAATTATAGCATTAATTATCTTGGAACCATATAGATTACAAAGAGTTATTACCTTTTTAAACCCATGGAGTGATCCAACAGGAGATGGTTGGCAGGTAATACAAAGTTTATATGCTATTGGTTCAGGTGGATTGTTTGGAGCAGGACTGGGGGAAAGCAAACAAAAATATTTATATATTCCAGAACCACACAATGATTTTATTTTTTCTATATTGGCAGAAGAATTAGGATTTATTGGATGTGCGGTTGTCATTATATTATTTGCTATATTTATTTGGAGAGGTGTACTAATTGCTATGAAATCTCCAGATATGTTTGGTAGTTTAGTGGCTATAGGAATTACTGCGCAAATTGCCATTCAAGTTATTATAAATATTGCAGTTGTTACTTCATCTATGCCAGCAACAGGAATGCCATTACCATTCTTTAGTTATGGAGGTACATCACTATTTATCTTGCTGTGCGAAATGGGTGTGCTCTTAAATATTTCAAAAGCAGGGGCAAAAAAAGAGTGACCATTGGGACCGGGTCTGTTTGGTTCCAATTGGACATTAGAAAGGAAGAAAAAATGAAAGTAGTTATTGCAGCAGCAGGAACAGCAGGTCATATTAATCCAGGATTAGCGATAGCCAAAAAGATACAAGAAGAACAAAAAGATTCTAAAATCATTTTTATAGGAACAACAAGAGGATTGGAAAATGATTTGGTTCCAAGAGCTGGATATGAATTAAAAACAATTGATGCTTATGGTTTAAGCAAAAAAATATCTATTGAAAATATCAGAAAAATGATAAAAACTTTAAAAGGATTTGGCGAAGCAAAAAAAATATTAAAAGAAATTCAACCAGATATTGTTATTGGAACTGGTGGATATATTTGTGGTGCCACCATATCATCAGCACATCGATTAAAAATTCCTACAGTATTGCATGAAAGTAATGCTTTTCCAGGAAAAGCAGTAAAAATGTTAGCAAAGAAAACAGATACGATTTTAGTTTCTTTTGAAGACGCAATTGGAAGAATCAAACATGCAAAAAAAATCGTGTATACAGGAACACCTGTAAAAATAAAAAAACAAAATTATACAAAAGCACAAAGAGATGAAATTATTAAGAAATCTGGATTAAAAAGTGATATGCCGATTGTTTTAGTATTTGGAGGAAGTCAAGGAGCAAGAAGAATTAATAATGCAATCATGGAAATTATAAAATCAGAGGCAAATCAAAATTACCAAATGATTTGGGCAACAGGACCAAAGCAGTATGATATTGTAAAAGAAGAACTAGAAAATAACCATAAAAATATTAATTATATAAAAAATATGAAAATTCTTCCATATATATATAATATGGAAGAAATTATGAATATAGCAGATGTGATTATTGCAAGAAGTGGTGCAATGACCATTACAGAAATTGCAAATTTAGGAAAACCATCTATATTAGTTCCATTACCAAATGTTAGTCATAATCATCAATTGTATAATGCAGAAGTATTACAAAATGTTGGATCAGCAGACATTATATTAGATAATGAATTAACAGGAGAAAAATTAAATACAAATATAGAAAAAATTGTATTAGATAAAGATAAGTGCAAAACTATGGGAGAAAAGGCATTGACAGTGGCTACAAATGATGTGGAAAATAAAATATATGCACAAATTGTAGAAACAATTAAAACACATAGTCAAATTTAAGAACTAGATAAGAGGGAAAAGAATGTTTAGAAGTATTCAATTTAAAATAATTGTTGTATTTTTTTTAATAGGGATTATTGTTATAACAGGATTAGGTCTTGTATATATACAATCAATTAATCAGTTAGAGATTAACCTTAGTAACAAAGAAATTGGCAATGTAGAAGAATTGGCTCAATTTATTGAACAAATGCGAACAACAAATATTACAGCATTAATGGTTGCAGGAGTTGTATTTTTAGTTAGTGGTATTCTAATAGCTATTGTTTTATCGAGATTTGTTATTTATCCAATTAATAAATTGATAAAAAGTGCAGAAAAAATCACAGAAGAAGAAAAGAAAAAAGAGTCATCAAAAACAACTAAAGAAGATTTGAAAAAAAATAGAAATAAAAAAGATACTGTGAATATAGAAAATGTATTAGGAGCCATGACAACAGAATTAAAAGAAAAACTAAGTGAAGTTTCTACGCAAAAGAATCAAATAGAAACAATTCTTTTACATATGACAGATGGAATTATCGCCTTTAATATGGAAGGAGAAATTATATTAATAAATCCTGCAGCAAAAAAGTTTTTGAGTATAGGACCAGAAGATATTACTTTTGATGATATTTTTTCAAAATTCAAATTGGGAATTAACATGGAAAAAATCATTTATCTAGAAAATTGGACATCAACAGAACAAAGAATTCAAGTGGAAGATACCTATGTAAATGTATTTTTTGCACCATTTAAAAATGAATCAGATAGACCAAATGGTGTGATAGCGGTTATCCAAGATATAACAGAACATGTAAAATTAGATAACATGCAAAAAGAATTTGTGGCAGATGTATCACATGAATTAAAAACACCAATTACATCAATTATGGGATATGCAGACACTTTATTAGAAGGAGAATATGATAAAGAAACACAGGACAAGTTCTTAAATGTAATTGCGTCAGAAGCACGAAGAATGGCTAGACTGGTCACAGATTTGTTGACGTTATCAAGATATGATAACAATAAAAATAAAGTAAGGAAAGTATCTTTTGATTTAGGAGACTTGGTAAAAAAATGTCAAGATAAATTAGCTATAGAAATCAAAAAGAAAAATCATACAGTTAATTCTTTTGTAACAGCAGATGTTCCTCCAGTTTATGCCGACAAAGATGATATCGAAAGAGTCATTTTAAATATTCTAACAAATAGCATAAAATATACACCAGATGGTGGAGAAATCAAAATATATGTAGGCTTTGTGTATAATGATGCCTATATAAAAATTTTTGATAATGGAATTGGAATACCAGAAGAAGATTTATCTAGAATATTTGAAAGATTTTATCGAGTGGATAAGGCTCGTACAAGAGAAATGGGAGGAACTGGATTAGGACTTTCTATTGCAAAAGAAATTTTAGATAAAAATGGAGGAAGTATTGATATCAAAAGTACCGTAGGGAAAGGTACAGAAGTAGTGATTCGAATACCCACAAAAAATTAATGAGTTCGTAACAATACCCGGAAACAGGACCTTTTACGACTTAGCTATAAGAATTTTTAAAACGACTCCGGTCGCATTCGAACATTTAAAAATATACTATATCCTTCCTCTGAACGGGGAATGCCTGAACAGAAACATGAAAGATGGAGAATTATAAAAAAATACGAATTAGAATTGAAAAATAGAAAGAATTCATGTATAATAAATAAGATTTTTAAAAGTTAAAGGAGAGAGAAAATTGAATCCAAAGATAAAAGAAATATTAGAATGGGGATATTGTATCATTATTGCGATTGTATTAGCATTATTATTCAGATATTTTATAGGAACACCAACCATTGTTCAACAAGTATCCATGAAACCTACACTAGAACAAGACCAAAGATTATGGTTAAATAGATGGACAAGGACGACCAAAACATTGCCAAAAAGAGGAGAAATTATTACATTTGAAGCACCAACGAAAAAATTCTACACAAGTTCAGAAATTGATCCAGATAATCCAGTAGCGCAATATGAAAATGAACCAACTAATATATTTGGAAAATTTGTTAAATATGTGTTAGAAATTGGAAAAGAAAGTTATATCAAAAGAGTTATTGCACTTCCAGGAGAACATGTAGAAATTAAAGAAGGAAAAGTATATATAAATGGAGAAGAGTTAGATGAACCATATTTGCAGAGTGGTGTGGTAACAGATGTTGAAGGTGTAGGATTTTCAGATTTTGTAGTACCAGAAAATACTGTATTTGCCATGGGAGATAATCGACCACATAGCACAGATTGTAGAGTGTTTGGTTGTATACCATTAGAAAAAATAGAAAGTACAGTAGCAATTAGAATATGGCCATTAAATAAATGGGGACATGTAGATTAAAAGATAGAGATTTTCTATCTTTTTTTCTGTTGAAAAATTAATAGTTTTAGTATATAATAGTAAAGGTACAGAAAAGGAGCGAAAACATTTATGTTTGAGGAAATCATTGGAAATGAACCTATAAAAAAAGAATTAGAAAGAACTGTATTGGAAAACAAAATATCTCATAGCTATATGTTTGTAGGGATAGAAGGCATTGGAAAACAAATAATGGCAAAAGCATTTGCTCAAGTTGTATTATGTACAAATGAACAAGAAAAAGGATGCCATCAATGCAAATCTTGTATCGAATTTATGTCTCATAACCATCCAGATTTTTTATATATAGAACCAGATGGCAATAGTATAAAAATTGATCAAATTCGATATCTACAAAGAAAAATACAAGAAAAGCCAATCATTTCTAATCATAAAGTTTATATCATCAATGATGCGGACAAAATGACAACAGAAGCACAAAACTGTTTGTTAAAAACCTTAGAAGAACCACCAGAATATAGCACAATTATATTAATTGGTAGTAATGAAAATGCTTTTTTAAATACGATAAAATCTAGATGTATGAAAATTGCATTTCAACCGATTGAAGCAAAATATATAAAACAATATATGGAAGAAACCTATGGAATGACCAATATAAGTCAAAATATGTTAGAAGCATTTCAAGGTAGTATTGGAAAAGCGATTATATTAAAAGATAAAAAAGAACAATATGAAAATATAGAAAACATGATAGAAAAATTAGATAAAACAGATATAACAGAATTGATAAAATTAGGAGAACCACTATATCAAGCTAAAGATGAAATTATGAATATATTAGAATATATGAATATTATTTTATTAAAATTAGCAAAAGAAAACATACAATATGCAAATTGCATAGATATAATAGAAAATACGAAGAAAAGATTGAATCAAAATGCAAATTATGATATGTGTATAGATAACATGATATTAAATATGTGGGAGGAAGTAAATTGAAGAACATTGTAGGTGTTAGATTTAAAAAATTAGGAAAAATTTATTTTTTTAATCCCAAAAAATGGAGATTAAAAAAAGGAGATAAAGTTATTGTAGAAACAGCACAGGGAGAGGAATTTGGCGAAGTTATGATTCCTAACAGAATGGTTCCAGAAGATAAGATTGTTGAACCACTAAAAGTTGTTATCAGAATTGCCAATAAAAAAGATTATAAACGTTATGAAGATTGTAGAGAAATAGAGAAGAAGGCTTTTGAAGTTTGCAAAAAAAAGATAAAAGAGCATGGTTTAGAAATGACATTAACAGATGTAGAAGTAAAATTTGATAATAGCAAAATCTTATTTTATTTTACAGCAGACGGAAGAATTGATTTTAGAGAATTGGTAAAAGATTTAGCTTCAATATATAAAACAAGAATAGAGCTAAGACAAATTGGTGTCAGAGATGAAGTGAGAAAGATTGGTGGAAATGGCGTATGTGGAAGAGAATTATGTTGTTGCACATTTTTAAATGATTTTGAAGCCGTATCTATCAAAATGGCAAAAGAACAAAACATTTCTTTAAATCCTTCAAAAATATCAGGAAATTGTGGAAGATTAATGTGTTGTTTAAAATATGAAAGTGAAGTTTATGAAGAAAAATTAAAAAGATTACCACATATAGGTGCCATTGTAAAAACCGAAGAAGGTGAAGGAGAAATCGATTCTATAGAAACTCTTAAAGAAAGAGTGAGGGTAAAAATTAGAGATGGAGATACCTATATTTATAGAAAATATGATGTGAAAGACATTCAAGTTATCAAAGACGCCGAAAAAGAAAGAATAGATCAAGAGGAAATTGAACATCAGAAAGAATTAGAAGAACTAGAAAAATTAGAAAAAGAAGATGAAGGAATGAGAGAAGAATAAGAAAGTGGAAAATTTTCTTAAGATAATTGTCAATTTTTCTTATATAATAAAACAAGAAAAATAGTAGAGTAAATAATTAAAGGAGGTGAATATAGATGGCATATAAAATAACAGATAAATGTATATCATGTGGTGCTTGTGCTACAGAATGTCCAGTTGGATGTATATCACAAGGAGATGATAAATTTGTAATTGATCAATCTGCTTGTATTAGTTGTGGAACTTGCGCAGGTGTTTGCCCAGTAGAAGCTCCAGAAGAAGAATAAGATTACATATACATAGACAAGAATAAACCATGATGTATTTCTATATAGAATTAATCATGGCTTTTCTATTATATAGGAAAAAAATCAGTTCATATTTATTTTAATTTAGTATAGAGTTTTTTTAGGATAAAAATCGTTAAAAAAGGAGAAATAGGAATGGAAACATTAATCATATCAGGGGGAGATATAAATATTAAGGAATTAAAACTATATTGTGAAAAATATGTACGGTCAAAATATAATTGTATGTGATAGAGGATTAGAAGCTTTATACAAACTAAAAATCATACCAAATCATGTAGTAGGAGATTTTGATTCTGTTTCTCCTGAAATTTTAGAATTTTATAAAAAACAGTCTCAAATTATTTTTCATACATATCATCCTGAAAAAGATAATACAGATACAGATATTGCTTTAAAGTTAGCCATTCGTTTAAAAAGTTCAAAGATTACGATTATGGGAGCATTAGGGAAGAGAATGGATCATGCAATTGCCAATATTCATATATTAAAAGATGCATTAGAAGCCAATATTTCATGCCAGATTATAGATGTGCATAATCGAATTTACTTAATAAATAAAGAAATAACTTTAGAAAAAGATAAAATTTATGGAAAATATGTATCTTTAATTCCTTTAACTAGTGAGGTAGAAGGAATAACTTTAACAGGTTTTAAATATCCTTTAGAGAATTATACATTACCGATTGGAACCAGTTTAGGGATTAGTAATGAAATCATAGAAGATAGGGCACATGTTGAGATGAAGAAAGGCATTTTAATTGTGATAGAAAGCAGAGATTAAAAGAGGAGATAATCCGGTGCTTATTGACTTCAAAGAATATAAACAAAAGAGAAGTAAAAGAGGTGATGCAAAAAACTCCAACGAATAAGTTGGAGTTTTTTGTTATTTATTTTTATTTGTGATTTCTTCTAAATCTAATAATTCTTGCCATCTTTCATCAACAATTCTTTGGAAGTCTTCTATCATCCATTCATTTCCAGGTTTAAACATATGTCTAAATCTTTTTTGTGGTTTTAAGAATTCTTCAATTGGCAATTTTTTAGCTGGTTTATATGAAATATGATATACACCATCAACAACTTCATATAGAGGCCAATAGCAAGTTTCAACAGCAAGTTTATTAATTTTCATTAAATCTTCTGTTGGATATCCCCATCCTCTAGGACATGGAGACATAACATTTAAAAATGCTGGTCCTTCTGTGTAAATTGCTTTTTCAGCTTTTTCATATAAATCTTTGAAATTCATATAAGCAATGGTTTGAGCAACATAAGGAATATGATGTCCTACCATGATTTTACTTAAATCTTTTCTACATTGTGTTTTTCCAGGAATAACAGTTCCAGCAGGTGAGGTAGTTGTATCTGCATATTTAGGTGTTGCAGAAGAACGTTGAATACCTGTATTCATGTATGCACCATTATCATAACATACATATACCATATCATGTCCTCTTTCCATAGCACCTGATAAAGATTGTAAACCGATATCATATGTTCCACCATCTCCACCAAAGGCGATGAATTTTGTATCACCATCAGCTGGTAATTTTCCTTGTTTTTTCATAGAAACATAAGCTGCTTCTGCTCCAGCAAGTGTAGCACCAGCACATTCAAATGCTGTATGAATAAATGAATCTGTCCAAGCTGTATATGGATAGATAAAAGTAGAAACTTCCATACATCCAGTCGCATTTGCAATAACTGCATGATCTTCTGGTTTTAAAGCTCTTAATATATGTCTTGCAACAGGAGGAGCTCCACAACCAGCACACATTCTGTGTCCAGAAGTAAATCTTGAAGGTTTATTTGCAACGATTTCTTTTACATTATAAGGCATTATTTGTCACCTTCCTTTCTTAATCCTAAATAACGATAAGGATTATCTATTTTTCCAGTTTTTACGATTTCTGATAAATCTGTGTAAACACTTTCGATGTCATCAGCTTTTGTATCTCTACCACCAATACCATAAACATAGTTTACAGCAGGTACATGAATATTATTTACATACATAGCAGATGTCACATCTTCAAATAAAGCACCACCAGCAGAGTTTAAAGAATCTGCTTTATCTAATACAGCAATAGCTTTTAGATGTGATAATGCTTTTGCAATTTCTTCTACTGGGAATGGTCTAAATACACGAAGTTTTAATAGACCTGCTTTTATACCTTGTTCTCTTAATTTATCAACAACAAATTTTGTAGTACCAGCTGTTGAGTTCATACAAACAATGGCAATTTCTGCATCCTCTAATTTATATTCTTCAAAAAGACCATATTTTCTACCAGTCATTTTTTCAAAATCTTTTGCAACATCTAATATAACTTGTTTTGCATTTCTCATAGCTTCTGCTTGTTGTGCCTTATGTTCAAATAAATAGCTTTGTAAATCTAATGGTCCAACTGCAATTGGCTCATTTTTATTTAATAAATAATGTTCTGGTTTATATGTTCCAACAAATTCTTTTACTTTATCATCTTCTTCTAATTCTATGTTTTCGATAGAGTGAGAAGTAATAAATCCATCTTGGCAAACCATTAATGGAAGCATAACATTTTTATTTTCAGCAATTTTATGAGCCATTAAAAGATTGTCATAAGCTTCTTGGTTGTTTTCTGAAAATAACATAATCCAACCAGCATCTCTAACACCCATAGCATCTGAATGATCATTATGAATGTTTAAAGGTCCTGATACAGCTCTGTTTACTAAAGACATAACAATAGGTAAACGTAAGCTAGAAGCAATATAAATCATTTCCCACATTAAAGATAATCCATTTGCAGATGTAGCAGTCATAGCTCTTGCTCCTGCAGCTTCTGAACCAATACAAGCACTCATAGCACTATGTTCACTTTCAACCGCAACAAATTCTGTGTCCACTAATCCATTATCAACAAAAGTTGAAAAGTATTGTGGAATTTCTGTAGAAGGTGTAATAGGGAAGGCTGCAACTACATCAGGATTAATTTGTTTCATAGCAGTTGCTGCTGCTTCATTACCACTTAATCTTTCTCTAATACTCATATTATTCAACACCTTCCTCTCTCATTTCAATAGCACCGAAAGGGCAAACTTTGGCACAAACACCGCAACCTTTACAGTAATCATAATTGAAATCTTTTCTTTTTAAATCATCTTTTCCTACTGGAATAGCATCTTCTGGGCAAACAGGGAAGCATAAACCACATTGTTTACATTTATCAGATAAAAATACAGGATAAGAACTTCTCCAGTCACCTGTTTTAAAGTCTCTTGCGTTTCCAGCAGTATAAATATCTCCACCTGGAGTTAATTTCTCCATAGGTGTGTTTGCATTTATATCTGTCATAATCATTCACATTCCTTTCTTAAGTTGATTGAAAAATAATTACAATTTTAGCTTTCTCAAAATTCATAATCTAGTAATTATTTTATATTACTGAACTTTTTTAACTTCTTTTAAAGCCATCTCTAAAGCTTTCATATTTCCATCTATAACTTCAGGTTTTTTAGCAAATTTATGTTTAAAAGAACCTTTCATATCTTCTAATAATTCATCATCAGTCATAATTTTACTTACTTTTACAATTGCAGCTAGCATTGGTGTATTAGGAAAATACCTTCCTAAAGCTTCCTCTGAAATTTTTCTAGCATCAATTGTATAAATTTCTCCAGAATATCCTTTTAATGCTTTCTTCAAATGTTCAGCAGATTTTGTTGTATTAATAACAATAGCGCCTGTTGTCTTTAATCCAGAAGTAACATCTACTGATTCTAAAAGTGTGTCATCCACAACTACCACATAATCAGGTTCATAAATATTACTATGAATTGTGATAGGTGTTTTACTAATTCTGTTATATGCAGTGATAGGGGCACCCATTCTTTCAGGACCATATTCAGGAAATCCTTGAATATATTTACCAGTATTAAAAGCTGCATCAGCTAATAATAAAGATGCTGTTTTGGCACCTTGTCCACCTCTACCATGCCATCTAATTTCTATCATGTTATCCATTCTCAAATTGCCTCCTTTTATTAAAATTTTACGCCTTTAGTATATGCCTAAATGGTCTTAATGTCAATAGATTTGACTAAAAGGACAGATGAAAAAAATTTAAAGAAATTACTTGTATAATAGGAATAAGTGTGATATAAATATAAGTATAAAAATAAAGCTAAGGAAGAAAGGCGGAATTTTTGTGGAAGAAGAAATGAATCAAGATCAAAAAACGATCTTAATTGTTGATGATGAACAACCAATAAGAGAAATATTGGTATATAATTTAAAGAAAGAAGGATACAACACAATAGAAGCCAGTGATGGAATAACAGCACTAAATATAGCGTTAGAACAACATCCAGACTTAATCCTTCTAGATATTATGCTTCCTAAAATGGATGGATTATCTGTATGTAAAAGAATAAAAAATTCATATAATGTACCAATTTTGATGTTAACTGCAAAAGATAGTGAGATTGACAAAATATTAGGATTAGAATTAGGTGCAGATGACTATATTACGAAACCATTTAGTGTTAGAGAACTAATAGCCAGAGTAAAAGCAAACTTAAGAAAAGTGGAAAATCTTTCTACTGCAAGAATAGAAAATGAAAATTCAAAGAAGAAAGAAAATAAAATTATTGTTAATGATTTGGAATTAGATTTAGATAAATTTGAAGTAAAAATTCGAGGAGAAGTAATTGATTTAACAGTAAGAGAATTTGAGGTTATTAAATTTTTAGCATCACAACCAGGACAAGTAGTTACAAGAGAAACATTACTAGAAAAAGTTTGGGGTTATGAATATTATGGAGATATTAGAACAGTGGATGTAACAGTAAGAAGAATTAGGGAAAAAATAGAAAAAGATACATCATCACCAAAAATATTAATAACCAAAAGAGGAGTTGGATATTATATAGCTTCTAAATAGGGAAAAAGAGGAAAACCTGGGAATATCCGTGTTTTCCTTTTTTTGACTCAAAAGAAAATGTCGCATAGACAAATAATCCAATGCGACACACAAGCAAGAATGTCGCATAGACAAACGAACTTAATGGGATAAAAGAAAGGAATAAAATATGAATCGAATAAAAACAAGAAAAATCATGGTAGGGAATGTACAAATTGGTGGACAAGATAAAGTCATTATTCAATCTATGTGTAATACAAAAACAAAAGATGTAGAAGCAACAGTAAAACAAATTCTAGCTTTAGAAAAAGCGGGATGCGAAATTATTAGAGTAGCAGTATTAGATATGGAAGATGCAAAAGCGATAAAAGAAATCAAAAAACAAATTCATATTCCAATTGTTGCAGATATACATTTTGATTATAGAATTGCATTAGAAGCCATAAAAGCAGGGGTTGATAAAGTCAGAATTAATCCTGGAAATATTGGAAGTGAAGATAAAGTAAAAGCTGTTGTGGATCAATGTAAGGAACACCATATTCCTATTCGAATAGGTGTGAATGCAGGTTCTTTAGAAAAAGATTTATTAAAACAATATGGAAAACCAACAGCAAAGGCGATGGTGGAAAGTGCAAGAAGACATATAGATATATTGGAAAAATTAGATTTTAAAGATTATCTAATTTCATTAAAAGCATCTAATTTAGATTTATGTATTGAAAGTTATGAGGAAGCTTCAAAGGTATTTGATTGTCCTTTGCATTTAGGAATTACAGAAAGTGGAACAGAATTTAGTGGAACGATAAAATCTAGTATTGGATTAGGATATATGCTAAGAAATGGGATAGGAGATACTATAAGAGTTTCTCTTTCAGATGATCCAGTAAAAGAAATAAAAGTAGCAAAAGAAATATTAAAAGATTGTAATTTATATCATAAGGTACCAACATTAGTTGCTTGCCCAACTTGTGGAAGAACACAAATTGATTTAATTCCCATTGCCAAAGAAGTAGAGGAATTTTTAAATACCATAGAAGCAGATATAACAGTAGCTGTTATGGGATGTGCAGTAAACGGACCAGGAGAGGCAAGAGAAGCCGATATTGGAATTGCAGGTGGTGTAAAAGAAGGCTTATTATTTAAAAAAGGTGAAATTATTAAAAAAGTACCACAAGAAAACATTGTAGAAGTGTTAAAAAAAGAAATTTCAGAGATGACAAAATAAGAAAAGAGGAATTTATGGAATTAATAGTAGGAAGAACAGCTGGTTTTTGTTATGGAGTCAAAAGAGCTGTAGATGGTGCAAAAGAACAATTAAAACAAAATGAAAACCTATATGGATTAGGAGAAATTGTGCATAATCAAGATGTAATAAAAGAATTAGAACAATTGGGAATGCGATTTGTTAACAATATAAAAGAAGTCAAAGATAGAGTTGTGATAAGAGCACATGGTGTATCTAAAGATGTTTATAGATTTGCAAAAGAAAAACAAATCGAACTAATAGATTATACTTGTCCAAAGGTTTTGAAAATACATGGAACTGTAAAGGAATATGCAAATGAAGGATATTATATATTTCTTTTAGGGGCAAAAGATCACCCGGAAAATATAGGTACACTTAGTTATAGTAAACAACATATATCTGTCATAGAACAAGAAAATGATGTATCAAATGCTTTAGAAATGTTATACAAATCAAAAATAAAAAAAGTTTTATTAATATCTCAAACCACATATAGTTTAGAAAAATTTTATATAATAGAAGATAGAATAAAAAAAGAATTGCCTAAAAATATCGAATTGGTTGTAAAAAATACGATATGCCAAGCAACAGAAATTAGACAAAAAGAAACAGAGGAGATAGCCAAAAAAGTAGATGCAATGATTGTTATTGGAGGAAAAAATAGTTCCAATACTAAAAAATTATATGAAATTGCGAAAAAATATTGTAATACCGTATGTTTTATAGAAAATGAAACAGAATTAGAGCTTGAAAAAATAAAACAAGATGATAAAATTGGCATTATGGCAGGTGCATCAACTCCAAAAGAAAGTATAGAAAAAGTAATTGAAAAATTAAAGAAATTCTCCAATTAACTTTCATTTGATAGTATACAGGATGTTTGTCGAATTTTGCGATGAAAAGTATAAAAAAAGAGGAAGAACTTGTTGACAAGTTCTTTTTTTGACAGTATACTGGAAGAAATTATATAATTTTTATTCAATAGAAATTTCTATTTATTTATTCATTTATAATTATTTTTTAATTTAAATCTTTTGTAAAATAAAAATCCATCATTGATCAAAAGTTATTAATCAAAAATCCAGAACTTCGAAATAGATATAAAAAAGGAGGTTTTATTTTAGTGCACTAAAATTAAGTATATGAATCGAAAATTTGTTGCAAAAAGTAATTTTGTACTAAGGAGTGTTTTAAATACAAAGGAAAATATAGATATATTAGAAGAATTTATAGAAGTAATACTAAACATAGAAATAAAAGAAGCAAAAATTAATCCATATCTAGAAAAAATGAAAGAACATTTACCAGCAGAAGAAAATTTTGGTATTGTAGATTTAAGAATTAGAACAATTGAAAATGAAGAACGAAATGTAGGTATACAAATGATTGATGGGGAACATGTTTTAACCAAAATGTTATTGTATTATGCACAAATTCACGGAAATCAATTAGAATATGATGAAGACAGAGAAATAGCTAAAACAAATACCATCAATATATTAGATTTTGTATTAAATAAAGATTTAGATTATCATAGCAAAATGGTTGTAGCTAAAGAAACAATGAGCAATATGATAAATGATTATCTTGAAATCCATATTATACAATTACCAAAATTCGAGCTTCAAAATACTGAAAATATGACATTAAAACAAGCATGGATAAGTTATTGGAAAGGAG
This sequence comes from uncultured Clostridia bacterium, assembly GCA_944387445.1. Taxonomy (GTDB): domain Bacteria; phylum Bacillota; class Clostridia; order TANB77; family CAG-508; genus CAG-269. The sequence continues at coordinate 13,139 of CALXEX010000017.1, read as the reverse complement.
AAAACATACAAGAAGCAATTAACAAAAGTGAAAAAATAAAAAAATTAGATAAACTACTTGAAAAATATTGGAGAGAGGAGGTAATGGAATAAAAAGTCTACTAAACAAGGTAGAGAGCTTTTTAAATATTATAGAAAGTTTTAAATCAAAAGAAGGTGGTCTGAAACAAGACCCAAAAAAACAAAGAGCGTGTTCTGAAAAAAGACCCCAAAAAACAAAGAAGGTGTCCTATTTTTAGAACACCCTCTTTGTCTTAAGACTGTATAGCTATTTTGTTTATAATATTAATGAGCATCTGTTAAAGTCGGTTTTAAAGTTACATTAATAATTGTTCCTTCTTGTACAAGTTCACCTGCCGTGTAATCTTGAGTTGTTACGATTCCTGAACCAGTGACACTAATGTTCAAATTTTTACTCTTTAGAGCATTTTTTGCCTGTGAAAGATTCATTCCAGATAAATCCGGAACACTAACAGATGTACTAACAGTATTGCCTTCACCATATAACATGATGATAGAATCGGCTGATAATTGAGCGCCAGGTTTTGGATTCTGATCTGCAACTAATGTAGAATTTTCATCTCCAGAAGTGATTACTTTACAATCAAATCCAGCATCAGTAAGTGCTTTTTTAGCTTCTGTAATTGTCTTATTTCTAATATCAGGAACAGTAATTAAGTTCTCTGAACGATTATCTTCTTCAGTTGTATCAGAAGGAACACCTAAATATGGTAAAATTTCAGATAGCATTTGTGAAACAACAGGTGCAGCAACAGAACCACCTTGATATCCATATTCTTTATTTTGAGGGTCATATAAAGTAAGTAATATAACTACTTGGGTATCTTCTATAGGAGAGATAGCAACAAATGATGAAACATAACCATCATCTTTATTGGCTTCTGTAGGTTCAGAAGTTCCAGATTTTCCCCCGATAGAATATCCAGAAACTTGAACGTTTTTACCTGTTCCTTCTAGTACAACAGATTCCATCATAGATTTTACTTGTTCAGCAGTAGACTTAGATATAACTTGTCTTACTTTTGTGGCTTGTGTTTCAGTAACAGCACCAGTATCTGTATTGGTGATAGATTTTATAATATTTGGTTTCATTAAAACGCCGTCATTTGCAACACAAGAAATGGCAGTTATCATTTGAAGAGGGGTTACTTGGAATCTTTGACCAAATGCGTATGTTGCAAGTTCAACAGGTCCAATTTCATCTAAATCATGGAAAATACTGGTTTGTTCTCCATATAGTCCAGAGTTTGTTGATTCAAACAAGCCAAATGCTTGATAATATTTATATAAAGTAGAAGCTCCAATTCTTTGTGCCAATTGTATAAAAGCAGGGTTACAAGAATTGCAAAGAGCTTGTCTTAAAGTTTGTGAACCATGTGGATTGTAGTTTCTCCAACAATTAATTTTCCTATCTTCAACTTGTTCATAACCTTGGCAATAAAAATCGCCAGCTTTATCTGTTGAGGTAATGCCTTCTTCTAAAGCAACACTAGCAGTAATAATTTTGAAGGTAGAACCAGGTTCATAACTTTCTGCGACAGATTTATTAGACCACATTTTATATAAAGCTTCATTTTTTTCTTCAGTAGACAAAGAATCATAAGTTTGGGCTAATGTAGAATTTGGGGTATAAGGTGAATTTAAATCATAATCAGGATAGCAAGCCATTCCTAAAATATCACCTGTTTGTGGATTCATAACAATGACATTTCCACCATCTTTGCAATCATATTTTTCCACAGCTTGTTCTAAGTATTTTTCAATGGTAGATTGTATATTTAAATCGATAGTAAGGGCAATATCACTACCATTTTCAGCAGAAATATAAGTTTCTTCAGCATTAGGAATTTCCTTTTGACTGCTATCTTGAGAGCTAACAATTTTTCCAGGTGTACCTGTTAAAACAGAATCCCATTTAGACTCAATTCCACTTAAACCTTGGTTATCACTTCCACAAAATCCTATGACACTAGAAGCCAAATCTCCATAAGGATAATATCTTTTTGTATCTTCATCTATGTTAATTCCAACAGAGATATCGTTTTCATCCATCCAGGCTTCTAATTCATCTACCTTTTCTTGTTCTACTTTTTTAATAATGGTTTCCACTTGTGATGTACTATTTACTTTTTCTAATGTTTCATTATAATCTAATGCAAATATATCAGAAAGACCTTTAGCTACAGTTTCTTTTAATGTTTTTGTTTCTTCATCAGTATCTCCAATGATTCTAGTAGGGTTAATGGTTATGGTGTCCACTTGGGCACTAATTGCTAAAGCTTTTCCTGTAGCATCATAAATATTTCCTCTCTTTGGACTTAAGATTTGGTTGATTGTTTGCTGTTGATAAGCCATTTCTGTTAAATAGGCACCATCGACAAATTGTAAATAGCCGATTCTTCCTAAAAGTAAAATAAAGATAACAAGAATTACAATAAAAGTATTACGTAATTTTGGAGTATAGATTAAATTTTTGGAATCAAAGTTACGATTCAAATTAATTACATTGGAATCTTTTCCTTTTTTTATTTTTGTAAGGCTTTTTGTTTTTTCAGATTTAATGATTGCCATACTTTTGTTTTTTTCGGTATTGCCTTTAGTTACACTTGGATGTTTTTCAGTGTTGATTTTTTTAGGCTTTTTTTCTTTGCTTTTTTTCATATTTGCTGTACTTTTATCTGTTGTTTTATCATCCTTTGAGGATGCACTTATATAAATATTTTTATATTTTATATCTTTTTTATTTTTAGCACTTTTATTATTTTTATTATTTTTATTCATAGCTTCGCCTCTTTTGTTAAAAATTTACAATTATATTCTATCCTAAAAATAGATAAAAAGCAATAAAGGACACACAAATTTTACAATAAAATAACTTAAAAAATGAAATATGAAATCATAATCGTGTATGTAAATATTTTAAAAGAAAGATAAGGATGAAAATCGTGAAAAATATTGAAAAAGATAAGGACATAGAATATAATAAATATGTAAAAAAAATGAAAGGAAATAGGAAAATGAGCAATATTTTAGAAGATACTCAATTCATCATGAAGAAATATAAAATTAGAGCTAATAAAGCATTAGGACAAAATTTTTTGATTAATCAACAAGTAGTCGATACAATTGTTGAAAGTAGTCAAATTACAAAACAAGATTTGGTCATAGAAATTGGACCAGGGTTAGGAACATTAACAAAAGAATTATTAGAAAAAGCAGGAAAAGTTATTTGTATTGAGCTTGATAAAAAAATGATAAAAATATTAACAGATAGATTTTCTCTATATAAAAACTTTGAGCTTATTCATGGAGATGTATTAAAAATCAAATTAAATAAAATCATAAAAGAAGAAAAAGAAAAAAACGGTTTTCAATCTTCTAAAATTGTAGCAAATTTACCATACTATATCACCACACCAATTATCATGAAATTATTAGAAGATCGATTAGATTTAGAAAGTATCATAGTTATGATACAAAAAGAAGTAGCAGATAGACTAATTGCCATTCCAGGAGAAAAAGAGACAGGAGCAATTACCTATTCAGTATATTATTATGCAACAGCTGAAGGAATCATGGAAGTGCCAAATGATTCTTTCATACCAGAGCCAGAAGTGACTTCAAAAGTAATCAAATTAACATTAAGAAAAGATCCACCGGTAGAAGTAAAAAGTAGAGGCGTTATGTTTAAAATTATCAAAAGTGCCTTTATGCAAAGAAGAAAAACATTGCTAAATGCATTAACAAATACAAAAGTATTTATGTCTAAAGAAGAAGGGCTAAGAATTTTAAAAGAACTTCATTTAGATGAAAATGTAAGAGCAGAAAAACTAACATTAGAAGATTTTGCTGAAATAACCAATAAAATATTGGTAGATGAATGAAAGGGGAAAAGAAAATGTACAAACTAATAGCTATAGATGTTGATGGAACATTAGTAACAGATGAAAAAAAATTAACACAAAAGACAATAGAGGTAATAAAAGAAGCATTAAAAAAAGACATAAAAATCGTAATTTCAACAGGAAGGTCATTTTATCGATTAGAAAAATTTATAGATGCATTAGATTTAAGAAGTGAAAACCAATGTACGATTTGCTTAAATGGAGGAATTATTATAGAAAACCTTACAAAAGAAGTGTTGTATTCAAAAAATTTAGAAGCTGAAGAAGTAGAAGAACTAATCCAATTAGGAAAAGCATTAAGATTACCAATCATGATATATACAAAAGATAATCAATATGTAGAAACGATTCCAGAAGTTGTGCGAAAAAATACTGAAAATTTAAAAGGAATGCATTTAAAAGTGGTGAATTTCAATCAATTGAATTTTACCAAACCACAAAATTATATTTATAAAGTTTGTTTTATAGATAAACCAGAAAAAATTACGGAGAAAAGAGAGTTGATTTCCAAAGAAATACTAGAAAAATATGAGATAACAAGTAGTGTGCCAGAATACTTAGAAATTGTAAAAAAAGGAATAAAAAAATCAGAAGCAATTAAAGTGGTTATGGAAAAATATGATATAAAAAAAGAAGAAGTTATGGCAATCGGTGATGGAGAAAATGATATAGAAATGTTAGATTTTGCCGGATTAGGAATTGCGATGGAAAATGCTAGTGATTTTGTAAAAGAATTTGCAAATGATGTTACAACTTCTAATAATCATGATGGTGTTGCAAATGCGATTGAAAAATATGTTTTAGGAGAAGAATAAGATGGATAAAGATTTTGAGATATCTATCCACCTTGCGGAAGTTGTAGAGAATTGATTCGTATGGTAGATGATAAAAATCTAGAGACTGAAGTTATGATAAGAGAAGATAAGATTTGTAAATTAAAAGAATTGTTACCAGAGATGTTTATCAGTAAAGAATAAAAAAGTGTAGATTTGGAGGAATATATGCCAGAGGTAACAGATAAAATCCTATTTTTAGAAGCATATGCTACTTCTATACCATTAGAATTGGTAGATTGCTATTTATCTGTCTTAAAATATCATAAGGTATTTGACAAAATAAAAGGACTATGGATAGGGCACTATCATGAAGATACAGAAACTGTAAAGTTAGAAGATATTGTTATGAACAATTTACAAGAATACAAATTTCCAATATTAAAATGTGATGATTTTGGACATGACTGTGAAGATATACTGATTCCAATTGGTGGAAAAATTAGATTAGATGCAACAAATTGCGAGGTAGAAATATTAGAAAAGATTGTAAACTAAAAACTAGAATAGGAAGATGATTATATGATAAAGTCAATATTATTTGATTCAGGTAGAGTATTAAATAGACCTTTAATAGGGCATTGGTTTATATCTCCCAATTTTTTTAAATATGTTAATAAAGACAAATTCTTATCAATGACTAAAAAATAAATATAAGATGGCAGTAGTATCTGATGCATGGCCAGCATTAGAAAATGTATTTATTGATGCAGATATGAAAAAATATTTTGAAATAATAGTAATATCGACACAAATAGGAACATTAAAGCCAGATCCTAGAATGTATGAAACAGCAATTGAAGGACTAAAGGTTAATAATTCAGAAGCAATATTTATAGATGATAATATAAATAATTGTTTAGGTGCAGAAAGATTAGGGATTAAATCTATTTTAATGAGCAGAGAAAATTTTAATGAAAATAGAGAAACAAATAAAACAATGCTAGTAGTAAAAGATTTGTACGAATTAGAACAAATACTACAAAGTGTAAAAATGTAATGTTGTAAAGTTAACAGCAAAATTTAAACTAAATAGATGTTCCCATATCTCAATGAATGATGATTTTACAAAAACTATAGATAAGAAAAAAGAAGAAACAGAAAAAGGGTACTGAAAATCAAGAAAAATAAGGATTATGAAAATTATTCATAGACCTTATTTAAATCTTAAAATATTCTCCTTTCATTCCTCAATGAAAAAGACTAACATATTTATGTGTCCAAAATCAAATGTAGGTGAGACTGGGGATTATAAACAGGTATTCACCGATATTATTTTTGACAGAATAAGAGAAAAACACAGACAAAAATTATGTTACGATTGATGATATAAAAATTGCTAAAAATTATCTTTCAAAAATAGAATTACAAAGGTTGAATTTATTAGTTTCACAATTCTTAGATTTTGCAGAACTTCAAGCACTAGAACAAAGAGCAATGACAATGAATGATTGGATAAATGAATTAGATAATCAAATAATACAAAATAGAAGAAAATTTCCTGAAGGTAAAGGAAAGATATCTCATCAAGAAGCAATGAAAAGGCTGAAAAAGAATTTGAAATATATAGAGATAGAGAAATGAAACAATTAGAAAGTGACTTTGATAAAATGGTTAAGATGCTAAAAGATAATAATAAAAAATAAACATTTTATTGATGTCGGGAAAACGTAAAAAAACACTACCTACGGTAAATGACTTGAAATATAATAAAAACAAATAAATATAATATCAAGGAGTTAAAAGATGTTAAATAAAAATAGAATAATAAATGAGTTAAAAAATAAAGAATTTATAGTAAGAAATGCAATATATGAACATGTATGTGATTTGCACTTATATGATGATAAGGATATAAATAAAGCATTTATAGTTTTTTTACAAGATAATTATAATTTAGAAATAAACTATGCAGGGTTAATTTATTCAAAATTAAACAAAGATATAATAGAATGTTTAATACAAATTTATTTTAATGAGAAAGATGAAAATATTAAGGAGAAAATAGAGTATGTATTAGTAAATCATTATGAATTAATAAAAGATTTGAACTATAATTTTGAAGAAATTTTTCAGGATGAATATAATTTAGTATTATACAAAAAAATTAAACATTTTATTAATAAAAAACCAGAGGAACTATTAGAACTATATATAAAAAATATTGAACAATATTATTTAGAAGATGAAGAAACATATACTTCTAATATATTAAGAAGGGAATGGAAATAGCATTAACTCAAACAGAACAGGGAAAAATTGTATTTATTTTATATGTTTTATCTCTTATGGGTGTGGAAGAGTTAAACAGTAAGGCTTTAAAAGATATAATAACAGATAATCAACTAATGGAATTTCGAAGAATACATTTGCCATATTTAATACATCCATTATGTAGAGTTGCAAACGATTCATATGCAAGTATGATATTAATATTTTATTTCACAGATATGGATTTTCTAGAATATGCAGATGAGTGTAATTACTATTTTTCGAATATCTGTAACAAAGAATTTGTTGCAAATTATATGGAAATATTAAAGAAATTTGATAAAAAAGAATTGCCAGATTATTTTTACGATATAGCAGAATATTTAAACTCAAAAGAAATAGATGATTTTTTACTAGAAAAAATAAATACAAGTAAAGACAAAGAAGTTATATCAAATATAATTCGAATATTAGCAAGTAAATTTGATAATAGAATTATTAAAATAGCTTTAGATAAAATAAAAAATGATGATTTCTATAATGAGGATGAAGAACTATATTTAGCATTAGCACCACTATTAATTATAGAAAAAAGAAATGATGAAATATCAAAAAAGATTATTAAAGAAGCAAAAAAAATTTTTGATACAGAAGAAATTATAGAATTTGAAGATGACTATGGAAAGGACGAAGACGAGTGGATAGAGGGACTTTATCAGTTGAAAAATAATTTAAGAGATTTTTTGTTAAAAGATAAACCACATATAAAAAAATATAAAAAAGCTAGAAAAATACATGGAGAAATAATTGATAGTATGATGTGTTTTTTTGAAAGTCCAAGATACAAAGAAAACATAGAAAAACAGTATAAGGAAATAATAATGCAAAAGAACAATAATGTGCACCAATTTGATACTTTTTTTGATACAAGAACACAATTAGGAGTACAAGCACTTGCAAATGTAGTTATTTATAAAAATATAGAAAGTATGAATTGCATCACAGAAGAATTTTTAAAAACGAATAGATACAAGAAAAAAGAGAAAGCAGAATTTTTAAAAAGTATGTTAGATTCAAAAGCAGGACTATACGAAATTATAAAAACGGATTTTGAAGAAGCACAAGTGTATCTAAAGAATGTTTTAAACGGAGAAATAATAAGACTTACAGATATTGGAATGAGTGGAAATAAAAACAATGCAGGACATTATTTCTATATGAGAATCATTTCATATAATGATATAAATTTTGGTACAGGACTAAATCTTATATTTGATAAAAAGGATAAGTTTATACAAAAATGGATTAAAGACAATAAAAAGGATTATAACAAAAAACAGGAAATATTTAGATTTTTAGAATTATATAATAAGTATAAAGATGATGAAAATAAAATAGTGGTACATATGAATAGATTTTAAATATATAATTAATGTTTAATATTGTGAATAAGATAAATAAGTGGATAAGGGAATTTAGATAGTTGAAAAATAAGGCTTTAATAGGTAGCTTATATGCAAATTAAAAAGAGGTTAATTCTATTTAATATTAGAACTAGCCTCTTTAAATTTGTCTAAAAAACTATTTATAGTTTTTTAGCAATCAAAAATAAAAAAGATGAATTTTTATTTTTGATTGAATGGGTGTGGGGGTAATAGACCTGCCATACAGACAAACTTGTTTGTCTAGTATGGTTAGACATTCAAAGAATATCTTAAGTAAAAGGAGGTGCAAAGAAGATAGGAGTTATGCAATTATAATTACGTAAAGAAAAACGAATTAAGTTACATAAAAGAATTTGATAGATTAAAAAAAGAAAATGATTTACAAGGACATATAAGAAGCAACAGTATAATAATGTGCGAAATGTTATTTACGTCAGATAAAGAATTTTTTGATAAAATTGGAGAAAAAGAAACAAAAAGATATTTTGAAGAAAGTTATAATTTTATATGTAGTTACAAAAATCTTGGAGAAAAAAATATAATATCAGCAGTAGTACATCTAGATGAAGGAACAGCACATATGCACTTGATATATATTCCAGTAATTCATACAAAGGATAAAGAAAGAAAAGAAATAATGGATGACAATAAAGAATTGCACAATGAAGTAGATAAAATCAAGTCAGAATATGAAGAAAAAGCATCTGATTTAGAATGGATATATAAAAGTAAAATTAAAAGTTTAGAAAAAGAAAACAACAGTAAAGAAAACGAATTCGATTTAGAATTATAAAATTTTACTTTTTTATAATGACAAATTTTAATATAAATGATAAAATTTTCTTTGAAAAATATAGTTTATAAAGTAATATTTGTGAGATAAAAAGGAGAAAACAAAATTTATGAGTGCAATAGAAAGATTGATGTATAAAATTAAAGAAAAAGGTGAATTTACTGATGAAATGTTTGAAGAAGAAGTTGAAGCTTATCTTTCCAAATTTCTAAAAGGTGAAGATGTTGATAGCACGGTTTTTAATGAAGGATTTGATGTTGGAGACTTAAAAGGAATTAAGCTAAGCTTATCAAAAGAAAATCTAAGAAGATTAATATTTGTTAAAGAGGCTTTTTCAGAAGAACAAATAAGAGAACTAGGTATTGAAGAAATTATAGAACAAGGTAAATTTTTAAATAAAATAAACGATATTCATGGAATTAAGTCAAAAAAACCAGTTAGTATTGGAATAATTGATTCATATTTCAAGGTAGATGGACTAGACGAATTTGAAGGTAGAGATGTTAAGAAATTAATCATTTATCGTGATTCAGAAGGACACGTAATTACTAATCCTTCAATAGAATTTAGTGAAGATGATTTTCATGGAAAGGCAACAGCATGCTTTGCTGCGGGAAATAAATGCGGTGTGATTCCAGAATCTCAGCTATATCTATTTCAACTTAATGGTGTAACTCGTAAAGAGGCTCGTGATAAGATTTTGGAATATATAAAAGCAAACAATATAAAGTTAGATGCACTTATTGATCCAGACATGAATAAAGATGCAGAAGGTTTTCAAAATGGTTTGAATGAATTAGATGGAGATAAAAACTGCGAATATTTTCATACTGCTAATTTTTGGAAAAATTGCGCATGGGGGAGATATAGTGAGGATGGAGAAGAGATAGAATTAGATGAAATGGCAGAAGAGATTTTTAATAGGATTAAAAGTGGCAAAATTAATGGGAATGGTATGAAGAAGAAAATTGAATTAATAGGAAACGTAGATGATAAGATTTTAATTCCATGCACAGGTATGACGGGAATACAAGAAGACTTTAAAGATAGAGACAAATATTATGGTAGTGTTTGTGGAGCTAGTTTTCCAACTACTATTTTAGGTAGTATATTTGTTGCTGTAAGACAAATAAATCCTAATATAACCAAAGAACATTTTTTTGAAGTTATGAAAGAGACAGCATTAATAAATTCAAGAGGACAGAAATATTTAAATTCAGAAGGTCTGTTAGAAAGAGTAAAAGATGAGACCCAAAATCAAAATAGACAAGCTCAAGAAGGTAAGGATGGATTTACAGATTGCATAGGAGACGATAAAACGAGGTTATCTAATATGCAAAATGCAACTAGAACTACTAGAAGTAATGTACTAGGGGATGAAAATATAGAACATACTACTGATGAACAAAATTTAGAATAGAGGTAAAATATGGTTAGTGTAAGAAATGCAAATGCAATGGCAGAAGTAATTTATTATTTAAAAGGAATAAAACAAGAAGATATAGATAAAATACCTAAAAAATTTATACAGCATTTGAATGAAAATGCCTCAAAAGAATATAAATGTGATTTTGATTATAATAAGCCTTTAAAAGAATTAAATCTCCTTGACGAAACTAGAGGTATTATAGGAATGATATGCTACAATTATTGGTGTGTTACTGAAAAACAAAAGGAACAATATTTAAAAAGGTTAAGTCAAAATGAACAGCAATACCAAAAAATTTTAAATGAAAAATATAATCCAGACAATATTTTTGGGAAAAAGAAATTAGACTTCATTGAAAATACAACAAACCCAACTGAAATAACAGAATATAAGGAATCAATATTCAAAAAATTCATAAACAAAATAAAGAGTATATTCTCAAAAAAATAGAACCAGTAATTTTACTTGTTCTATTTTTTGCAATATGCCTGACTTAATTTTTGTAGCTCTAGCCTAAATTCTTCTATTTTACTATCATTATAACTATTTCTTAATTCTCTGGCTTTTTCTGACCATTCTCTAAATTTCTTTTCTCTATTATAAAAATCTATTTACAAGCTATTTCAAGGCTTTTATAATAAAAACAAATAATAGAAAATAGCAATTTTAAATAACTATTTTCTATAACAGTATAGCACATCGAAAATTGAATAGTAAACTACAAGTACATATAAGAAAAGTTGCTTCGCAAATGCACAGAATGCTTCGCATTCGCACAAATCAAGGAAACTTAACCTTGTTTTCTGCGAAAAGCTACGCTTTTCGCAGAAAACAATGATACTTTTGTCTGGCTAACTCAGATAGTAAAGGGGCAATTCTCTAAAAAGAGGGATGAGGACAAATTTCATATGGGTATTTGATTTACCACTTGTAGTTATTTTAGCTCTAGGAAGCGAAGCAACGTAGAGATAAATTATGCGAAACGAAGAGGAGCTTTAGTAATAAGGACAAACAAGAAACGAATACAATTGATAGAAAGGTAGGTGAATACTCTGAAAATAACAAAAAAGAATAATAAGGATAAGAAGCAAAAAGACAAACTACCATTTGCAGTTTTTATATGTCCAAAATCAAATGTAGGTGAGACTGGGGATTATAAACAGGTATTCACCGATATTATATCTGATAGAATACAAGAAAAATACAAATAAAAATGATAAAAACAATTGCATAAATTATTCATTTTATGCTAAAATAGATAAGGAGGAGAAAAAGTTGAACGAAGATTTATTAAATATTGAAATTATAAGAGAATATATAGCAAAAAGAAAAATAGATTGGACAAAGCATTGCTTAAACAGATTAAATCAAAGAAATATTTTAATATCTGATGTGAAAACTGCAATTAATAATGGAAAGATAATAGAATATTATTATGATGATTATCCATATCCAAGTTGCTTGATATTAGGATATAATACAAATAATAAGATAATACATATAGTATGTGGAGTAAGTGAAGACACTGTTCATATAATAACGGCATATTATCCAAATACAGATAAATGGGAAGAAGATATGAAAACAAGGAGGGAAAAATAATGAATTGTTTTATGTGTAAAGGAAATCTAGAGGAAAAGAAAGTAAATTATGTAGTTGATTTAGAAGATACAATTATTATTATTAAAGGAGTTCCAGCAAAAGTATGCACTCAATGTGGAGAACAATACTTTGATGATGAAACAGCAGAAAACATTGAAAAAATTGTAAATAAATTAAAGCAATTAGCAACAGAAGTAACAATTGTAAATTATAAAGAAAAGGTTGCATAATATTAAAAATAAAAAATTATTTGATTTTGATTGTATAATATAGTATACTAATAATAGCTTTAAAGCAAATCGACTGTTTAAGTCAGCAGTAATCATATAAACTAAGAATTAGGGGCGGTGAACCCTAGTTCTTATTTTTTGCATAAAAAATAGAATATATACGCACACCTTTTATGTAAAGAAAACATAAAATATAACAAAAACATAAAAGGAGGAAAGAAGATGTCTAGCTACATAATACAAGGTGGAAATAAGCTAGAAGGAACCGTCAAGATATCAGGTTCGAAAAATTCTAGTTTACCCATTATTGCAGCAACCATATTAAATGGAGGAGAAACAACTTTATATAATGTACCTAATATTCATGACACACAAATGATGTTTGAAATCTTAAGACAAATAGGAGGAAAAGTCACCAAAAAGAAGAATAAAGTAATTATTAATACAAAAGACATCCATAAATATGAAATACCAGAAGAGTTGATGAGACAAATGCGTTCTTCTGTGATTTTTGCAGGAAGTTTATTAGGAAAATATAGAAAATGTACGTTATCATATCCAGGAGGATGTGATATAGGAACCAGACCAATCGACTTACATTTAAAAGCATTTGAAAAATTAGGAATAAATATTGACAAAAACTATGGAAAAATAGCATGTAGTTGTGATAA
>CALXEX010000016.1 GCA_944387445.1 uncultured Clostridia bacterium | reverse complement strand
TTTTCATAATTATCCATACTACACCTCCGACATTTCATATACATATTATAATTCAAATGTATATGAAATGTCAAGAAAGCTATTCGATAAATATGTATAAAAAATCAAAAAAATTATACATATTTCAAAAATATGTATAATTTTTAACTTGTTCATCTTTTTCTATTCTTTCTTTAATATCATTCATAGAAAGAGATTTATCATATTCCCTAATAATTTTAATATATTTCACCATTTGATTGTCTTTTTTAATTTTTAAATGTATATATGCCATATTATCATCTCCATTACTATTCTAATTTCATACTTTTTCTTCCATATATAAAATATCGCATTTTTTATATATTTTTAACAAATATGTATTATGCATATCCGATTTCTCTGGTGATTTCTGGGCTTATTGATATAAAAAATATGTATTAACAACTTTTAAATTTATAATTGACAGTTGCAAAAAATAATATTTATTGACAATTATTATCTTTCTTCTCTATATTTTACATCTAAAGGTTTGCTTGGTTCATAACCAAATATTTTGTTTTTCTTTTTATCATTTAATTCTATTATAAATTCTTTTCCATCTGTGCAAAGCTCTCCGAGTATTTCTTTGTCATCACATATATATATTAATTCTGGATCATTTTTATTTATTTTTAAATAAAAAGTTTTGCCTTGATAAGTAAATGAAGAGGTTCTATTACTATAAGCATCTTGTAATTTGTCTCCAAATGTTATTGGTTTATCAGCCTTCTTTGTTATAATATCTCTATACCCATCTTCTTCTATTTGATAATATGCATCGTTACTTAAAAACATATCTCTATTGCATTGAGGTAATTCTTTTATTGATTTGCTTCTATATTCTTGCTTTACTACTGCAAAAACAGCTTCTGGATCATTTTCTAAACTTCCCCATCCTTTAAAATTTTCAGGTAAATTACTTTCATGTTTATCAGTAGCTTTTCCATTTTCATCAATTCGCATAAAATGATGGCCTGCCTTTCCTGCCCTAAATATAACCACATATTCATCTTTTTTAAGCTCTGTATCTGATAATAATCTAACAAAAGGATATAATTCTGTAATTCTTAAGACTTTTTCTTCAAACGTGTAATTATCTTCAGCAAATATACATATTGGAATTTGCAAAGCATATCCTCCACAATTTTGAAGTTGTTTCATATAATGTTCTAAACCACTAATATCTTCTTTTGCAGAAGAATATTTAACAACTTCTTTTAATTTTTCATATGCATCTATATCTATATCAAAACCTAATTTTTTAATATACTTTTTTAAAGATTCATATTCCAAAGACATAATTTATCATCCCCTCAAAATGAAATGTCTTAATTCTTTTTTATGCTTATTCTAAATTTAATATAATTATTATATATAATTTCTGTATAAGTCAATAAATTTATAAATTTTATTAATCAGGGTTTTGTTTTGTAAAATGGTTTAAGAATATGACTTAATTTTTCTATAAATCTCTCCCCAATTATTTACTTCACAAATATAATCGGTTTCTTCTAATTTTTTTAAATTTGTATCTCTAAAATATAGAGTTTTAATACCGTTATCTGATAATTTTTTTATAATTCTCCAATCATCATCAATCATAACATCTATATTTTCTTCTAAGCAAACATCTAATTTATCTTTTTGTTTCCAATAATATTTATCAAATACAATTCCATTTTTATTTAGTAATTCTCTTGCATTATCTTCCATTTCTTTCATGAATTTTCCATCAGGGGTAAGACCTCTTGCAGTGATAACTATAAATTTATGTCCTTGCTCTTTTAATCTGGTATACACGCCGACAAAACCTGACATGATATTACTTTCTTTTGCAACTTTTACAAAATATCTATTGGTAAAGTCTTTTTGTTGATCAAGACTCCAGTTATATCTTGCTTGAAATTTGGGTTCTTCTGCATTTATCAAATTGTTTTCTTTTAATACATCTATATCATAAATTTCTTCATATGTTCTAAAAGTCGTTTCACTATCTATTACAACACCATCTAAATCTATTCCTATTTTCATTTTTTGTTTCTCCTTAATTAAATTTTTCTGTAAAATACAAAATCTTACTCATTATAATTTTCTTTAAAGATTTACTTGTTTCTGCAAATCGCTTTTTTTCTTTTTTCTCTCACGCTCTTTCCTTTTTGCATGTGTATATTTATTATACCAAAAAACAAAAATTAAAAATAATAATACAAAAACACTGAATATTTTTGATTGTAGAATATCTAGTAGAATTCCTAAAAATGAAATGTTCACTACTTCTTTTCCGATAATTTGATTAAATGGTATTGTTTCAATATCCGGATAATAGTTTTGATTAAATTTTGTTGTATACTCTTCTTGTTTATCTACTATTTTATTAATTCTAACTTGATCATTCACTTTATATGCGATAATATCTCCTACTTGTAATTCACTCTCCATCACTTCTTTTACAATCACGAAATCATTTTTGCTTATCTCATTTTCCATTAAATCTGTATGCATACTAAAAAGACTTATCCCGAATAGATGAAAATAATCTTTTTGCGATATGGTTGTATTTATTAGAAATAGTACATTATATAGTACACATATTGTTATGCTAAAAGATATAATCGCTATCATGATTTTTTTCAATTTACGTTTTTGTTCAAATTCAATTTTAACTTTTTTATCTTTTTTCTTCTTCAATTTTCTTTTTTTCTCTCCTATTTTCTAATTTTTCTTGTTTTTGTATCTTGAAAAAGAATACTATTAAAATGATAAGGATTATAATCAAAATAATCAATTTGTTTTCAAGTACTAAAATAATTTTTCCTAAATATGGTATTGTTAAGATACATTTTCCAATGATTGCAGAATATTTAATATTTTCACTATCTTCTATATTGTTATTATCCCCTTTTGTTATGTATGTTTTTTCTTTTGTTGTCTGGTCTTCTTCTATTTTTTGGATACGGTGTGTAATAACCTCTTGATTTTGTTCAAAGGTTATTACATCACCTGTTTGCAAATCTTCTTCTTCACAATTTTTTACAACAATAGCATCACCATTGTTAATAGCTGGTTCCATGCTATCTGATGTAATGACGTATGCTCTATAGCCAAATAATTCAATCCCATCATTTTCAGCAGAAATAAAAATTAATATTATATTATAGATTAGAATAACCAAAATGACGGCTAATACTTTTTTCACAGTATTTGCATATTTTTTTCTTTTATTGATTGAATCAACATCATATTTCATAATTTATTTTTATTTCCCTTTCTATTTTATAACTAAGTAATCAAATGCTTCTCCCACATATACATCTCCATCGTATAATGTATATACGAGTTTATATGTTCCAGTCATCAAGTTTTGCTTAAAAATAAAATGATTTGTTATCGTTTCAGTTGGTGATGTAGATACTTCATATTCTTTTTCTCTTGCCGTTGCTGTTAAATTATTTGATACAAATTCTTGTAAGTCAACTAATGTATAGGTTTGTGCATATTCTTCATCATAATCTCTTCTATACAAAGATACTGCAATATTAGGATTTGATAATTTTGATGAATATTCCACAACACTTTCTAGTGTAGTGCCATTAGATTCATTGACTCCTGTTTCTTTGTCAATGATTTTATTAGAATCTTTGTTAACGACTTTTAGACCAAATGCTGAATTAATAATTCTAACATCTAATTCTATTTTGTCAGATGCCGTTAATCCATAATAAATTCCATCTGGAGAGCCAAATGATTCTATTTGTATTTTATAATCTCCTGTTGCTAATGTTGTGTTATCAATTGTATTCATTTTTAATTTTGCTAATACATTTGTAACTTTATCTGCTATACATATTCTTGTTGTTCCATCAACTCTAGGATAGTATAAATTACCATCTAGTTCAAAATTTACACCAAATAAACTGTCTAGTCCTAGTTGATTTCCATTGATATCATAAATACTAATTTTGATTCCTAATTTTTGATCAAAATATTGTGTATCATAAATGGTTTTTGAGTCTACTATGGTTTGCGTAAATTCTGTAATCACATTTAAATTTAATGTATTTCCTAAATATAAAGTTTCTGGTGATACATTACCATCTAATTTTATGGTAGCATCTTTATCTTTATATACACTATACACCATACTATCTCTCTGAATTCCTAATACACCTACCAAAGTTTCATTTTCAGTATCTCGTAATTCCATTAATAAAGAATTATTCTGTATATCATTCGCTAGATTGCTTTCTGCAAAATTGATATGGAATATAAAGTTCTCATAGATAACATCTTCTTCACTATGATAATACTGTTTGCTTGCTTCTTTTTCATTAAATTTAGCATCACTACTTCCCATAGATAAGAAGTCTGATAAGTTATATTCAAATTTACCATTTCTAACATCTTCATTTGTTACAATATAATAGTAATATGTATTGGTTACCATATCTAACATGGTAATTTTTGTATTTTCAGGTAGTACATATGGTAAATTATTAGAATCCCTTGATATTAAAACTCTTTGGTATGTTTCATAATCATTTACATATTTACTATTCGAAAAATCTTCTACATATAATGAATAATATGCCGAAAATGCACTTTTACTTGTGATAGAAGTTTCTGTTGTTGTAAATAATCCATATTCCTGACCTGGTGTAATGGCTGCTTCATAAAAGTCATTTTGATATAAAGCAGTTGATAATGTAATAACAATATCGATATAAGAGACATCATAATTTAAATCATCAATTGGTGTTAATACTTGTAATCTGATGGTTGCAGTTCCTAAAGGCTGTTCTACGGTTATATTTTCTGAATGATATAAACATAAATTTAATGTTGGTGTATATGATGAATTATCTTTATCATAGTCAATGGCTCCACTATATGAACCACCATTTTGCGTTAAGAAGTTTGTGGTTCCTTTTGTTTGCCAACCAACATTTCCTGTTCTCATTGTTAATCCATATACTGTATTTGCTTTTTCTTCATCAGGTTCAATTGTATTAATTTCATCTGGATCTACTAATGTTACGCCATCTTCTAATCCTGCTGAAAATCCACTCACTGACATTTTTAAGTTTGGATCAGAAAATCCTTGTAATAATAATTCATATGTTCCTAAAGTAGCATATTTAGATGCAGTTAAAGAAACTTCAAATCTTGTAACATTCATAGCATCTCCTACTACCCATAAATAATACACGTCATCTTCTGGTGTTGTTCCTACATAATCAACTTTTATTTTTCCATCATCTTTGTAATTGGTATAAAATCCATCTATTGTTGTATTATGATCTACCATATGTTGTGCCATTACATAAGAGTTAGATGAAAATGTACCTTCATTGGTTATTTCGTCTCCATTTTCAAATGAATGATGATAAAAGGCTGTACTTGTACTTGGACTCATACTATTAGTAAATAATCCAAAGAAAAACATTCCATGTACTTGTCCATAAGCGGTTGCTTGTTCATTTGTTGCTACATTTAAGTTTTTACCTTCTAACATATAGATTCTATTATCTACATTTTTTTCTGTGATTTCGCCTGTATCTGGATTAATCGTAACTTTTCCAACTTCTTCTTTACCATCGACATCTACAAGACTATCTAATTTCTCCAATAAGTTTGCTCCATTACATAAATATAATGTGGAATTATTTTTTAATTTTACTTGATCCACTCTACTTAAAGAGAAAAATGTATCTGAGTATTCATTTGTTCTATCTGTTGCACCTGATAAAGATATGGCTGAATTACTAATGGTAACACAGTCTGTTCTTTGAATAGATATATTGCTTTGAGGATCATCTGCTGTACCATAATTTTGAATATTGATATAACTTGTTCCACTTGTACTTGAAGCATTTCCAGAACCAAATATACTTCCTGTTATTTTAAATTCTGAATGTTTGTTACCATCTATTTGTATATCAATCCCTTTTGTTACACTAATAAATGAAAAGTCATATATTTCTGAACCAGAAGCATTGGCCTCTCCACCACCAAATACAGTTCCTATAATTTCAATATCTCCTATTTCAAGTGAGGTATCCCCGACTGTATCATATCCTATATTGGTTTGGGTTGTACCATATACAACAGATGTATTAGCACCACCATATACATTTCCACCAATTTTTGCTCCAACAATGTTGACTGTACTTGTAGAATTATTTTCTGTTTCTGTTCCTGTTGCTGCTTGGTTTCCACCACCAAATACATTTTGGGTTACTTCGTTTTGACCTTCCATGACAAGATTTGTATTGCCATAGACAACTGCTGATGTTCCGTTTCCTCCGGCATATACGCTATTTCCTATTGTAGAATCTTTTACATGGACATATGTATTTTGTGTAACGGTTCCTTGGTTTCCTCCTCCATATATTGTGTCTTCAATATTTGCATTTGTAAGATTTACATATGTGTTTGTATTAACGCCTGCTTGGTCTCCCCCACCATATATTCTTGCTTGGGTTCCTCCTGTTACATTAACATTTGTTTCATTGCAAATTGCTTGATTTCCTCCACCATATACGTCTTGAGAATTTCCACCAGTTATAATGACATTGGTTATTTCAGTAATGCCACCTTGGTTATTTCCACCATATATTTTTGTGGCATTTCCGCTTTCGATATATACATGACTTGCTGTAACATTACCTGACAAATCAGATCCACCATAAAGATTTTGAACGGTTCCACCTTGTAAATAGATAGCTCTTGTTTCATCATCTTTGCCAGATGAAACTAAATCTGCTGATTTACCACCATTAAATGCATTTGTTACATTTGCATAGTCTAATAGATAAACATGTACTTTTGTCGTTTCATTTGTGATAGAGGCTTGATTTCCTCCACCATATACAGCAAGTATTTTGGATTCATATGTTTTTCCGATATTAACATCTATTGTACCAGTGATTGTTCCATTGATATTGCTTCCGCCAAATATACTGCAATTTTCTAAATTGCTCCCATCTACATTGACAGCTACATTTCCTGATACAGAAGCTGGTGTATCAGAATCTCCTTCTCCCCCACCAAATATATAACCATTGATGGCTACAGTATTTGCTATCGTTGGTAAATCTTGGATATTAACAGTGATATCATTATTCACTTTTCCAAGAGAACTTCCACCATATATATTTCCATAAGCATGGACATTATTTTTTAAATCAGTAATGTTTAATACAATTCTTCCATTAACATTGGTCTCTTCTCCAAGACCTCCCCCAAAGGCAACATCTGTATTGAAATAATCAAATCCATCTGTAGAAGCTTTAGTTCCTAATTGTCCTCCAGAAATGTCCATTAATACTGATCCATAAATATCCCCTCTGATATTGGAACCACCATAAACAATTCCTTTCACATTTCCGTTTTCTATATCAATATCAACTGTTCCATAGATATGATTTTGGTTTGCACCACCATATATATTATGATTAACACTTCCACCTAAAACTTTAATGGTAACCAATGTATCTAAATCTGGAGAGTCTTCTGTTTCCACTTCTGTATATGTTAAAAAGTGTAGATTACGAGTGTTAGAACCACTGGTAATTTCCCAACCATTATTATAACCTAAATATAAAGTATAAGTTCCTCCAAACCATCCTGTTGTTGTATATGTATAGGTAATTGTTTTTGTATTGGAACCTTGAATCGTAAAAGCTGTTTTATTTCTTGTACTTAATTCTATATCAGCAGTATATGTAAAAAATCCACTAACACTGCTTACATATATGTATTGACCTGTTGATGCATTTTTTATGTAATAATTATTTCCACTTTCTCTTTCAAATATCCATTTTGATGTATCTGATGGAATCGTTGCTGTTGACATATATTGATTTCCTAATTGATTTCCACTTACGACAAGTCCATTTTCCCCAGATGAAGAAGTTGTTATCAAATATTCTTTATTTTCAGTAAAACTAGAAGTTTCATCATGAAATTCTATGATATCAGGTCCTTGTATATTTGATGAACCAATAATTCCATAATTTCCTCCACCAAAAACATTATTATGAACAATGGCATTTCCATCGATAATAATACATGATTTATCTGTTTGGCCTGCATATCTCGTGTTTCCATTGGCACCACCACAAACAGAACCAGCATTCACACCATATAAAACTTCATCTGTATTGGTTATATTGACAGTTTCATTTCCATTACTGTCTGTTGTAGATGATGCACCAATTTGTGCATTTCCACCAACATATATAAATGATTCACCTGTTAATTGTCCATTATTACTAGAAGAACTTGCCGCTACACCATTTGATCCTCCACTGATACTGTATTTTACATATCCGTCAGTAATTTGAATAATTCTATCTCCATAGGTATGTGTATAACCTGCTCCTCCTGTAATATTAAGAATATTCCCACCTTTAATATACATGTATGTTTTATACATATCTTCTTCTGTAACATTTAGGCCACCAACAATATTGGCAATATTTCCACCTTCAACAAGTAAATATCTATCAGATTTATCATATCCAGTTTGTCCATGCCCTCCTACATATATTCCAGCATAATTTCTATTACTATCATCTGCCGTACTTGCATTATTGAAAAAGTCTACACCAATCGTTCCACTTTTAATAATGGTATTTACAACTTTACCATTTCCATATGGTGAACATGTTGAACTTGAAGTTTTTGATGCCATTCTATCATAGATTTTAAGATTTTCGTTGTTATGCTTCACTCTATCAATATCAGAACCTATGACAAAAGTGGCATTTGCTGTTGTTGAACTTGATGCATTAGAACCTGAACCAGCTCGATATAATAAAGCAGAATAATATTGACCTGATTCAACAATCACTCTATATTCTGAACTACTATGATTATAATATCCACCTTGTACCTGTGTAAACGTACAGTTGTTACTATTTGTAGGAATAGTTCCTCTACCAATTCTTAAATTATACATATTTCCATAAATACATGGTGTTGTAGCAGTTGTTCCATCTGTTGTTGTATATGAAGAAGCAGAATAAGATTCTCCAGAAGAAATATATAGATAATCTAATTGTAAATCACTATCTAACTGAATATTTGTATCTTGTACATCTAAATAAGTTCCTGTATTTCCATAATTGACACCATCATATAAACTGGTTAATGTAAAAGCTGTATTTGGATCCATTACATCATAACCATCTAAACCCCCATTCATGAGTACAACAATATTGACTTCTCTATCAGAAGCATTTGTACAGTTTTTTCTGTTTGCATTTAATTTACTACTAATGACACTCCAATTATTATTTACTGGATTTGTTGGTGATGTTCCTGAGTTTGAACTACTTCCCATTGAGCTAACAAAAATGACATTGGCATCAATCCAATCAGGATATAAATCGATTACAAGATTTCCAGCACTGTCTCGTATATTATTGATATTTGTATTTAATGTTTGAACAAACGTATTGCTATTTGTACTAATAGTATTTTTATATTTCGTATTATTGGTTGTCCAACCATTAAATCCTTTTTCAAGTGGTCTATTCATAAATGGATTATCAATTAATTCTATAGATATATTTCCATTACTATCTACTGGGACACATTTTCTATATGACACCAATGTTTGTGGTTCTGTATCAGAAATCGTTCCATAAGGTGTATATTCATCTCCAACCGTAATCGTTGTTTTAAAAGAATTTACAGATAGATTGTTATAAGATATATTATTAATGGTATTTCGATTATTTCCCCTAAATGAAACATAAAATGTAAAAGTCCAGCTATCACTATTCCCTTGCAAACCAGATGTATCTATTCCCGTTACTTTCATGATTCCATTACTAAGATTGACATTAATTCCATTTGAAGAATTTTCACTGGAAGTTTCTGATTCATTAAAATAACTTGAAAAATTCGTGTTTGGAACTTGCATTTCCATTGTCCACCCTGAATTTGCATTAAATTCTGGATATTGATCTTTTAAATTCTGAATGCCACTAACTGTGCAAGTAATGGTATCTGTCCTTATATAATATCTATTCCATCCACTACCTCCTTGTTGAACACTTCCTGTCGATGTTCTGTTTGCGGTAGCATTTAAGGTAATATCATATTTTTCTGGTGTAACAAATTCTGTTAAATCATAATCATATCCATAATAATTGATGGTAAGCTCTTTTAGATTACTTTCCGTATATTTTCCAGAACTTGTTTGAGACATGTTTTCTGTATAGTTTAAACCTAAATAATAGTTTTTATCTGATTCATAATCATCTATGTTTAATGTTGTATTTTCGCCTTCCACTGCCATTAAAGAAATCCCATTCTGAGAAGCATCTTGAGTTGCCAAATTATTTTGTGATGCTATGGCATTTTGAGGTTCTTGTAATTCTAAAAGTATATAGGCATATAATTCATTTGTTTCAAATTGAAGTTTATTATCTTCTGTTTTTATATCTTGCAATTCTTTTATGGTGTCGCTTTGTTCTATATTCGTTTCTTCTGTCGTATTTTGCTCTGTTTCTTCTTGTTTTACATTTTCATATACATTTTCTTCTTGTGCTGTATCTTCTTGAATTTCAAGTATTGTATAAGTTTTATCTTTATTTGGCATAGTTATTTCAATATCTAAAGTTTGATCATATTCTTCAACCAAATATTCTTTTTCTTGTGACATTAACTTTATATCAAAATTTTCTGTAATCAAATAATCTGGATAGTTTTCTTCTATTTCCTTTTTAACTCTATCGATTTTTACTTCTGCTGTTTCTAGTTCTGTATCATATGGCATATATCCTGAAACAAATAAAATTTCATTATCTTCAGAATCTTCATCAATAGCATCTTCTTTATTTGCTATATTGGTATCATCTACTTTATTTTCATCATTTTCTTTATCTTCTAGAACTAGCTCTTTATTATATAATGTTTCTCCCTTAATTTCTTTTTTATCGTATTCAACTGTTAATATAATACTTGAATTTTTGCGTTCTTCTTGGGTTAAGTAAATTTTTTCACCCGGTAATTTTTCAACTTTAGAGGTTTTTTCTATAACTTGTGGGTTTGTAGTATCTGCCTGTTCAACATTTATAATATTTGTTTCTTCATTACTTTTTGAATCGCTTGCTATTTCATTTGTCGTTTCATTTGTTGTATTGGTTAGATTGCTCTTTGTTTCTTCCTCTGTATTTTCTACCATTTCTTTTTGTGTAACAATATATTTCGTCACTTTTTTTGTATTGACTACCTCAGGAAGCGTGATTGAAAAACCACTTTCTCCTTCATTTATAGCTTCTAAAGTAGTTTTTTCGTCAACTAATAAACCACTATTATCTTTTATATTAGCAGTTATTTCGATTACTTTATTTGCTCTAGAATTACTAAAAGCTCTAAGTAATATAATTATGAATATCATTAAAAAAATTAATATTACTATATTTCTTTTATTTGTTTTTTTCATTTGCATAATCTCCACAATTTTGTAAAATTAATTTATATCTAATAACTTTTTTATCTCACATAACTCTTTAATGTCTTCAATTTTTAAATTTGCTTTTCTAATATAAATAGCCATTTGTATATTTTCAAGTTTTGTAATCAATGCTCCAAGATGTTTGGCATCTAAATCTTGTTTATCAATTGTAAAATGTAGTAATTTATATTTGTCTGCAATAATGAGTGCTAAATCATTTTCTTCTATAAAAGAGGTATGTTTAATCATTGCATTAGATGGATTATTTAAAAATTCATCTAATTCATTTACTTTTTCGTTGATTTCCTCTGGCTTAATATTTTTAAAGTGATCAATAAAGCATGTTGTTAAATACACATAATAAGAATTTGCAAGATTTAGGATGTCATATATTGTAGAATCTTCATTAATGTCTGTATATATTTTATTGTAAAATTTATTCATGTCTAATTCTTTATATTTTTCTTTAATCGTCTGAATTAGCTCTTTGGTCTCTTGTGTTTGTCCATTCGCAATCTTTTTAATGCCAAATAATCCTTTTTTATTTGCTTTTTTATTCAATTTATTTAATTTTTTCTCTAAAGTTTCTATTTCTTTTTTGGTTTCTAAATAAACCTTTTTATAATTTTCTTTCTCCTCATAAAATTGTTTTATATCATCAATAATAAATTTAAATTTCAAATAATTTTGATATTCTTGCAGGCTATTTAGAAAATTAATAATATTTCCTTTTATTTCTTCATTTTCTTCTATCGTTTCAGCAATATCTTTTGGCAAAATTTTAGCTATATCTGTTTTTAATTTATCACTTTCAAGATTATGAATATTACACTCTCCACTTAAAAATTTTTCTTGTATAAGCCTAGGTTCGATTGTCATTTTTTCCATTAGTTGTTTTTTTAAATCTATATAAGATTTATTAATTTCTGCTAATGTAATATTTGCCTTTTTCAATTTTTCATTTTTTTCTTTTTCAAAGTATTTATCAATGATAGATTCATTTTTAAAATAAATATTTCTCATATTTAATTCAATATGAATCATGATCTCTGGACATTTCCAATAAATTTCTTCAAATTTTTCTTTTATTTTATCAGAATGTATATTTCCCTTTTTTAATTCTTGAAAAAAAGTTTTCATATAATCTTTTACATATATGCTATAATTAAAATCATCTAAGGATACTACAATTCCTACTTTTGAAAATTTATCAAGACATATTTGTATTTGTTCATTGACACTTTCAAAATTTTCTTTATAATATCTAGAAATTGTAAAAATAGATCTATCTAACCCCATTTTCTCATAAGAAGTTTTTTCTTCATTTAATAATTCTAGAATATATGTAATTGTTTTAATTCTTGTCTTTAAATTTTCTATTTCTTTGTTTTCTGTTTTTTTAACTGCCTTTTCATATCTTTTCTTTAATTCGTTAGAAACTTGATCTTGGTATGTTGCATATTCTTTTTCTAATTCTTCCAATTTTGCTTTAAAGATTTCTACATTCTTCGGATTGTTTTTTGGCATAGTAGATAAAATTTCTTTGCTTGCAGAAATCTTTTCTAGTATTTCTTCTGTTTTTATAGACATAATAGCCTCCTGTTTTCTATATTTATATAATGATTTTTTATTAATTTATTCATTTGAAGAATTGTTTTTTTCAATTCCTTGCTTTTCTTTTTCTAAATATTTTAAAAATTCGTCAATTTTTTTATAAAAATCAATTAGTTCTCCCGTATTTACATTCTTAAAATCCATTTTTCTTTGGCTCCTTTTTTATTCATATATTCGCACTTTTTTACAATTGTATCATATCATAAAGCATATAAAAAGTCTACGAATTTTTGACAAGTTTTGACTTTTTTATTCTGCTTTACATTTACAGTTCAATCGTGTGGTTCCTTGTGTATGTATTTCGAATAAATGACGAATGTGATTGGAGAATGGTTAGAAACTGTTAAATAATTTTATGGAATAAGAAATACATACACAAGGAACCACACGATTGAACTGTAGTGTACTGCAAATCAAAAAAGAGCAGATTTTAATCTGCTCCTTTCAAATTTAAAATGTATTGCTTTTATGCACCTGGTGTTTCTGGGACTTTAAATTCTAGTTTGAATGTAATGTCTGATCCTGATGCATTGTTTTCACAGTCAACATCTTGACCTTCTATCCACATATACACTCTTATTTTAGTAATTCCTTCTTCTAGTGAAAACGCATTGTCATAGTCTGCCATTGCAGCATCTGTAATGATTGATGGTGTAACTTTGGTAAAATGTGTAGCATCTGTACCATCATTTGTCTCTCCTAAATCAACCGCTTCAGTAATTGCTTGATTGATTCCGTAATACTCAATTACCTCTGCATCTGTTGTTGTTGTATCAATGTCATAATTACTCTTTGCTGCTGCTACTGCTGCTGTTGTATGCACATCGCTATTTGGTTCCCAAAGTTCTGTTGTGTCTCCAGATTGTGTTAAAAATGACTCAGCTCCATGTAATCCTGTAAATGATGATGCTGGCGAACCAATTGCTGCATGTCCTTGTTTCAAAAATGCCACACGTGCAGCGTTTTGTAAACCTTCATTACCAGCAGTTCCTTTAAATGTTACTGTAGAATTTTCTCCCAAGATAACATTATCTTCATCTTGGTTAACTTGTAAGAAAATATCAAATGCTACAAATCTTCCTGTTGTTCCAGCTGTTTCTGCTGGTTCTGCTGTAGCAGTTAAAGCAAATCCGTTATCTTTTGAATCTACTTTTCCATAAAACATTTTCATAAATCCTGTAGCATTATTTACTTCTCCTACTGTTGATACAGGTTCCATTGTACTTGGTAGTTGATTTGAATTACCTGCATATGCTGCAGTTTTTAAATCATCCACAGTAAGCGTAGATTTCCAGTGTTCACCATCTGCTGAAATCTGTAAACCACTTTGTGCCTCAATACGTACATCAATATCGCTAACAGATACAACTCTATTGGCTGTGAACCATGCATATGTTGATGCAAATAATAATGCTGCTAATAGTAATAATATTAGTATAGCTGTTTTTAAATCAATTTTTCTTTTGCTTTTTTTACTCATTTTTCCCTCTCCTTTTATCTTACAACTTATCATTCGTTGCTTTTTTATTTACTGTTCATAGAATATCACAATATTATTTTCATGTCAATTTATATCAAAAAAGTAATACAATTGTAATTTTTTTGTTTTTTTGTAATATTTTTGTAATATAATTATTTATAGTTATAATTTATATTTTTATTTATAGTTATATTTAGCGTTACAGTTACATTTATATTTATATTTATAGTTATAGTTTTGGTTTTACTTTTACTTTATTCTTGTTTTATGTGTTCTTCTTTAATATCCATGTGCATTTTCATTTCTCCACCAATAATATTATCCAAACAATCTGGGTCATCACCTTCCACAAAGACAACAATTGTTATTTTGTCAATATCACCTGGTTGAAAGTCACTTCTTTGCTCTACAGCAACTTCCTTGTCAGAATAAAATGGAGTTGTTCCTTCTTCTGGTTCACCAGTTTTACTGTTTGCCTTCGCATATAATTTCATATCATCATTTCTGTATATCATAACTCTCACAGCCTCGTCTGCATTTTTAATGACATCATCAATCACAATCTCATACCAATAATTAACAACATTACTTCCTTTGTTTTCTATATAAAAACTATATGCAAAATAATTTTCTCCATTTAAACTTCCTCCACCTCTTTGATGTATATCTTTTGGTAACCATTTAACAGAGATGTTATCTATAAAGTCTGCACTTGTTGCTTTTAAAATTCTTTTGTCGTCTTCACTATTATTTTCATAAATAACTAATCCACTTTTTTGTGCAAAATCTGGATCTAGTGAAATTGTAAAATTACCACCTTCATAAAAACTGACTAATAGAAAATAAACAACAATTAAAAATAATGTCATAATTAATAATCCAGTTTTTATAACTTCTATTTTTTTATCTCTTTCTCTAATTTTTTCCGAATTCAATTTCACTTTTTCTTTTTTATCAACCTTAGTTTTTTCCTTTTTCACTTTATCTTTCACTTCTTCAAAATCCCTTTCTTAAAAAATCATCCTTTTCCTATTACTTGTTTTAACATAGATATAAGGTTCTTTGAAATGATAATCATTTATAATCTATTGTCAAAATCGAAAAGTACAAATCTCTTGCTTTTAAAAATCACATATGTTAAAATGAACAAAAAAAACAAAAGAGGTGTAAAAATGAAAAATAATAAAAAATTATTCATATTATTAGTTGGAATCTTTATATGTCTTTTATTATTTTCCATTGTGTTAATCTATGCAAAATATCTTTCATCTGCAGATGGTCAGACAGATATCAGTATTGCAAGATGGAATATCATCGTAAATAATAAATCTATAAAAAACAATACCGATATATCATCTGCTATACAACCCATATTTACTGGAAACGAAAATATAGCATCTGATATTATTGCTCCTACTGCTGAAGGGTATTTCGACTTAAATTTTGATTTTACAGATGTTGATGTATCTTTTCAATATGAAATCAATGTTTCTGCAAATGAAAATAGCTCTGTTACAGACTTAGTAGCAACTGGATATTCTCAAGATGATGGCGAAAAAATCACATTTGATCAATTTAATCAACCAATAACAGATACCATTTCATTAAGTGACAATATTGACCATAGAAAAATACGTGTATATATTCTTTGGAATGATGATGAAAATACATCTCAGATGACAAATGATGATGATACACAATCTACGAAACAAGATAATCCTGCTCTTTTAAATGTAAATATTTCATTCACACAAGTTGCAGATTAAAATGTAGTCATACAATACATATAATTGTTTATCTAGTCTGTTTCATAAGATGTGTGTATAATAATTTTAAAGAATTTGAATGCGACCGGAATAGTTTTATAAATTCTTAAGCAAAAACCGTAAAAGGTCCTGTTTCCGTGTACAGACTTAAAAAATGCCTGTATTATGTAGTGCTTTGTGTTGCAATCAATGTCAATTTTAATTCTATACTATTTTGATCAGGATGCAATTCATAAAACTCATAAGCTTTATTTCCCCAAATCGTATCTGCTTCATCATCTCCTGATTCAAATTCCCAATCTAAACTAATCATAAATTTTCCATTACCGATTCCTTGACTTAATTGTTCATCATCTTTCTCAATATGAATTTTAAATGGATACTCTGTATTCATCTTGTCAACTATATCTTGCGTTGTTGGTCCATTTTCTTCATCTACAGTAAATGTTTCTCCCATAACCGTTAATTCTTTAATTTCATAATCTAAAACAGCAGGTGTTTCACCTTTATTATGTACTTCCACTGTTTTTTCAAATCTATCCATACCAGGATAAATTCTACCAATACTAACCAATAAATTTGTTGTAATTTTCCCATCATCCCCAACAAATTCTACATTCCATGAACTAACATGTGCTGTAATATCGGTAGAAACTCTGGTAGCATATATAAACCAAGCATATGCATTAAATAGTATTAATAAGATTAAAATGAGCATATTTTTTATTTTAACTTTTTTTATAATTTTAATAAATGTAGGCATATTTCTTCCCTTCGTGAATTTTGCAATTAATTATATTATGATTTTTTATTTGTTTTTTCCTTATTGCTATTTTTATCATTGTTTTTATGTTTTTTGTCACGATCTTTTTCATCCTCATCATTTTCTTGGTCCTCATCATCTTCGTCATCATCTAATCTTGATTTTAGAATTTGTCTAAAAGTAAGCAATACTATTGGAACAAATACAACAAAATAGAAAACATAGTTATTTGACATTGCTCTTTGCAAAAGTGATAATATTCCCATCTTATAAATAACTTTTCCGATTACTTCATTTTGCGTTATTTCTGGATCTGCTTTTGTATTTGCAATACCTTTTGTTTGAATTCTATAATTATCATTTTCCTTTTCTATCATAATAACTTGGTGAGTTACAATTTTATCTTTAAAACTGCCTTCTTTTCCTTTATATACAATGTCATCTCCTACTTGAATCGTTGATGGTTCTACTTCTTTTGATACTAAAACATCTCCTACTTCATATTCAGGTACCATGCTTCCTGTTGCAACAACAAAAATTCTATATCCAAATAAGGTAATTTCATTATTTGTTGTCCTTTGTAAAATTGCAATAATTAATATAAACAATACAATAATAAAAATGATTGTATAGATAATATTTCCAATAATCTTTAGTATTTTATTATTTTTTAATTTTTGTATTTTTTCTTTCATAATATTTACATTCCTTTCTTAAGGTGCAAATCCGGTTGGAAAAGATTATTTTTCAACCCTTAAATCCCCTTCATCTCGACCATATCCTCATATCGGTCAATGTGTTTTTTAAATATCTTTTGTATATCTTGTAAAACTGCCATTTTCTTATATTTTATCACTTCATATTTTTCAGCAACTAGTTGTCTTAATTGTTCTTCTGTTATATCTTCATCTATGTCTAGCATCTTGTCCAACATTTGTTCTACTACAATTCCTTTGATTTCTTTTTTGGTATCTTGTTTTTCCATATTGTCTTCGTCCAATGTTTTCATTGCTAAATATTGTAATAGAAATGCTTCATCCATCATCTTTTTTAATTGTCCATTATCCATATAGTCTTTATTATCTTCTGACTCTATTGTTTGTTCATCCATATTAGCTTTTAAAAATTCCCATAATTTCATAGCATATTGAAAATGAACATTTTTCAAAACAACATTTGTTTTTCTAATTGGTTCTTTTACAAGTGATATATTTGCTTTATCTAGTATTTTATATACTTCCGTAGATTCGATATCTGAGATTTTTCTCTCAATTTCTTCTATTCGCATTAATAAACTTTTATTTCTTTCATCAGCATTTTTTAGTTCCGTATCCAATTTAGAATTGATAGAAACATTTATATCTACTTCTTCATCATTTAATTTGGATTTTGCATTATATTCTAATTGTTTATTATTTTTGTCTTCTTCTTTGTTTTCTGTACTTATCGGTTGTAACAATGTATTTTTTCTTATATTAACAAAAAATTTCATATTTTGTACTAATGTATAGATTAAACGATTTTCGTAAGTATCATAAGTTTCTTCTTTTCTTACATTTAATAATTTAGATGGTATAACATCTCCTGTTTCTTTATCAATATCTTGTATCAAATTTGTATGTTTAGATAAATGCTTAATGGTTTCTACAGATACTTTTTTAGCTTGTTCTATTTTTACAGTTTCTTCTTCGTTTTTTATAAAACGATTTGGAGATCTAAAAATGGCATCTATATGTGGTATCACTTCTTCCATCATATTTATCCATTCTATATCTCTTGTTATATACTTTTTTTCGGTTTTCACTTTTAGCGTAGATTCAGCAGTATTCATAAATGTTCTTGTTTTTTCTTGATTTGCATTTTCATATAGTTCTATAACTTCTAGGTTTTCCAATACTCATCCTCTCCCCTCTATGCCATCTTTTTCAATCTTAATAGATAATCTATACATTCTTTCATTTTATTTTTACCAAATGTGGTATTTAAAAATTGAATATATGGATCAATTTCATCTCTAATAGCAGACATATTTAATTGTTCAAATTTTCTTAATATTTTTTTAGCAATAAAATAATCTACACCAGCAATCTCATCTCCACCACATGCTACATATACAGGTACAAATTTCTTCATGTGTGCGACAATACGATTACCAAACGCAATACGAAAATGTTGTATCACATAATTATCCATTTGTTCTATTTTATCCATTGTTTCCTCAGAAATTGGGTTTTCCTGGATTGCTGTTTCAAATAATTTATCTAAATATGAAAAATTAATTCCTTGTGCTTCTGTATAAACTGGTTCAAATGGAACACTTTTTTCATTAATATCTATTGGCATTGCTCTATCATATACCTTGTCTGTTACAGCAAAGGTAGAATCATCATTATTGATTGTACCAATATACCACATATTGGATGGTACTTTGATTTTTCCTCCTTCAATGTATTTCGGGTCAGTTTTCCAGCTATTCGGAACTAATTCGATAATCCATTCATCTCGATTTGGCATTTCCAAAATAGAAAGCATTTCTGCAAAATAATATTCCACACGTGATAGGTTCATCTCGTCTAAAATAACTGTAAATACTTCATCCACATAACCTGCTGTATACATTTCTTTTAACATTTCTGTTTCATTGAATTTTTTTGTAAATTCATTAAAATATCCAAACATATCTGTCCTGTCTCTCCATGAAGGTTGCACAGATGCAACACATGAATCATGTCTCATAAATTTCCCCCATGCATATGCAAGAGATGTTTTACCTGTTCCAGAAATACCTTGTAAAATAATAAGTTTGGTAGAAGCTAAAGCTGAAATAAATATTCTTACCATTTCTGGTTTATAATATAATTTTAATTTTGAAGCAGAAAAATTTCTAAAATTCTCACATAATTCTGGCAATGTAAATGAATTTTCATAATCTGGTTGCTCATAATCTTCATATTTTAAATCAATTTCATGTAATTTTGCAAAACGAATATCTGGATTATTAGAATCTTCTTCTTGATCTTGTTCCTCTATTTCTGGTGATTCATCTGGTTTTAGTCCTAATTGTGAAACCTTCATTGCCATAATATTTTCTTTTTCTTTCATCAAAGTTTCTACTTGCTTATTTAAAGAAGCAACTTCTTCTAATAAGGCATCTTGGTCAACTGCTTTTTTTCTAAATTTTATATATTTTCTACATAATAAATAAATTAGTGTAATGATTAATCCTACAAATATTAATATACATAAAATAGATACAACAACCAAAACCCACTCAGGTGCTGATAAATCCCCTTTATAAGTATCTATAATATTTTGGTAAGAGCTAAAATCAAACATTTGTCCTAAGCCTGTACCAATCGCTTTTATAACAGTTGTAATTCCTGAAAAAAATTGCTTTAAAAATTCATACAAAAATTTTGAAAACGTTTCCATATTTATTATTTTCCCTTTCCTTTTTACGTTATCTCTACCATTTACTATTATTTTATTATTCTGCAATACCGCATAAGCAATCAAGCGGATAAAGCGAGTGCGATTAAAGTAATCTTCGTTCGCTGAAAGTAAATTTTAAATCTCTATAATATTGTTTTTCACTTCATTATTAAATTGCATAACTTGTCCATATTGTTTAGAATCTTTGTTAAGCAATACATATTTAAACATTTTTAAATTTTCCATATTTTTATAATTCGCCTCAAAAGAATTATCTAAAATAATTGCAAATCTATATCCCTCTCTCATAAGTTCATATACAGCTTCTTTATTCTCTATAAAATGTTCATTTCTGATTTTTAAACATAGTTTATCTTGAATAACTGCATTATCAATAATATTTAATATGCTTTTTATTTTTTTAGGCTTTTCTAATAATGTTTCTGCAAATTCAACAATATATTGTTTCTTAAAATTTTGTTTAATCACATCTCTTATAATTTGAACACTAATTAAGTAATATTCTATCACTAATTTATCCTCATTCGTAATCCCTGAATGAAACACTTTATTAATGGCCATTTCACTATATTCCATAGGAAATTTTAGGTTAAATTTCATGTTGACTCTATATACATTTACCATATTCTTATAATTTGATATTTTTAAGTAAAATTCATCTGCATGAAATTTGTTTAATAATTTTTCTTTTTCATCACTTATATTTGTCATTTCTTTATATAGATTTTCTTCAAAATCAGCATTATCTCTATCTAAAAGTTTTTTCCTAAGTTTAGCAATTTTAGATATCTTATTTCTTAAGTCTTTACAATAAACAACATGATCAAAATATAAAACATAACAGAAGAAAATATGTAATTTGTCTATAAACTCCTTATCTTGGAAATTTTCTGAAATGGCATATTCATATGTTTTCCTTAACTCTTCTAGTATGGTTCTTCTGATAGTTGCATTTTCACTTCCTTTAAAGAAATTATAATATCTTGCATTTATGTATTTTTCAGAATACATATCATCATATCTTTTATCATATGTGTTTTCAAATACCAGTTTTAAATATGTTGTGATTTGTTTTCTAGTTAGTCTAATGTATTCATCCATTATATTGATTGTCATATTTATGCTTCCTTTCTTTAAATTAATTATTGTTATTCACTAGTAACAGTTATAATAGATGGCTCTTGTTGATTATTGGGATATGTATAATCTTTATTAGCATCTACTTTATAAAATCTAATTTCTCTACTAGAAATAGCATCTATTTTAATTGTAAATCCATTTATATACGTTTTTCCATCTATATTGGTGGTTGTTATATTTGTTGCATCTGAATAAGCACTATTGGTTATATCAAATAAAACTTCTTTTGGATCAAATTCAATTTTAACTTCTGCTGAATAACATTTTGCTTTTTTATCCTCTGATAATGATAAATAGGTATCAATATCTATCCTATCTCCTACATGGAAAGAATCAAATTCTTCTTTAATGGTATAGTAGGTTAACGTATTTGTGATACTCAATAGCATATATGGGTCTTGTGATTTGTCTGTAATTTGATAGGTAAGCTTTTCTTTTCCTACAACAAATGTAAATTTTCCTTTCAAAGTCTTTTTATATGGTGCTGTTGAATTAACCACAACATCCACAACGACTTTGTCTCCATCTTTTAATTGTGTATTAGGCGTAATTGTTAAATTAAAAAAGTCGGAATTGGTATCTGCTTTAATAATTCCTTGTGTTTTACTTAATTGACAAATTGCATTATCACTACATGTATATGAGATATCATATCCAATATCATAAGTTGCAGATTCTATATTATTTAAACGACTATTCATATTGATGGTAATTGTATAATCATCTACACCTGACCAATTATCAACTTGGTAAACAGAAGTATCTTCTGATAGTTTATCACTAAAGAAATAGAATTCTTTACTTCTTACAAAAAAGTTGCTTACATTACTGGTTAAATATCTACCAAAAATAATGATAAATGATAAAAGGCTAAGTGCAATGAGTGTAACAATGATTATTTGATTTCTTTTATATTTTATATTTTGGCTTATTAAATTTCCTATTTTCTTTCGCATATGACTCCTCTTTATTTTTTATGATGTTAACTGATGTGAATCTACTTTAATCTCTAAAGCCTCTATAATATTTTGATAATTTGTTGTATTATAATTTTCTGGAAAATGGATAACCAATTCATATATATTTGTTTTTGGTTCTTTATAATATAAATTTTCCTCTTGTGTAGTCATATTTCTAAAATATGTACCATATTCGTCTGGTTCTACTGTATTGGTTTTTATGACATTAACAGCTCCAGAATCTGTATGTTTTTGATTTTTATATAATTCATATGTTAATGGCAAATTTGTCGTTGTTCGAATGGTTAAATTATATACCAAATCAATTTCTGCCGTTTTTTCTCCATCTTGATTACCAATTGAAAATGTATATACATATGCATCATCTTGTGGGAATAATGATGCTAAATTTAATGTCATAGTTTTATAATCCTCATTTAATAAATAAAATGCAATATCAACATTTGCTGTTGAATTTGCTATACTTTCATATTTTGATAAAACAAGAACGACGATTCTGATTAGGATTAATAGACATAATATAAGAATGACAAATTTTGCATATAATCTCTTCAGTTTTTTGTTCATTTGTTTATCATTCCTTTCTTCTTTGGTATAAATTTAGCCAAACTTATTCATTTTCTTTGTTTGTTTTATCATTTTTAGAAATAAATTGTATCACCACTCCTAAAAGGAAAAGCAAAAGTAAAATTAGGCCGATTATCTCTGGTGACAAAAAGATTTTTCTCCATACACCTAATTTAGGTATACGATAAATAACCCTTCCTAAAATTTGATCTTCTGTTATCGGTTTATCTTCACTATTATTGGCATCTCCTTTTGCTACTAGGTGATTATCATCTTTTTCTACTAATCTATGTGTAATAAAATTGTCTCCTTCTTTATATACAATGATTTCACCTTGATTTACATCTTTTGTTATTTGGACAATTACGACATCTCCTACTTCTATTGTACCTGACATACTACCTGTTGCTACTTCAAAAAATGTATATCCAAATAAATTTGCATAATCATTTTGGAATACTTTTATTTGTACAATATAATAGATGCCTATCATAATAAAACAAAAGACGATAAATAATAGAATATTCAATATATATCCTATTATGATGCTAATTGTTTTCATTTTTTTATTTTCTGACATTTTTTCTCCTGTTATTTACCTGTATAAAGATTTAACTGTTCTCCCAAGTATTGGCAAACATGTACAGTAATGGGAATTTGATATTCTGCATCCCATGTTGTACCTAATCCAATATCTTCCTCATTATGATCTTCATTTTCAATCCATTCTACTTCTACTGTAATTTCATTTGTTGTTCCTGCTTGA
This sequence comes from uncultured Clostridia bacterium, assembly GCA_944387445.1. Classification (GTDB taxonomy): domain Bacteria; phylum Bacillota; class Clostridia; order TANB77; family CAG-508; genus CAG-269. Next base: position 17,442 of record CALXEX010000016.1, on the reverse strand, counting down.
ATTTTTTCTAATGGTATAATTCCTGTATATGTATTTTTATCTGTTTTTACTAATTCATTTCCATTTAATGTTTCTTTTATAGATTTTATTTGTATATTAGAGTTTGTAAGTTTTTCTTCGTCTAAATAAATATCATATCTTGTTGAGACATTCGTATTTTCAGGATCAATATTAATTTTAAAAGTACCGGTTAAACCAGGCGCTATATTACCTGGTTTAACATGCTCATTTTCTTCGACAGTAACATTATTTATAGCAAATTGAATATCTGTTCCTTTAGTTATATCTGTTCCATTAACAGTAATATTCCATGTTCCATTTTTAAGTTGAACATTAGCTCCTAATTCACTATGAAAAAGTGCATATATTCTAATAACTCCATATATAATTAACAAAATGATACATAAACACAAAAAAACCAATAATTTTTTCGCGTTTTTTCTACCTAGATTCGTCATTTTTTTCTGTTTCCTTAGTTTCTTTCTTATCTTCTTTTGCTTCTTCTTTAATTTCTTTTTTTGCTTGTTTTATTCCAGTAGCAACCACCATAATTTGATTAACAAATGCGATTAATGCTGGTAATACAATTAAAAATAGAAATCCCCATCTTGATTCTATAATTCCTAAGACTGTTCCTACATTTGGCATAACCGTTGCTGTTGATGTAGGTCCTATGACATATTCATCTGATATTTCATATTCCCCATCATCTATTAAATATTTTACGTCAAATTCATTTGAATCATCTATATCATTTATTGTTCCTAATCTTATAAGTACTTGTTCATTATATACATCATAGTAAAGAAATTTATCTCCTACTTCTAGTCTATCAGCTTTGTCTATAATGGCTAAATCTCCTTTATTAAAATCTGGATTTAATTTATTGTCTGGTACAATTACAAATGAAACTGTTCCAAATTCTGATACTTTATAGTCATTGTATGACAATAAACAAACTGTTACAAATATTGCAATTACTAAATAAATCATAAAAATGATATTAAAAAATACTCTCTTCATTTTTTCCCCCTTGTATAACAAAAAAATTCTAGTGCCAATATATCATACTAGATTTTTTTTTTCAACTTTTTTTTATGAGTTTCGATATTTTTTTCATATTTTCATTTACAATTTTTTTTGCTAATGTTATAATAAAACAAACTTAACATGGAGGATACAAATGATAAACGTTTCAGATACAGAAAACATGAAAAAATTAATTGAATTAGAAAAGATTTCTTTAACATCCACATTAGAAATTCAAAAAAATCTAAATAAACAAATTTTAATGTTTATTAAGAATTTTATGTCAGATGTTACTTTTTCATATGATATTAATCCGAATGATAGAGCTTTTTATTATTTAAATGAATCAACAAATGCTTTAACAAAATCAAATTCCAATATTACAATTTTAAAAAATTTATTGAGTTCTTTAGAGAAAATAAATGATCATATTGAAAATTCAGAAGAACAAATACATGCCTATAACCAAAGTTTTCAAGATCATATAAATTCCATATATGAAAGTACAGAAATTATAGAAAACTTTGTTCATAGAATCACAACAATAGATTTATCAGAATTGGCTCAAAGTTTAACAGTTAAATCTGAAGAAAAACCAGAAAATATTATTGATAATGATGATTTTTCTAATTTCTATTTTGAAAATACACTTATTATTTCAGAGCTACAACAAAAAGTTTTTCTTCCATTTACCATTAACAATGTTAAAGAAATATTATTAAGTAATAGAAATGAATATACTTCTATTCAAAATGTGATTGATAAACTTTATACAAGACCAATTGCGGATTACAAATTTCCAGCTATTGCAAGATTTAGAGAAGCGTATAAACTTATCAAAGACAAAGAAAAAGGTTCTACGTTAAAAGCTTTAGGACTTGGATTTGAATTGTTTTTTAATTATAATTTACATCCTGCTATTATTACAGCTTGTAAATCTTCAGATGAATTAGATGTTTATTTAGCTTGTTTAGAAGATAATACCTTAAATGATTTTCATTTTTTTGATATAAAATATCAAATTCCTCCTGCTGTTGTACATCCTTCTAAAAATACGGTAAGTTAAAAAATATACAAAAGTTAGTAAAAAGTAGTAATCTCTGTATGGATTACTACTTTTTCAGTCAACTAAGAAAAATCTTTTTTCTATTATTTTTTCCTATTATCTGTTTAAAAATCGAAATGTAACATTTTAAAAATAATTTTTTTAATCTTCTCCATATTATTCAATTTCCTCACGGTTTTCTATTACAGAAGTATTCGTTGTAGATGTACTTGTACTTGTATTTGTACTTGGTCTTGTTGTTGCTGTATTACTTGATGTATTTGTACTTCCAGTATTATTGGTTGTGTTACTTGTCGTAGAATTTGTTGTACTTGTATTTGTTGAAGTTGAGTTATTTCTATTGGTATGTGTATTTGTTGTATTCGTCCTATTATTATCTGTCGATGTGTTTGTTCTATCATTATCAACTGTTGTATTTGTCGTTGTATTTGTTGAGGTATTGGTTTTTGGAACTTCATTTTCCAAACTTGGGTCTAATGTTAAATCTTCATTAACAACATTTTGATTTGGTTGTTCATTTCGTACATGTTGATTGTTATTTGTTGTCAGCCTATTTCCAGAATGTTCTGTACAATTGTCTGGTTTTGTTCCCCACAAGAAATATTCTTCATAAGTATTTGTACAACCACTATTGGCAACACATCCAGAATCTGCACAAATGGTTTCTGTTTGTATCCAGCTAGGTTTTTCAAATGTTGCATTATCTAGTCTAGAATGAATATTTCTCATAACATTTGCCCAAATAATTCCTGCTGGATTTTGTCTATTAAAATAAATAGTTTCATTCTGATCATATCCAAACCATGTTGTCGCTGTATAATATGGCGTAAATCCACATAACCATCTATCATAATTGTCATCTGTTGTTCCTGTTTTAGCTGATACATCTATTCCAGAAATTGCACAATACGTAGCCGTTCCATTTTCTCCTTTAACAGGTTGTGTTAATATTTCTTTTAAAATATAGGCTACTTGTTTTGAAAACACTCTATGAGATTCAGGCTTTGTTTCTACAATCTTTTTCCCTGATGAATTAGTTATTTCTGTATAAAAAGTAGGTTCTATATATACACCATCATTTGCAATTGTTGCATATCCTCCTGCCATTTCTAAAGGCGTAACGCCTTTATCTAATCCACCTAAAGCCAATGATAAACTTTCATCTTTTTCTGTTAAAGACGTAATTCCCATATCTTTTAAATATGATATAGATGTCTTTACCCCAATCTGTTCCATCATTTCTACAAACGGAATATTTTGAGAAGATTCTACTGCTCTTCTAACTGTGATATCTCCTAAATATCCATCATAGTTAACTGGACTATAATCTCCTGTAAAGGTAGTTTCCACATCTGCATAGATGGTTGCTGATGTAAATTTCTTCTTATCAATTCCAGGTGCTAATACAGCTAATGGTTTAATGGAAGAACCTGTTTGTCTAGTACTTTGTGTTGCTCTATTTAATCCTCTTGCTGTATCTTTTTCTCCTAAACCTCCTACACAGGCTACTACTTGACCTGTTTTATGATCTATAATGACCATTGCTGCTTGAGCTGGATCTCCCCCTTCTCTTGAAGCAATCTGATATTGACGTTTATTAAATTCTGCTTCTGTTTTATCTTGAATACTTGAATTTTGTGTGCTATGAATGGTTAATCCACCTAAATATAGATAGTTTGTAGCAAATTCTTCTGTGATATTTTTCTTATCGGCTATATCTTGCGTTATTTCATTAATTAAAGCATCTGTATGATAAGAGTAGATTCCATCACTCGCTTCCACTTCCCCTTGATTAAAATTTAAACCATTCTTTACTTCTGTTACAGCTGAATTATATTCATCTTCAGTAATATATTCTAATTCTAGCATCTTATCTAATACCGTTATTGTCCTATTTGTGATTTTTTCTGTATTGTCTGTTTCATCATCAAATGGATTATAAGAATTTGGTGAATTGTTAATTCCTGCTAAAAAAGCACATTCTGCAAGCGTCAGATTTTGAACATCTTTACTAAAATAATACTGACTACCCGCACCTACACCATATATATTAGGTCCAACATAGATAACATTTAAATACATATCTAATATTTCTTCTTTAGAGAAATAGCATTCTAATAAATATGCTTTCCACCATTCTTTTACTTTTCTAGAAATAGAACTGCTGTTATCTCCTGTTAGATTTTTTACCAATTGCTGTGTAATTGTACTTCCTCCAAAAGAAGAATTTCCTATATGAATCACATAATTTATAATTGCTGAACCTGTTCTTCTAATATCTACACCATGATGCTTATAATATCTTTCATCTTCAATAGCTACATAAGCATCTTTTAACTTTTGAGGCATTTCTTCATTTTCAACCTTTATCTTCTTTCTTTCACTACCAAGCTCTGCAATCACATTTTCATCAGAATCTACAACAACAGAATTTTCATTTGCGAACATATCTGTTGTTATCTGCTTCCAATGATAAGCAGAAATTCCTAATATAATTGCTAAAATAATAATAACAATAACAATCATAGTAATAATGATTTTTTTTATTTTCTTTTTTCTAATGTCTTTTTTATAGTCAACATCATTTTCTTCAGTTTGTCTATTTCTTTTCTTGCTATGCTTGCTTTTTCGATTATCTTTATGCTGATTTTTTGATTTTCTTTTATTCTCTTCCTCTATGAACTTTTCTCGTTCTTCCTTTTCTTTTTGCATTTTTCTCATAGCTCTAGGAAGTTCTTCGTTTTCCTTTTTATTATTAAACATACATTCACTATCCTTTGTTATAAAATTCATTTATAGTATATCATAATCACTAAAAAAATCAAATATTTAACGATTCACAAACATAGTCTATGAATTGTTAAGTAAATAAAACTTTGCACAAAACTTTTTAAATTTCTATTTCTTTTTTAAATCTATTGAGATATAATACTATATATACCAAAGGAGTGTGAAAAACATATGATAAAAAGAGAAGAAAATCCTGACTATATTAATTCTTTTTTAGATTATAGTGCAACGATTTTAAATAAGTCACCAAACAGTATTAAAGAATATAATTATGATTTAACCATGTTCTTTCGTTTTATAAAAATCCATTTTCATATGACAGATGAAACCGATTTTGCAAAAATTGAAATTAAGGATATTCCGATTAGTGCTGTTAAAAAAATTACTTTGGAAGATATTCATGCATTTATTAGTTATATGGCAATCGAACTTCGAAGCAAAGCTGCCACAAGAGCTAGAAAAGTTTCTACGATTAGAATCTTTTTTAAATATCTTTCTCAAAAGGCAAATTTAATTGATGTTAATCCTGCTCAAAATTTGGAAACTCCAAAAGCAGATAAAAGACTTCCTAAATATTTAAACTTGGAAGAAAGTAAACGATTATTAAATGTTACAGAAAACGAAGATAATCGTAATTATCAAAGAGATTATGCCATTATTACATTATTTTTAAATTGTGGTCTTCGTTTATCTGAATTGGTTGGCATTGATATCAAAGATATTGATTTTAGTGAAGCTAAACTAAATGTTATTGGTAAAGGAAATAAAGAAAGAACGATTTATTTGAACCAAGCATGTTTAAGAGCAATTAGCGAATATTTACAAGTGCGACCTAAAGAAGGTGTTAAAGTCGATAAATTAAATTCTCATAAAGCTTTATTCTTAAGTGAACGTCGTGAAAGAATTAGTAGAAGAACTGTTCAATATATTGTTAATAAAGAATTGCAATCTGCTGGACTTGATACTAATAAATATTCTGTACATAAATTGAGACATACAGCAGCTACATTAATGTATCAATATGGGAATGTCGATATTAGAGCCTTACAGGTACTTTTAGGACATGAAAGTATCTCTACTACAGAAATTTATACGCATGTTGATAATTCTCAAGTAAGAAATGCTGTGGAAAGTAATCCATTAGCTAATTTATAGAATATTCCTTTAAGTTTCTAATTCTTTTTATCGCTTCTGGAATCATTTCAATTGTATCAGATGCTTTCATACTAATATCTGTATATTTTTCTTGAGCCAATTCCCCTGCCATGCCTGCTAAATAACTACCTGCAGTTACTGTCTTTACAGTTGGCTCATGATAACCTAACATACCAACTAAAACACCTGACAAGACATCTCCACTTCCTGCTGTTGCCATTCCAGGGCAACCTCTTTTTAGCAAATATGTAGTTGCCCCATCTGTAACAATGGTTGTACTACCTTTTAATAATAAGATAACCTGATATTTGCTAGCAAAATCTCTAGCAATTTCAATTGCATTTTCTTTTATCATTTCTATTGGTATTTTTGATAATCTTTCAAACTCTTTTAAATGTGGTGTTAATATTACTTTACATTTTGTTTTTTGTAAAATATCTAAATTCATTTGAGATAAGGTATTTAATCCATCTGCATCAATGACACAAGGAATTTCTTTGGTTTCTAATATATATTCTAAAATCTTTTCATTATCTCTACCTTTTCCCCATCCCATTCCAATTGCGACTGCTTTTAATTTATCTAGTGCTTTATCTATTTCTTCTTTGTTAAATTTCATTTTTTGTTCTTCGTCATTTTCGATTGGAAAAATCGTTTGTTCTAATAAATATGGGGCAATACTGGTTTCTATACTTTTTGGAACAATGACTCTTACAACGCCACAGCCTGCTCTTAATGCAGTTGAGCTCATATTTGCCAATTTAATAGCTCCTGTATATTCCATACATCCACCTATAATGCCTACATATCCATAAGTTCCTTTATGACTATCTTTTTCTCTTTCTTTAAAGATTTCTTTTAAATCTTCATTTTTTAATTCTAAACAATTTGTATACATATTTTCCTTCTTTTCTATATTAAATTAAAATTTAAATGGAATCACAATCTTCTTTATTGAAAAATTTAATCTACGTTTTAACCTATCATTTCATTGAAAAATTCGACAAGTATAAAGATACTTTCAATAAAAATGGCAACTTGTGCAACTCCTGCTAAAGTTCCTGTGATAAATCTTCTAATATTTGTTGACTCTCTGATTTTCTTATATTGGATATACCAGTCTAAAAACATAATCAATAGAAATATACAAGATATATAGATAGGAATTCGAAATTGAAAAATATATATTACAATTCCTAATAACTGTCCTACTAATATCCCTGTACATCTACTACAAATTGGAAATTGCCAGCCTTTTATATGAAAACTTCTATCTTCTCTTTGATGGCAACCACATCGATTTCCTAATCTCATGAAAAATGCCCATGTTTTTATTTTTGTACTTTTTTTCATTAGAATCTTCTTCCACAATCATTACAAATATTAGTTGTTCTGGTTTCTGTTGTTGTATCTCCTGTATTACATAATCCACACAAGATTCCTGGCCATCCAAATAATAGATAACCACAACATGCATCTCCTCCATCAAATCCTTTTGTTTTCGTTTTTGTATCAACAATACTAGATATATTGGTACTTCCACAATTCGGACATCTCATAAAATTCCTCCATTTTTGTTATTATATAGATTTTATTTCTTTATATCTATATATCATAAATTGAAAATTTTATCAATTAATATTTTATTAAAGTTTGTATATTTATCTTAAATCATATCTGGTCAGAAAAAAGGGGCTACACTTAACTGTGCGCCTCTAATTTCTTATCCTAATTTTAATTTATAACATTTTTTTATTTTATTTATTAATGATATCTGCTATTTCATATTAATTGTATAACATAGTAAAAATATTCATGACGAAAGACTCATATAAATTACTAGAAGTTGAAGAAATCTTTTTAATCCCATCTATATTTTCCAAGCTTTCTTCTATTTTTTCCATATCTTGTATGGTTTTTGTTTTTATGATAAAAGATGGTGGAAATATATTGTTTTCAGTATTATATCCTTCTAATAATTCTTGATTTTCTTTAAATCTTTCTTTCATTTTTTCTAAGTTTTCTTCTGGTGAAACATATGTAATTTGAACATCTTCAGATTGATTTTCTATTTGATTCCTAATCTTTTCTATTCCATCTTCTGATATATCTTCATTCATAAAAATTTCTATGGTCGTATGGTCATGATAATAGCAAATAAATGCAACGATATGTAAAACAACCAATAACACAACACATATACTAGAAATGACTATCATTATTTTCTTCCTTTTTAATTTTTTATTGACTCTTTTTAAATAATCAATTTCAATTTTATCATCTGCATCATCAATTTTTTTATCCTTTTTGATTTCTTCATAAACTTTTTTGCACTCTTCACATTTCACTAAATGTTTTTCTACCAATTCTTTAGAAGCTGGATTTAATGTACCATCACAATATCCAAAAATTAAGTCTTGCACAATTTCACATTCCTTTTTCATTTTCTTTATCTCCTTTCATTTTTTGCTTTCCACGAAAAAAAGTAACTCTAGCCCAATTAGAGGTTTTTCCCATTATCTCCCCTATTTCTTCATATTCCAAATTTCCTAATATTCGTAAATACATTACATTTCTAGTTTCTTCATTTAATTTCTGTATACTTTTTAATAATTCCAATTTTTCTTCTTTTTGACTAACCATTTCTTCTATAGATTCTTCTGTGAATAATGAATTTTCTAACATGTTCATTGGAATTTCTTTTCTCTTTTTTTCTTTCTTATATTGATTAAAGCAAATATACTTTGCTATCTGGCATAGCCAAGTAGATAGTTTGCATTTATATTCAAACTTGTCTATATTTTCAATAGCCACTAAAAATGTTTCTTGCACAATTTCTTCAGTTATTTCTTTTTTTCCTGTTAAGCAGAATACATATTTATATACAATTTTCGAATATTTATTATAAATTTCTTCCATATTCTGCATAACGTTTCCTCCTTTCACTTTATTAGTGTAAAAAAATATATTTTTGTTACAATTATTAAAAAAAAACATAAAAAATTTATTTTTAGTATAAACAAAAAATGATGCCATTTCCTTTATATGAAACAAAAAGGCAATACAAGATTGTATTACCTTAAACATATTAATTCTTCCATAATCTATTTTTATCTTCCACCCATTCCGGCCTCCGGCCACCTCCGCCGTCCACCGCCTCCGGAGAAGCCTCCGCCTCCTCCGAAACCACTAGAAGTATTGTGTATTGCAATTTGTGCAACAGATGTTTCATATGCTTTTGATACACTTTGGTCTAGCAAAGAGATGGTTGAAGTTCCAATGGTATGTGTTGCATAATATATAGGATTTGTTGAAAAATAAATAATAGGATAATTCTTTTTCATTTCTGTATCCCAAGTATCTTCAAGAAATACTTTTGGATATTTAGCTCTCATTTGATCAATTACTTTATTGGCAATTCCAAAACCAGTTGCATACACTAGATATTTTTCCCAAACGGCTAATTGAGGTATTTCTTTTTCATTCAACAACGAATAGTTCTCTAAAAATCTTTTTAATGCTTCCCACTGTATTTTTTCATCATAACCTTTTTGTGTAATGACTGCTATCTTATTTTCAATTTTCGATTTTAGATATAGAGAATATAGAATAACAATTATTAATGGCAATATTATGATTCCAAATGTTGTTAAATTTTCTCTCCATCCAATTGCTAGAGAAATATCTACTGGAATACGAAATGCTGGTATATGGATAAGAGCTAAAAAAGTTAGCAAGAAAATATAAACACATAAAAATATATTAAAAAACAAACCTGCAGATTTAGATTGTCTATATGTATTTTCTTCTTTCTTATCTATATATTGCATATTGTACAATTCATTTCTCGTTTCGTTTACCATACGATTTATATATACACTATAATTTGAATAGTGCTCTTTAGCATAGTCATTTAGTTCTTTGATTTCTAATTTTTCTTTTCCTTTCATTGCTTCTGCTAATAATTTATATACTTGATATTCTTCTTTTTTTAATGACCTGCCATCTCCAATTAGAGAAATATAAATATTTTCTCCTTCTGTTTCTAATGTAATGATCTTTTTTAAACACAAATTTAATATAGTAGAAGCAACCATTTGTGATTGAACTGTTGAGGTTTCTAACTTTTCTTTTGCAAAATGGTATAGATAAATCGCTTCATTAGGTGTAGAATCTCCTTCTCTAGGAATTTCTCTATAATATTCTAAATCTTTTTTTATAATACCATCATTTTCTTTGTGATTAATTTTTCTATATTTAATAATTTTTACAATATAAATAATCAATAAAATTGCATAAATTGCTATTAAAACAATTTTGGTTATCATAGATTGTCTGTTAGTTTCATCTGACCATTGTGTTTCTTCTTCTATAATTTTGTCTATATTACGATATTTTCTTTCCTTGTTTTCTGATACATTAAATATATCTTCTGTTGTTACTACTCTTACTTCTAACATAGCATTAGGTCTTAAATTATTGATTTCAAATTCTACTAAATTATTAGAGGTTCTTTCGATGTTACCATTAACTTGACCATGTCCCCATACTTTTAAATTATCGATATTTTGAACTTCTTGTGGTAATGTAATTTTCCCTGTTAGTGTTTTTACAGGAATTGCATTTTTTCCTTCTTCAATAAATTTCCAATAAAATTCTTGGCAATCCTTATAACTTGTTATAACATCCTCGATTTTGTAGGAAACTTGATATTTTCGATTTCCTGAAGATGTACTCATACCAGTTCCCCAAGCAATTTCAAAAACATTCCCTCCAATATCTAAAGCATAAAACAAATTATTTTCAACATGATATTTTTCTTCGTAAATTTCTGTTAACTCCAAATTATTCTCTAAATCTTTCACTTTTACATCTGTGATATTTCCATATAAACTTTTGGAAAGTGAAAAATTCTTAAATAATGTTCCTGTATTTTTTACGTAGATATCCCATGTTTCTACAACATTAATACTTCCATCCTTATTTAAAGATACGTCATAATTAAGATGATTTAAGTATTGTATTTTCTCATTTCGACTATCTTTCATCATCGCTATGATAAAAAACATTGAAATACTTGCAGATATGATAATTATGATTAGTATTTTTTTTAAAAACTTTTTCATTTTCTTCCCCCTTTTGCTTTTATCATATCATAAGTTTAAAAAAAATATATATATTTTCTAGATTTTTTTAAAAATACTAGACATATTTTTAATATTTGTGGTATCATAGTAAAGAACTTAAGACAAATTTTTTGATGTTTATGGAGGTATAAAATATGATTAAAAATTTAAAAATATTTTTTATTATGGGTATGTTATTGGTATTATTATCCTTTGCTACCAATGTTTTTGCTGTAGATATGAATATAACTGAAACAAATACACTAAATACAACAACTAATTCTAATACATCTAATAGTTCGAACACATCTAGTACAAACACATCTAATACAAATTCAACAAATACAAGAAATACTTCTAATTCAGCTAATTCGTCAAGTACATCATCTTCAACCAGTAGTTCTCCAAGCAATACAAATTCAGTAACTGTACAAGGAGGATTACCTGAAAGTGATTTAGGAATTTCAAATATTTTATCAATTATTTTAATTGCTATTGGTGTATTGCTGATTTTATTAGCAATTGCCATCTTAATTCGACTTGGCAAATAATAGATACTTTTTTACAAGATTTTAACTTGATAGGTTAAAATCTTTTTTGCAATTTTTTCATGTATAATTTTTTCTCTTTTTTAGATAATAGTAATGAGAATATATTGTCTTATCATATTTTCATTACTATTTTTTTAGTTAAAGGAGGAATAGATTATGCAGAAAAAATTAATTGCTACATTTGTTTTAATCGTTTCAATTGTATTTTCTTTTTCTGTATGTTTTGCAACAGAAGATGTTTTAAAAGATGCAACCAATACAGTTAGAGATGCTGTTAATAACACAGAAGATGCCGTTGAAGGTGCTATGCAAAATGCTGGAAATGCTGTTCAAGATGCTATGAATACTGCTGGAGATACTATGCAAGATTCTATGAATAAAACGGAAAACACCATGGAAAATGCTGGTAACGCCATTGAAAATACAGGAAATACTCTAGAAAGAGATATGAATGATTCAACATCTAGAAATGCAAACATAAACAATGATACTTATACAGCAGCAAGAACTTCAACAAACGGAAATGCAACTTTTATGGGTATGAACGCAACAGCTTGGACTTGGTTGATTTTAGGTATTGCTGCAATTGCAATCATTGCTGCTGTATGGTATTATTCAATGCAGGTAACTTCTGAAAATCATCATTCAAGAAGAGATTAATTTTTATTGATTTTCCTAGACAGATAGAAATTTAAGAAGATTTCTATCTGTTCTATTTTATTATTTAATAATCTATGATATAATATTCAAAAAATAAAGAGGTAATGATATGAATACAAAGTTAATTGCAAAAAATCCAACAGCTTATCATAATTATTTTATTGAAGATAAAATAGAAGCTGGTATTGTCCTATTTGGAACTGAAATTAAATCTATTCGAGCTGGTAAAGTTAATTTAAAAGATAGTTATGCTAATATCAGAAATGGTGAAGTCTACATATCAGGGATGCATATTAGTCCATATGAACATGGAAATATTTTTAATAAAAATCCATTAAGAGATCGAAAACTATTACTAAACAAAAGAGAAATTAATCGATTAATTGGACTTACCAAACAAAAAGGATATACCTTAATTCCTATCAGTATTTATTTTAAAGGAAATTTTGTAAAACTCGAATTAGGTATTGGAAAAGGAAAAAAATTGTATGATAAACGTCAAGATATTGCTAAAAAGGATGCAGAAAAGCAAATTGCTATTAATTTGAAAAATAAACAGTTATATAAATAAGAATTTTTGTATGTAATAATTATTATGCTAGTATTAAATTTATTATTTATAAGTCCAAAAAAGGATTAGATTATAGTTCTAATCCTTTTTCTTGCTTTTGCTTTCGCCTTTTTGCTTCTAGCGTTGAAATAGATTTTTTAACAGCATTTTCTCTTACTCTACGTAAGCTTTCTTTATATGCTTCTTCTGTTATATAACCTGTCTGCCTTAAATCTTCTATCAACTTTCCGACTTCTGTTGCGTTTGTTTTTATTCCTGTTTCTTGCTCTATTTTTTCTGCAATTTCTCTTCTTGATATACCTGTCGAAAAGTTAGTTAATATGATAGATTTCAATTTTTTCTTTCTATCTTCTTTTTCTCGCTCTTCGGCTTTTTTTCTTTTTTTAAAAACAGCTTCATCTTCTTCTGTAATTTCACCAGATGCAATAGCTTCCTTTATGACTGCTCTTATTTTTGTAATAGAAGTAAAGTAATCAGATTTTGCCCATATTTCCATTGCATTCAATGAATTCGGTCTTTTATATAATCCAATAATTATTTCTTTACTAAATTTAGGCATATTTTTCTCCCCTTACTATATTTTTCCAGCTGAACCAAATACATCTTTCATTTTATGAGCAACTGTTTCTTTTATTAAGTCTCTAGCTGGTTTTAAATATTTTCTAGGATCAAAAGCACTTGGATCTTCTACAAATACTTTTCTAATTCCTGCTGTCATAGCTACTCTTAGATCTGTATCAACATTAATTTTAGAAACTCCAGATATACTTGCTTCATGTAACATTTCATCTGGTACACCTTTAGCTCCAGGTATATTTCCACCATATTGATTACACATATCAACTAATTCTGGTATAACTGTTGAAGCACCATGTAATACGATTGGTGTATTTGGAATTCTTTCTTTAATTTCTTTCAAGATATCAAATCTTAGTTTTGCTTCACCTTTAAACTTATATGCTCCATGGCTAGTTCCGATAGCAATTGCTAAAGAATCACAACCTGTTCTTTTTACAAATTCTTCTGCTTGAGCTGGATCTGTATACATAGCATCAGATGCAGAAACATTTACATCATCTTCTATACCAGCTAATTTTCCAAGTTCTGCTTCAACTACAACGCCTTTAGAATGTGCATAATCTACTACTTGTTTTGTTAAAGCTATATTTTCTTCAAAATCATATTTTGAACCATCTATCATTACTGATGTAAATCCATTATCAATACACATTTTAGCAGTTTCAAAATCTGGTCCATGGTCTAAATGAATGGCAATTGGTACTTCTGGGTATTCTTCTACTGCTGCTTGTACCATTTTCATTAAATATCCTATTCTTGCATATTTTATTGCACTTGCTGATGCTTGTAAAATTACTGGTGATTGTGTTTCATGAGCCGCATCTGTTATGGCTTGTACAATTTCCATATTATTTACATTAAATGCACCTACTGCAAATCCTTCTTTCATTGATTTTTCAAACATTTCCTTTGTTGTAACTAACATATCTTTTCCTCCTTTTTGGGGTTCTCCCCCTATTGATTTTGCTAAAGCTATTTTATTTCTAATTTATAGATATGTCAAGAAAAAATGAGAAGAAAAATTATTCCTTCCCATAAATATAGCTTGAACACATAGATTCTTCTGGTTGTTTCGTATTACAATTTTTCGTTGGTTCTACTTGGATTGCTTGTAATTTGCACAAATTTTGCCCGTTTTCATTGTACTTACATGTTCCAACTGTACAATGTATTTTTTGATTTCCTTCCATTTTATTACCTCCAAAAATTTGTATATGAACATCATTTTTGTTCATACTATTATTATGTGAAAATTTTTTATTTGTATTCTTTTTTAGAGGATTTCCAGTTTTTAATTTGATAAACGTTTTAAATAAGACATTTTTCTACAATATATTTTCTTTTAAATATTTGGCAATGCCATCATTCATATTGGAATCTGTTATAAAATCTGCAGAATCTTTTACAGCTTTTTCCGCATTTCCCATAGCGACACCAATTCCTGCATGTTTTATCATATCTAAATCATTATAATCATCCCCAAATGCTATAATGTCTTCGTTTTTTATATTCCATGTTTTGATTATGGATTGTATGCTATTCCATTTAGATACTTCTTGATTCATAATTTGGCATAACTGTCCGTTATCTGTAACGATACCTTTACATGTATCTGGTAAAATCGTAAGAAAATCATGAGAAATAGGCATTTTATTACAAATAATCACTTTATATACTGCTTTCATATCCAATTTGGCTAAATCCACAATTTCTGTTGGAGCTTTTCCGAAAAAGTCAGAAGTATCAAAATTTGAATATAATTTGTCGTTAATTTCAAAACAAATTTGATCATATCCCGATTTTTGTGATGTTTCTATTATCTTATATACAGTATCTTTTGACATTTCTTTTTTATATAATATGTCTTTACCATTAATCATACAAGCACCATTATAACAAATAATGGGATTGTCTCTTAGTTTTTGAGGTACATATTTATAAGCATCTCTTGGTGGTCTTGCTGTCGCAAATAGGATTTTATTATTTCTATTTTTAAATTCTATTAAACTTTCTACTGTCTCGTCTGATACGGTTTTATCATTTCTTAATAATGTTCCATCTAAATCTATAACTATTAATTGGTTCATCTATTTCTCTCCTATTTCGTTTATATAATTTTCACTATTCCAATTAAGCCTCTTTAATTTTATTAATTTTTAATGTAAAATCACATTTTCTTGACCAATATATCTATATGATATCACATTTTCTTGACCATATACAAGTTTTATATACAAATTCAAAAAATAAGCTAAACAATACTAGAATGGACTTATTCATTGTTACAATTATCATTGATACAATTTTTAGGTACTTCTTTAAAGCTTAGATACCAACTAATTCCATTTCTATTATTCTCTATTTCACTCACACGTTCTACGAGTTCATCATAAGTTTTTGGTGGTGAAACAATGACTGGTTGATTTGGCATCCAATTTACTGCAGTAGAACCATTTGCACAATCTGCCATTTGTAATGCTTGCACAACTCTGATAATTTCTGGTATAAATCTTCCCACATTCATTGGATAAATTAAAATCGTTCTAATAATTCCTTTGTCATCTATAATATAGACATTTCTAACGGTTTCTGTATTACTAATATCACTTGCAATCATGCCATATCTTCTGGCAATTTCTCCGTTTCTATCAGCAATGATTGGAAAAGATATTTTTATGCCGGTTCTACAGTATATATCATATACCCATGCTAAGTGCGAAGAATTACTATCTATGCTCAATCCTAATAATTCTGTATTTAATTGTCTAAAATATGTATGTGCTTTTGTAAATGCTATCATTTCTGTTGTACATACAGGGGTAAAATCTTAAAATGTGGGGATAGTTATATTAATTTTTCAATATCTACTTTTAAATCAAATTTTACAGTTTTATTACTATAAATCCATATAGTATCAATTATGTTTTCTAAAATATATCTATTAGGCACTTCAGCAGATATAACTTCATCAAAATATTCCATTGCAGTTTTTAATTTTATTATTTTTTCTTTTGAAATTTCTTGTTCTTCTTTTTGTAAAATTTCTTGTAGTTTTTCTATTCTACTTGTCTTTTCTATCTCTAATTCTTTGTATGAACTTTCTATCATCTGTTTTTGATACTCATTGTAATTTCCTGCTAAATCCTTTATTTTTTGATTTAACAATACTTTATATTCTGCTTTCAATGTCTCAATTTCAAATCTAATTTTTTCTTTATTGGTTTGTTCTTTATTAGTTTTAACTTCAATTTCTATTTTATTTATTTCATCTTGATATTTTTCTTTTGTAAATTTTAGAAATTCTTTTAAATGAATGATTATATCACTTTCCTTTATTTCATGGCATTTACATCTTGCTTTCCCATAAGTTCTATACTGTGAACATTCATATCCCTTCTGTTTTTGTTTTCTGTTCACTGTTATGCCGACTTACTCCAAAACCACAATCACCACATCTAATTAATCCTGAAAAAGCATAATTTCTTTTTCTAGTTCCTGATGTAGATTTTGCCTTTGCTTTTCTTTTTCGTATATTTTGTGCCAGTTCAAAAGTTTCTTTTGAAATAATTGCTTCATGATGATTTTCAAATACGAAGTGTTCTTCCTCTGGAAGTTTTATTGCCTTACCTCTTATAGAAATTGTTTTCTTTTTATGAGTTCTTAAATTTCCTGTATACACATCATTGTTTAATATATTACTTATCATATATGTAGACCATAGTTCTTGTACTGGATGCTTATATATCCTTCCTCTTTCTAAATGTTTTTGTCTGTAATATACTGATGGAGTTGGATAATTATATTTACTATTTAAAATATCACAAATCTTTTTTCTACCCAGTCCTTCTTCTATATATAATTTATATATTAGTTTTATAACTGGTCTAATTTCTTCATCTACATATAATTTTGTAA
>CALXEX010000015.1 GCA_944387445.1 uncultured Clostridia bacterium | reverse complement strand
AATTTAAGGTTAAATATTGATTTTAGAAAATTACCATTAAAAAGTAGATTTTTTTGAAGAAACTACTATCATATATAGATATGCAAAAAGTGCCAAAAAAGCGACGCACGAGAATCGATTTTAAGCCGTTTTTATTTTTTAGGCATATAGTTTATTGTCCGTAAAATAAGGCAAATATAGAGAAATAGGCACTTTGGAGATTTTTGAAAAATTTTCATACAATTTAATATATAAAAATAAAAAATATATAATAAGAAAAAATTATAGATATAAATTTAAAAATATAATAAGTAAAATAATTATAGTAATGAAATTATATAAGTAAAACAAAAAAATGTCTTAAAATTGATTTTGATAAGTCATAAGAATATTGATATAACTATAATACAAAAGATTATAATAATAATGAATATAATATAAATATAATAAGAAAATAAAGATATATAAATGAATATTAGTATGTATAGAACAGCTAAAAGCCTTGAAATAGTAGAAGTAGAGGTTTATGGCTGTTTTATATTATGCCCCTATCTCTTTTTGCACAAAACTTTGATTTTGTGCAATGTTTGATATTTATAATTATTAACTAGATATCTACTTCTCCCTCTTAGATTTATATAAGAAATTGAATTGGTTAATCCAAGTTTTATTCTATGTAAAATAATTAAATTTTGACTTTTTGTTAATTTATGTTATAATATTTGTATGCAACTTTTTGATTTAGGCCTAGTTTTTCTAGACCTTAGCCCACATTTTTATAAGGAGGATTTTTATGTTAGCGCGGTTCATTATGTTTTTGATAATAGGTTATATCACTGGATATTTTTATTTCCATGGTTTTGACCTTCTGGAAAAAATAGTGATAGTCGATGATGACAAAGAGAAGAAAAAAATCTTTAAAGAGCAGATATTTGTCTTTTTAGGTTTCATTTGTTCTTCCCTGTTGTTAATGATAATAATCTATCACTTATTGACTGCATTGACTGCCTCCTAACATGGGGGCTTATTTTTAAGCTCAGTTAGTTTATAAATAAACTAGTTACGTTCTTCCTTATTTTTTACTTGAATTTTTATTTGATAACAAAAAAATATTAAACTAAAGGATCTCCCCTTTTCGTTCAATATTTTTTTAATATTTTTTCTAATTTGATACAATATTTTATTTAAATCTTCTCAAATAAGCATCCATCTTCTCAATAAACTCTTCATTATTTTTTGTTTTAGTCATTTCACTAATAACTTGTTCGGTAACTTCAGCAACAGGCATTGTATTCATTGCCTTTCTTAAAGCAAAAACGGTTTCTCTTTCTGTAGGTGTTAATAATAAATCATCTCTTCTTGTACCTGACTTATTAATATCAATTGCAGGGAATATTCTTCTTTCAGATAGTTTTCTATCTAGATGAACTTCCATATTACCTGTACCTTTAAATTCTTCAAATATAACATCATCCATTCTACTACCTGTATCAATCAAAGCTGTAGCCAAGATTGTTAAGCTTCCACCATTTTCAATATTTCTGGCCGCTCCAAAGAATTTTTTAGGTTTATGTAATGCAGCTGGATCCATACCACCTGATAAAGTTCTTCCTGAAGAAGGAATGACAAGGTTATATGCTCTTGTTAATCTAGTAATGCTGTCTAATAAAATAACGACATCTTTACCTTGCTCAATTAATCTTTTAGCTCTTGCTAAAACCATTTCTGCAACTTTTACATGATGTTCTGGTAATTCATCAAATGTTGAATGAATTACTTGACCTTTAATAGAACGTTTCATATCTGTTACTTCTTCTGGTCTTTCATCAATTAAAAGTACAATCAATTCTACTTCTGGATTATTTTGGCTAATACTATTTGCAACTTTTTTTAGAAGTGTTGTTTTTCCAACTTTTGGTGGAGCTACAATCATTCCTCTTTGACCTTTCCCAATAGGACACATTAAATCAATAATTCTAGTAGCATAATCATTTTGAACGGTTTCTAACTTTAATTTTTCATTTGGATAAATAGGAATTAATTCATCAAATCTTTTTCTTTTTAATGCTTTTTCTGGGTGTTCTCCATTTACTTCGCCAACAAATATTAATGAAGGAAATTTTTCACCTTCTCTAAATCTAGATATACCTTTTATAATATCTCCAGTATCTAATCGAAATCTTCTAATTTGTACCATAGAAATATAAACGTCTTTTTCGCTAGATAAATAATTATCTCCTCTTAAGAAACCATAACCATCTGGCATAATATCTAATATGCCTTCAACGATTTCATCACCTTCATTGGTTAATTTATAATCAACAATTGGTTCACCATTTTCGTCATATTGTCTTTCAACTGGTTCTTTCTCTACTTCTTCATGTTCATCATTGCTTTCCTCATTATAATTGTTTGAATATTTATCATCTTCTTGATGAATATTAGAAGTTGTGGTATTTAAAATTTGTTTTAGTACTTCTATAATTTCTTCCTTTTTTAATTTTGAAATATTTTTAATATTATGTTCTTTAGCTAATAGCTTTAAATCAGCTAAATTCATTGATTCTAAATCTAACATAAGACCTCCTAATTTTATATATCTTTTTTAAATTTAATTGTTATGGGAAAATAAAACGAACTTAATACATATTTAATTATATCATATAAAATAAAAAAAATAAACAAAAATTTCCAAACTTCTAAAAAAGGAATATAATTCTTAAATATTACATTCCTTGATCCATATATACTCTTTCATTAGGGTAATACATATCTAATTTTTCTCTAGCCATTTCTTCTATAAATTCTAATGAATTAACATTATCTTTTTGTTGATTTAAATCATCATTTTTTTCTTCCTCTGAAGCAATTTGTTGGGTTAAATCCTCTGTATCTTGACTATATTCATTTAATGTTTTTTGTTGATTAATTATCACAAATACTATATAAATGATAATTGCTACAATAAACACATTTCTTAGAATTTTTTTATTCTTTTTCATAAGTAATCTCCTAATTTATAAAAGTTTCACATATACATTATTCTACATTTCTTAATGAAATCCTTCTAATTTTTTGTATTTTTTACAATTTTATTTGATATTTTTTGTTTTTTTAATATATTAGAAAAATTTTTAAAGTATTTTGTAAAATAATTTCTAATATTGATTATAACAAACAATATGGGCCTTAAAAATACTTTTTTTATTATCTTGATGAAAAAAATAAATGGAACTTTAATGACATTTAGTACAATTTTAAAAACCTTTTTTATTAAATTGATGATATTTAAACTAATCTTTAATATAAATTTGCTAATAAATAGCCAATACAACATAATACCAATAATCATTGCAAAAAACATAAATAATCGAATTTCACCATTATTATATACGAATATAGAATATAAGATAATAAAACCCGTTAAAATCCAAAATAAAATGTCTTCTACATAAGTCATAAAATCAGAGGTTTTCATAGATTTTCTTAAAATTCTGAAAAAATCAAATAATAAACCAATCAATAAGCCATCAATAATAAATATGAAGAATAATTGTAGTTGCGTATAAATCATTATCTTCCCCCTAATGTATTGCAAAATTTTATTTAAATATTTTACTAATAATACTTCCTTTATTCTTTTCAACCTCTTTATTGCTATATGCTAAATAAGAAATATTTCCTTCTACAATAACCTCCGAAGTATCTATACTCAATTTCGTAATTCTAAGATTTTCACCTTTTATAGTAAGTAGCCCTAATTCTGTTTCTACCATAATAACCTGATCATCAAAACTTAAAACATCTAAAACACCTGAAATACTTAATTTTCCCCTATTCTCTAATATAATATTTTGAACTACGGCTGTATTGATTGTTTTTCTCTCATCTATTGTCA
Organism: uncultured Clostridia bacterium; assembly: GCA_944387445.1. GTDB lineage: Bacteria > Bacillota > Clostridia > TANB77 > CAG-508 > CAG-269. Next base: position 42,129 of record CALXEX010000015.1, on the reverse strand, counting down.
TATGCATACCTCCAAATTTTTAATCTAAATTATATATATTCAGAGGTTGTCTATTTTAGAACTAAGAAAAGGTATTTCATGAGCATAAAGAATTCCTTCTAAATAGAAAAAGATTCAAAAACATAATTACTTTGTTTCTGAATCTATTTTAACATAAATGTTTTTTGTTGATAATCTAATATTGGCTTGTTATTATTTTTTGAAAGCATCCTTAATTTTCTTAAACAATTTTTGAATTCAACTTTCCTTTTTATATGGAATCAATTGACTATTTTCTTCTAAATGATTTCCACCTATATCCTTTGACAGATTAGTTCTTTTTTTAATACATTATCTGGATTATATTTAGCATTCATTTTATATATTTCATTCTTGGTTGAAAAAAATATATTTATAAACATTATATAAATATCTCATTGTGCAATTTTTCCAGCATTTTATCACTAACAAAATTTTTAAATGTGATTGAAATTTTACTTTCAGATACATTAAATTCTAACATTTCTAATTTGTTTTGTTTAATAAAGTTGATTGTTTTTGTGATAGCATCTGTATTTCTAATAATTCCGTTACCTATAATAGAAATTCTTGATACATCTTTTTTGATAATACTTTTGATTTCATTTTTTTCGATTTTTTGATTTGATATCACTGTTCCATAGTTATCGTTAAAGGTTGATTTTGTAATAATCGGTATGTTATATTTTTCACCAATTTCGACACATCGATTATGCAATACTTTTGCTCCTTCATTTGCTAACTCTAACATTTCGTCATAAGAAAGTTTCGTTAATTTTTTTGTCCTTTGAACTTTATTTGGATCTGATGAATAGATTCCATCTACATCAGAGAAAATGTAACAGTTTTTTGCCTTTAAAGCAGATGCAACTGCAACGGCTGTTGTGTCAGAACCACCTCGACCAAATGTCGTTATGTCCATATTTTCATTAATTCCTTGAAATCCTGTTATGATAACAATATTTCCATTTTCTAATTCGGAATAAATTCTATCTGTATTAATGGTTTCAATTAAGGCATCTTGATTGGTATTATTAGTATAAATACCAGCTTGCCATCCTGTTAAAGATACAGAAGGAAATCCTAAACTATTTAATAGAATACTTAATTTAGCTGATGACATTTGTTCTCCACAGCTAATAAGTGCATCTAGTTCTCTTTTATCAACCTCCTCTGTTAATTCATAAGCTTCACTAATTAGCTTATCTGTTGTCTTTCCTTGTGCTGATAAAATAACAACTATGTTTTGGTTGTTATTTTTGAAATCAATAATTTTGTTGGCAACGATTTTTAAATGTTCATTGTCAGAAACAGAACTACCTCCAAACTTTAAAACAACTACGTCCTCCATATTGAGCACCTTCTTTATTTCATCATAATAAAAAGTTAAATTTATTTAAATTTAACTTTATTACATTATATTCAATTATGTTTAAATATGTCAAATTATTTAGAAAATTTCAAATAACTTTCCATAAAATCATCAATTTTTCCATCCATAACAGCTTCTACATTTCCTACTTCATAATTTGTTCTATGGTCTTTTACCATGGTATATGGACAAAATACATAAGAACGAATTTGACTTCCCCAAGCAATTTCTCTTTGTTCGCCCTTTAAATCTTCTATTTTTTCCTTATGTTCTTTTTCTTTCAAATCCAATAATTTTGATTTTAACATCTTCATGGCGGTCTCCCTGTTTTGTATTTGAGAACGTTCAGATTGACAAGCAACAACCGTATTTGTTGGAATATGTGTAATTCTGACTGCTGAAGATGTTTTATTAATATGTTGACCCCCGGCGCCAGAGGCTCTATAAGTATCAATTCTTAAATCGTCTGGATTAATATCAATTTCAATATCATCTGTAATTTCTGGTAAAACTTCAACAGAAGCAAATGAGGTATGTCTCCTTCCCCCACTATCAAATGGAGAAATTCTAACTAATCTATGTACCCCCATCTCCCCTTTCATATAACCATAAGCATATTCACCAATAATTTCAAAGGTAACACTTTTTATACCTGCTTCTTCACCTTCCAAATAGTCTAATTCGACTACTTTATATCCGTTTTTATCTGCCCATCTGGTATACATACGATATAACATTTCTGCCCAATCTTGTGACTCGGTTCCCCCTGCTCCAGGATGAATGGTTACAATTGCATTATTAGCATCATATTTTCCAGATAATAAAGTAGCAATTTCTAATTTTTCTACTTCTTGCTCTAAAGTTTTTGTACTTTTTATGATGTCTTTTGCAATTTCTTCATCTGGTTCTATATTGGTCAATTCGGTTAACTCTTTTAAATTTTGTATTTCATTTTCTATTTTTCTATATTCAGTTACTTTATTTTTGATACTTTTAACTTTTGCTAATACTTTATTGGAATGTTTGGTATCTTGCCAGAAGTCTTCTTTTAGAGTTTCAGCTTCTAAATCTTTTAATTCATTTTCTAATTTAGTAATGTCAAAGTGACTCACCCAAATCTTGTAATTTTTCTTCTAATATTTTTAGAAGTTTTGAATTTTCTTCTAATTCTAACATGTTATCACACTCCTATCTCCTATATGTTATATGATTTTATTAAAAAAATCAAGTTAAAAAAATAGATTCAGAAATGCAAATAACTTCGTTTCTAAATTTATTTTAACATAAATTTTCTTTTTTATAATTATCTAATTTTGAGTTAATAGTATAACAAATAGGGCACCTATTTCAAGGTACCCTATTTGCAATGTCTGTACTATTCAGTCTCAACCGCCAAGCGACGGTTATTGTTTCATAGTGCTAAAGTGTAATCTGAAAAGAGCTATGAGAAAACTCATAGCCCTTTTGATTATGGTCGAAAAGTTAGTCTGTCATGTCAATTTCGACGGAATTATTAGCTTCCTCAGAAGCCTTAAATTCTTGGATATGTTCAAGCCCCATGATTTTTGCAACAAATATTGTAGGAATGTGATCAATCATACTATTGTATTCCATTACCACTTCATTGTAATTTTTCCGTGCTATTGTTACAGCAGCTTCAATTCCTGAATATTCGTCCATGAAGTTTTTGTATAAATCTAAACTAGCGATTTTCGGATAGTTCTCCTCAATATCATGAATTGCAATATTAAGAGCTTCATCCGCTTCAAGCATTCCTTCAGTATCTTTTGATGAAAGTGCATTATTGTATTGTTTGCGAGCATCTGCTATTGCATTTATTATATTTTCTTCATGTTCATCCGCACTTTTTACAATTTCTGCAAGATTTGGCACTTTGTCAAACCGCGATTGTAATTCCGTTTGGATATCTGCCTCATATCTTTTTGCCAAATTTTTCATATCTGTCAAATCGTTTGCAGTACTGATTAAGTATATTCCTGCAAACACAATTGCAAATAAAAATGCAACAAAACTGATAAGTATCCCTTTTTTCATACTGTTTTCCTCCATTTTCTTCCATGAAATCTTCTTAAAATTTACCTCCGGCACCATGTCCATCGCTGTGTCCTCCAAATCCTACGAAATCATTTCCGCCAAAGTCACTACCTCCGCCGAAATGATTGTATATACTTTCATCACGACGACGGCGTTCCTCTTCACGGAGACGTTCTTCTTCCTCATAGTCATCCTGCATTCTCTTTGCTCTTTTTCGCATATCTTGCACTGTCCTGATATCTGCTGTTACATATTTTTTTTGTTCTGCAGTTAAATTATCATATGCATCACATACACGCTTTAGTTTATCTAACGAATGCCTAGTCACACTGATGGATAATATACCAAGAATAGATTCCTGCACTTCTTTAGCGACCTTTTTATCATGTAAGATTTTTTGTTCTTTTTCGTATTCTCTCTGAAGTTCCAGACTAGCAGAGTAAAGTTTCTTGATTTTGTTTACTAGTTCAGAGGGAACATAACTTTGTTGCTCTTTTGACAAATTTTCATATGCTTCATAAGCATTTCTGAAGTATGACAGATTTTGCCTAGTACATTCCAAATTGACGACATTTCTTATTGAGTCTTCTACTTTCTTTGCACAACGCTTGTCTGCCTCCTCCTTTTCTTTCGCGAAAATTTCATCAACCTTTTCATCAAGATCAGGATATGCTAAAACAGCCCTTTTGTATCTTTCTTTTAAATTCTGCAATTCTACTTTTGTTTCAGACAAATGCTGTTTTAGAAAAGCGTTATCAAACCGTAAGCTATCATTTCTACTTCTTTCCGTATTTAAATCACTTTTTAATGTTTCGATTGCTTTATCCTTTTCTTGTAAATTTCTTTTTCGCTTCAAGAAATACTTTCTCAGACTGACAATTATTATAATGCCACAAGCAATAATACCTACAACACAAAGAATTTTTACAAAAGTTCCACTACTTTTAATATCATCAAGTTGAGTAGGATTAACAGCTACTTCGTTATCTGCTGATTCAACTTTGCTACCTATGTATTCTATTGTGGCTTCTTGCATCGCATTAAGACCTTTTTCAAATTCATCATTTTGAAAATAGGGAATGCCATACTCGTCTCTTATCTCACCACACTTTCGATCACTCAAATACTTGGTCATATTTGAACCAATTCTAATTTGAATATCTCTGGTTTCTACAGATAACATGATTAATACTCCCATATTGTTTTTGCCAATCTCATATTGGTTATACATATCTGTTGTATATTCAACTGGATCAGCATCTCCAATGGTCTGTACTGTTGTTACGACAACTTGAATACCATCACTATCTTTTGCAAATGTTTCTGCCCGTTCTTGCATTTCCTTCTCAACTTCATCATTAATGATATTTGCAAAATCATTAACGTAAGAAGTAGCATTTGGTATATCGCTTTCTGTTGCGAAAACCATAGTGGAGAATATAAATATCCCCACCAAAATTGACAATAACATACAACATACTTTTTTTGTTCTTACCATAATCATTTCCTCCTTTAAAAATTTTTTTAGTGGAGGCATGTACCTCCACTAGACTTGATTAACTAGCAAGGTACACTTTTAAAATGTATGCTGGAAAATATTATAGCATATTTTTCTTATTATTACAAACTTCTATTGTTTCAAATGTTTACTTCCTTGCTATTATAATAAATTAAAGTTTATTCTTAGAAATTTAAAAAATGAAAATCAATTTATCTTTCCTTTTCCATGTCAATAGTAGTAGAGATATCAATATTTTTCCCTAATCTCAAATTTTTTTGTTCTATAAAATCTAAATCTTGACCACAACACAAATTAGCAGTATTATGACTGTTATGAGCATTTAAGGAATTGTAAATTCTTTTTTTATAAGTTTCCGCAATTGTAGGTGGAAATGTACTTAATAAACTATTTATTTCTGTTTTCAAATAATTACTTAATTCTATTAATTCATAATCTTTAGGTATAAATTTGTTAAAGTTTTCATTTGGTGATTTAAAAGGAGAAAGAACGACATAACAGCCTAGTGATATGAGGGTTCTAATAGCTTCTTTTATACTGCTAACAGAATTTAGTCCAACAATTAATGATGTTCGAACATTATATCTTCCGAATACTTCAATTCCTGCACGAATAAAGTCCAAATATCCATTATGACCAATTTCCGCCTTGGTCATTCCTATGTTTGTTCCCTTTTTATTTACTTTGCAGAATTTTTCTAAATCGTTTTGTTCCCATAATTCCATGTTTGGCGAGATTGTCCTTACACCTATTTTTTTCAAATATATTAAATAACGTTTATATTCTTCATATCTAACTGCATCACTATATACATATTTATCAAATCCTCTCGGTGTTAGCATAACATCAACTGATCCGTTTGGAATTTTCTCTTTAAATGTAGATATACTTTTTTCAAGGAAATCTGTCCATTTTTCTATATCTAATAAATTAGGATTTCCTCCTGTAATAAATAATGTTTGAATATCTGCATGTGATGTATATTGTTTTATTGAATCAAGAATATGATCTTCTCTTTCTTTATCAAGAATGCTATCTGTGTATTCCTTAAAATTTTGACTGTAGTCACAAAATGTACAACCACTTATACAAATTTCTCCACATATACTATTGCTTAATCGAATTCCTCCAGCTTGCAAAACGACATCTTCATCTTCAAAATTTTCTTGTTTAAAAAACCCACAATCTTGAAGCATGATAGGATATTTTTTGGATTCATCAACATACTGTCCTATTATGTATAATTTTCCTTGGCTATCAACGTCTAATATAAAGTAATTTCCGTCTTTAATCTCTTCTTCATTTATACAATCTTGCGGTTTTAAACGAGCGGTTGTATATTCTCTCATTTTTAAATATTCTTCATATGTTAAATCCTTAGGCAATTCTGATAGTAATGTGCCTTTACTGTTTTTTAGTTTATAAACATAAAATTCTTCTCTTGATAAAGTTGCCCCAATTTTCATAAATAAGCCATCTGTGGTTCTATAACCTTCAAATTGAGAACAATTTAATAATTCAAATAATTTTCTAGATACAATGATACCATTGGAATATAAATTATTTTTTATAATTGAAGAAATCGGTTTATTTTTGATTTTTTTTATTTTCATATATAATCTCATTCTCCTAAATAATATATTTTAATAGTCTTAAAACAATATATGAAAAAGGAGACTTCAAGTCTCCACTTCCAATATAGTTTTTGAAACCACATTCTTATGCATTTTTTCCACAACAATTCTTATATTTCTTACCACTTCCACATGGACATGGATCATTTCTTCCTACCTTTGGCCCTTCGTTTCTAATAGTTCTATCTACATCTGTTCCAATTTTAGATCCACCATCAACACTATGAATAGCCTCTAATGCTGCTCCTGTAATTTTTACAGTTTCTTGTCTTCTTGCTTCTCCTTGTCTACGAATATTCATTAAAATTTTGGTTACATCTACTTTTATGTCTGAAATCATTTCGTCAAACATATCCATACCTTCGATTCTATATTTTACAACAGGATCTTGTTGGCCATATGCACGAAGTCCAATACCATTTTTTAATTCATCCATACTGTCAATATGATCCATCCATTTTTCGTCTACAACTTTAAGCATAACAACTCTTTCAAGTTCTCTCATTTCTTCAGAACCAATTTCTGTTTCTTTTTCTACATATTTTGCATTTGCTTGCTTGATAAGTTCTTCAGAAATTTTTTCAGGTTCAGAAATGTTGTCTTTAATATATGCTAACATATCTATTCCATAAGTATTTAGGATATCTTGATTTAATGCTTCTACATTTACTTCATTACTTTCTGGATCTACATACATTTGAACAGTAGCTTCTGCTACAGCATGTATCATATCCATAATGTTATCATGTATATTTTCTCCATTTAATACTTCACGTCTTTGTGCATAAATAATTTCTCTTTGTGCATTCATTACATCATCATATTTTAATACATTTTTACGAATCGTGAAGTTTCTTCCTTCAACTTTCTTTTGGGCATTTTCAACTGCTTTAGAAATAATTTTAGCGGTAATTGGCATATCTTCATCTGCACCTAATGAATTATATACTTTCGTGATGGTATCTCCACCAAAGATTTTCATTAAATCATCATCTAAAGCAATATAGAATTTAGATTCACCAATATCTCCTTGACGCCCAGAACGTCCTCTTAACTGGTTATCAATTCTTCTTGATTCATGTCTTTCTGTTCCAATAATCTTTAATCCGCCAGCTTCGATTACTTTTTGTTTTTCTTCTTTAATTTGTTCTTCATATTTGTCTACTAATTCTTTAAATTGTTTTCTAGCATTTAAAATATCCGCATCATCTGTTTCATAATAAGTGTTTGCTTCTTCTATTAATTCATGAGGGACTTTTTTTCTTCTCATTTCTTCTTTTGCTAAGAATTCACTGTTTCCACCTAAGATAATATCCGTACCACGTCCTGCCATGTTTGTTGCAATTGTTACTGCTCCAAATTTACCAGCTTGTGCAACAATTTCAGCTTCTTTTTCATGGTATTTAGCATTTAATACTTCATGTTTGATTCCTTCTTGTTTTAATAATTTGCTTAATTTTTCAGATTTTTCAATAGATACTGTACCTACTAAAACTGGTTGCCCTTTTTCATGACTTTCTTTAATGCTTTTTACAATGGCTCTAAATTTTGCATTTTCATTTTTGTAAATAACATCATTTTCATCTTTACGAATCATTGGTTTGTTTGTTGGTATTTCAACAACATCTAAGTTGTAAATTTCTTCGAATTCTGCTTCTTCTGTCATAGCTGTACCTGTCATACCAGATAATTTGTCATACATTCTAAAATAGTTTTGGAATGTGATGGTTGCCAATGTTTTTGACTCATCTGCTATTTTTACATGTTCTTTTGCTTCAATTGCTTGATGTAATCCATTGTTGTATCTTCTTCCATACATGATACGACCTGTGAATTCATCAACAATTAATACTTCCCCATCTTTTACAATATAGTCAATATCTTTTTTCATAACACCATGTGCTCTTAAAGCTTGATTAACATGATGTACCAATGTTGAGTTTTCTAAGTCATTGAAGTTTTCTAGTCCAAATGCTTCTTCTGCTTTTTTGATACCTTTTTGTGTCAATGATGCAGATTTTGCTTTTAAGTCTACGATATAATCATATTTTTCATTATCTTCTGCTTGTTCATAATCTTTGACATCTTCTTCTACAATCACTTTTGGTGTTAATCTTCTAACAAAGTTATCTGCTTTTTTATATAAGTCAGATGATTGGTTTGCTCTACCTGAAATAATAAGTGGTGTTCTAGCTTCATCAATCAAAATACTATCAATCTCATCGACAATGGCATAATGTAATCCTCTTTGTACTAATTGGTCTTTATAAATAACCATATTATCTCTTAAGTAATCAAATCCGAATTCATTATTTGTACCATAAGTTACATCTGCATTATATGCTTCTTGTTTTGCTTTAGGTTCCATACCTGCAATAACTAATCCAACAGATAACCCTAAGAATTTATATAATTTTCCCATCCATTCACTATCTCTTTTTGCTAAGTAATCGTTTACAGTGATAACGTGTACGCCTTTTCCTTCAAGTGCATTTAAATATACAGGTAATGTTGCAACTAATGTTTTTCCTTCACCTGTTTTCATTTCTGCAATTCTACCTTGGTGTAATATAATACCACCAATTAATTGCACATCAAAATGTCTCATGCCTAAAACTCTTTTAGAAGCTTCTCTAACGACTGCATAAGCTTCTGGCAATATATCATCTAATGTTTTACCATCTGCTAATTGTTTTTTAAAATAGTCTGTTTTTCCTCTTAATTCACTATCACTTAATTTTTGCATTTCTTCTTCAAGTGCATTAATTTTAGCAACTAATGGCTTTACTCTTTTTACTTCTTTTTCACTATATGTTTTAAATAATCCCATTGTTAATCGGTCCTCCTAAGTTTATTTTTTCACTTAGTTACTATATCACTAAAATCTGTTTTTATCAAGTGTTTTAAAAGTATTTATCATATTTATCTATTCTGTTATTTTATGTAGGTCTAAACATTAACTATTATACATACAATTTAATATCAAAATAAGAAAAAGGAATGATAAAATATGTTTATATATAATTTTAAAGTAAATGGTAGTAAAATTTTTAAATATTTTTTTACAGGGATTGTGATATTAATTATTTGTATTTTAGTTTTTGTTAGTATCAAATTATTTGTTGGTGCGAAAAATGATAGAAATATTTCTAGCTGTATGCCTCAAAGTGATGTTTCTACTATTTCTGCAAAAAATTATACCAATGTTTTAAAAGCAGTTCATGAAAATATAGATGATTATGTTGGTGTAAAAATCCAATTTACAGGATATGTATATCGAGTATTAGATTTAACAGATACGCAATTTATATTAGCCAGAGATATGATTATTTCTTCTGATTTTCAATATGTGATTGTGGGATTTCTTTGCGAATATGAAAATGCACAAAGTTTTACAAATGAAACATGGGTGGAATTAACAGGTGAAATAACAAAAGGTAATTATCATGGTGATATGCCAATTGTAAAAGTAACAGAGATGAAAACAGTAGATAAACCAAATGAAGAATATGTATATCCGCCAGATGATACCTATATTCCTATAAGTGGTATATTATAAAACTCTATAATTTTCTTTAGTAGAGAGAGTATATATAAATAATTCTCTAAAATTTCAAACAGTATAGGTTATACTATGCTGTTTTTACTGTTTATAAAATTTGAAAAATAATAGAAAAAATTGTATAATATATACAAGGGGAGAAAATTATGGAATATATAATTCATTTGACGGATAAGTGTAATTTAAATTGTGCTTATTGTTATGAAAAAAAAAGAAATAGAGATATTTCGTTTGAACATATAAAAAATCTAATTGATTATGAAATAAATCAAAAGCAGAAATATTCAATAATTGTTTTTTATGGTGGAGAACCTTTATTACAAAAAAACATAATTAAAGACACGATTGCTTATATAAATTCAAAAAAAGCTAAAACAGACTTTTATTATGGTATAACAACAAATGGAACGTTATTGGATAATGACTTTATAAAATATATGAAGGAAAACAAATTTATAAATATTGCATATAGTATTGATGGTATGAAATCAACTCACGATTTAAACAGACTAACTATTGATGGAACTGGAACATTTGATATAGTTGAAAAAAATGCTAAAACATTATTGAAGAATTTCGATTCAGTTGTAGCTATGTCTGTGATAACCAAAAATAATTTAAGCAAATTAAGCGAAAATGTTGAATATTTAATAAACATAGGATTTAAATGCATAAACTTATTGTTTGATTATTTTCAAGATTGGCAAGATGAAGATTTAGATGAAATACGAAAACAATGTACCAAAATCACAGAAATTTATGCAGATAAGATTCTTCAAGAATATGATGTAGAAATTCCATTAATTGATGATAAAATAAAAACATACGTAAAAAATGAATATGATTGTAATGAAGATTGCAAATTAGGAATGAAAACGATTAATATAGGAACAGATGGGAATTTTTACCCTTGTATGCAACTTGTGTACAATGAAAAATTTATAATAGGAAATTGTAAAGATGGAATTGATACAAAAGCAAGAATAGATTTAATAAAGAACTCTAAAAAGGAAAACGAAATCTGTAAAAACTGTGCTATTAAAAAAAGATGTAAACATCTATGTGCTTGTAGAAATTATATTTTAACAAATGATATAAATCAATTATCACCTATTGTTTGTGAAACAGAAAAAATAATTATAGAAGTATCCGATAAAATGGCAGAGAAATTGTATAAACAGAATTCAAAAATGTTTATTCAGAAATATTATAATGAAAATTATAATATTTTGAAACAAATTGCTAACATATATGGAAAAAGGAGATGATTGTTATGGAAATAAGAAATGTTACAGAAACACCAAAAAAAGAATATCCTAAAATGAATCAAATAACTGGAAAAAAATTAAGAGATACTATTCCAAACAAATGGCTAAAAGTTGGTCTATCTTCCTTGATGATAGCAATGTTAATGAAAAATAATGTTTTGGCAACTAGTGATCCTATGATGGACATTGCAGGAGGAATGACTGTTATTGTAGATACCCCTTTATATGTACAAATCTGTCCTGCAGTTCAAGTAGTATCTATTATTGTTTTTATTATAAGTAGTATAGCTATCTTAAAAACAAAATCAAAAGCTAAAAAGCAAAACGAAACTAAAAAAGTAAAAAAATGGATAAAAGCAATTTTTATTATTTCCATCCTATTATTTATATTGAGTACCTCGATTAGAATTCTTTATCCGTTATTTGAAATGGTCTAAGGTTATCTTTAGACCATTTTTCTCTTATATATCTTAGGTTTTTATTTACTTTATCGACAAATTATGATATTATATAAATATGATTTTAATTTCGGAGGTAAATATGAAAGAAAATGAATTAATTTTAATCTTAGACTTTGGTGGACAATACAATCAATTAATCGCAAGAAGAGTTAGAGAATGTAATGTATATTCTGAAGTTGTACCATACAATATTTCTATCGAAAAAATCAAAGAAAAAAATCCAAAAGGAATTATTTTTACAGGAGGACCTGCTAGTGTTTATGGTGAAGATTCTCCTAAATGTGCAGAAGGCATTTTTGATTTAGGAATTCCTGTTTTAGGAATTTGTTATGGTATGCAATTAATGACTTATACTTTAGGTGGAAAAGTAGCAAGAGCAAATACAAGAGAATATGGGACAACAAAGGTAACTATTGATAATACCTCTTCCCTATTCCAAGGATTTGAAACAACAAATGATTTCTTAATGAGTCATACAGATTTTGTATCAGAAGTACCAAGTGGCTTTAAAAACATTGCTTCAACAGACCATTGCCCAAATGCTGGAATGGAAAATGCAGAGAAAAAACTATATGGTATTCAATTCCATCCAGAAGTAAATTTATCTGTTAATGGAACACAAGTAATTAAGAATTTCTTGTTTAACATTTGTGGTTGTTCTGGAGATTGGCAAATTTCTTCTTTTGTAGAAGATAGTATTAAAACTTTAAAAGAAAAAATTGGAGATAAAAAAGCTTTATGTGCCCTATCTGGTGGTGTAGATTCATCTGTTGCTGCTGTATTATTACATAAAGCTATTGGAAAAAATTTAACTTGTATCTTTGTTGACCATGGTTTACTTCGTAAAAACGAAGGTGACGAAGTTGAAGAAGTTTTTAAGAAACAATTTGATATTAATTTAATTAGAGTAAATGCAAAAGATAGATTTTTAGAAAAACTTGCTGGTGTTACAGATCCAGAAAGAAAAAGAAAAATTATCGGAGAAGAATTTATTAGAGTTTTTGAAGAAGAAGCTAAAAAAATCGGAATTGTAGACTTCTTAGTACAAGGTACTATCTATCCTGATGTTATCGAAAGTGGTTTAGGAAAAAGTTCTGTTATTAAAAGTCATCACAATGTTGGTGGTCTTCCAGACTATGTAGATTTTAAAGAAATTGTAGAACCTTTAAGAAATCTATTTAAAGATGAAGTTAGAAAAACAGGATTAGAATTAGGAATACCAGAAAACTTAGTATTTAGACAACCATTCCCAGGACCTGGACTAGCTATCAGAGTCATTGGTGATATCACTGAGGATAAATTAGATATCTTGAAAGAAGCAGATAGCATTTTTAGAGAAGAAATTGCAAATGCTGGCCTTCATAAATCTATTAATCAATATTTTGCTGTATTAACAAATTTAAAATCTGTTGGTGTTATGGGTGATGAAAGAACTTATGATTATACCATTGCCCTACGTGCAGTAGAAACAACTGATTTTATGACAGGTGTTTGGAGCAAAATTCCTTATGACATATTAGAAAAAGTTTCTTCTAGAATTGTTAATGAGGTAAAACATGTTAATAGAGTTGTTTATGATATTACTTCAAAACCACCTGCAACGATTGAATGGGAATAAAATAAATTTGAGAAGATATGCCAAACATTTAATATTAGATGATTTGGCTCTTTTCATTAATCTGAGAGGTGCTATGAAATGAAGAAAAAATGTTTCATTATAATTGCAATTATAATTTTGATTTTGATTTTGTTAATTATTTTAGGAATTATATATATACCTGTAATAAAAGAAAATTATGAAAGAAATACCTTTAAGAACTATATTCAAAATATCGCATATGATGTTAAGATACAAAAAGCATACCTATATTCTATGACAGGTGGATATGATGTAAGATATACATTAATAAATTTAGAAGATAGCAAATCATATTCTATATATTATAATGGCTCTATGGGTGAAGATTATAGCCATTATGGTGTTAACGAAAAAGATTTAACACAAGAACAACTTGAGCAAATATTAACTCTTTCAGATATGGAATCTGAACAAATTGAACGCGAAGAATTAAATGATAATAGTAAATTCAATTTCAATATTGGCAAATATTATTGGGAAATCGAGTATAAAGGAAGAGAAATAACACTGAATGAGTTGCCATTTTCAGAGGAAATTTTATAAATTAGATTTTATTAGGGCGTGTTAAATGATTCATTTGAACAATAACACGCCCTTAATATTTTATTTTTCAATAAGTTTAATAATTTCTGTTAAATTGGAAATCGTATAATCTTGATGAAAATTCTTTTCTTGCTGACCTCTATTAATTAAAATTGTTTTCATGCCGATTGCACTAGCTCCAATAATATCTTTTTCTTCAGTCCATTTAATATCATTTTTATCACACATAAATTTCAAAGCGCTTTCATAAGAAGCACTCCAATTTAATGTTTTATGATAATCCACTAAAGTTCCTCCAATATCAAATCCAATGGCTTTTATTCTCATATATCTCCCTCCATCTATAAAATACTATAAAAATAATGGAAGGTCAATATGATTTATATAAAATAAAATATTTAAAAAATCTTCTCTATTTTTTATCAAAAATCGTTTTAAATACACCCTTATCAATCAAATTAGCAAATATATTTTTTATAATAATTAAAGCAATTGGTCCTAGCAATAAGCCAATAACTCCAGTTATTTTAAAACCAGTATACATAGCAATTAATGTAAAAATCGGATGAACACCAATATTTTTGCTAACCAATTTTGGTTCTAAAAATTGTCTCACAACTGACATGATAATAAATAACGTGACAATAGCAATCCCTAGTGACAAGTCACCATTTAGTCCAGAAATAACCGCCCATGGTATCATAACTGTACCAGAGCCTAAAATAGGAAGTGCATCTACAAAACCAATAAATAATGCCATTAGTAATGGGTATTGTATATTAAATTTTAAAAAAGATAAGATATATAACCCAACAAGAGAAATTACAAAAGATACTAAAATCAATGTAACTTCTGCCTTAAGATAACCTCCTAATGTCTGGATTAAATCTTTTAAATGTGTACTTAATTTTTTTACCCATGTTTTTGGCAGATGGTATTCGATTTGATCTAAAATATAAATTTTGTCCACACAAATAAAATATAAAGCTAATATCGTAATTCCGACACATATTGCTATTTCGGGTATTTTGGTAACAACATTAATCAAACCATTTAAAGCATTTCTTAACCAATTGGATATGGTTTGTAAAAAGTCTCCACTCGATTCTTGAACAATGGTTAATATTTCATCTGATAATTTGATTTTATCAAAATGAAATTGTTCTACAAATCCTTGTATTTGAGTGGATGCTTTATCCACATAATCATTTAACCCTTGTAACAAGCTAGAAGATTCTGAAAATAGTGTAACAATAATCCATGCCAATATTCCTAAAATAATGACAGATACAAGGATAAAAATTATGATAGAACTAGTCCTTCGAGTTAACCCTGTCTTCTTCATAATACATTTTATGAGAGGTTCTATTATAAGAGAAATGATAAATGCAACTAAAAAAGGCATATAAAAAATAGATAGTTTTAATGCTATATATAAGCCAATAATCAATAAAACTACATATCCAATATTTTTTAATACTCTTGTCCAATATGGTATATTGATAATCATCTCTCCCCTCCTTCATGCTTTAGAAAAATAGGATATTTCGCCCCCCAAATATCAGCTATCCTACTATTAACCAATTTTCTCTTGATTACTTTATTATTATATGTATCTTAATATTTTATATACTTAATAAAAGACAGATACTATATTATATTTTTATATAGTATCTGTCTTAAAACGAATATTATTTATAAAAAAACATTATATATTTTATTCTGCATGTTTATTTGTATCACAATCACAAATATCTTCAAACGTAATACAAATTTCCCTATCATCTAATTTTGATCTATTTTGTGCAATATCTCCTAAAGTTAATATTCCTACTACTTTTTTATTGTTGTCACAAACTGGTAGTCTTCTGACTTTGTTTGTTCCCATTTTATTTTCTGCATTTGCCATGTCTTCATTTTCTTCACAAGTACATACATTTGTTGACATGATATCACTAACAGGTGTTGTTTTAACATCTTTATCACAAGCAATACTTCTTAAGATAATATCTCTATCTGTTACAATCCCACATAAGCAATTATTTGTATCACAAACAGGTATTGAGCCAATATGATTTTGACACATTAATTTTGCAACATCATGTACGGTTGTTTCTGGTTTTACACAACAAACGTCTGTACACATACAATCTTTAACCTTCATTTTCTTTACCACCTTTCAAAATTTCTCATGATTATTTTTTGCATTTTTTTAATTTTTATTCAATTCTTATTATATATAAATCATTAAATTTTGTTATGAATGGTACAATTTTGTTATAACTTATGCAATTTTTCTATAAATGCATCTTTATTTTTTATTTTATTTGAAAGGATGGCAAATTTTGATTTCTTTGTCATTTTTTACAATTTTTTTGCTATTTTACAAAATCAGTTCGTCTAATATTCATAGATATCATACAAAGGTTGATAATCTCTAGGCATGATTGGCGGTCTCATAGGTGGACGTGGTGGACGATTATGTGGTGGTCTTTGTGGAAAATTGTTATGACGCCTTCTTAGTAATTCTCTGATTAATAATATTTTAATTAAATCTCTCAAATTATTATTTCTGGGACTTCTTTTATTTTCTATTTCTGCATTTCTGTTTTCTACTTCTTGTTTTTCAAAACTTTTCTTTTGAATTTCTTCCTTGTATATTTCATTTCTATTTTGTGTTCTATTCACATTTGTTGTAGAAACTGTATTTCCCAAATTGATATTGACATTAATCTGATTACTATCTTCTATAGCTGAGTAAATTTCGTCTGTCATTTGTTCAATCTCTTCCCTGCTATTTGCCATCATATTCTCATCACAAGCTTTTTTTACCATTGGATATATAATTTTATATATCTCAGGATAAAACTCTTCTAAATCGTTTCTCATGTTTGATTGCATTGAATCTGGGTAGTCATTTTGGTACATTTGATTTTGATTCATATTTGTTGTACTTGGATATCCCAAGATACTTCTTATGTACGCTTCATATTGGTTATCATACATTTCTAATTCCTCCTTATTTATTTTATACAAGATATGTTGATAACCTCGAAAAGGTGCATGAAATTTAACTTTTTTGTAATTTTGTGGTATAATAATATTGATACACAAAAAAGGCTAGTTCTTACAAAAAGGAGGCACGATATGACATACAAAGATATTTTCAAGCAATGGAACGATGAGCTTCCTCCCAAGAGGAAAGTTCAGGTTGCTGAACAACTTCTGCTTATTTCAGGAAGTAATAATAAATTAACTCCTGAAGAGAAGAAGATTGTAAAAGAGGCTGAGAAGTTTCTTCTACAACGTGATGATTAGCCTGTAGAAGAAAGCGACCTAGTTCTTAGGTCGCTTGATTCCTTTGTATAAATATGTATTCTAATGTTTAAGATCTTTTTACTTTACTAGTTGTCTTTGAATATATTTATCAATAATGGTGTTAGTGTCACATCAAAATCATATATCATTAATATTTTTAACCTCTCTTTTTTAAATTTCTAACTAACTCCTTAAATTGATTTCCTCTATCTGCAAAATTTTTAAACATATCAAAACTTGCACTAGCAGGAGAAAATAGAACAATATCTCCGCTTTTTGCATTTTTTCTTGCGATTGGAATGGTCTCTTCTAATGTTTCACACATATAAATATCAAGATTTTTATGTTCTTTTTCCAATTCTTCTTTGACAACATCATAAATTTTTCCTGCTGTTTGCCCAATCAAAATCAATGTTCTTACTTTATCAATAATTGGTTTGGCAAGAGGTTCATAATCTAAATTTTTATCATATCCTCCAGCAATCAAAACAATCTTTTCTTTAAAAGCATTTAATCCTGATAATGTTCTAGATGGTGAAGAACTAGCAGAATCATTATACCATTTCACTCCATCAATCTCTTCTACAAACTCAATTCGGTGTTCTACAGGTTTAAATTCTTCTATTGCTTTCACAGCTGTTTCTGTATCTACTAAACTTGCAGTTGCAGAAAGGGCTGTTGCAATATTTTGGTAATTATGATTTCCTCTTAAAATGACATCTTCTGTATTTAGAATATGTTTTCTAACTTTATCATCACATTCTTTTATCACATCATCATCAACAATATACCCATTGTCTAATTTTGTTTGACTACTAAAGAAAATAACTTTTCCCTTTGCTTCTTTCGCACATTCTCTTGTGATTTCATTATCATAATTTAAAACCAAAATGCCGTTTTCATCTTGATATTTGAAGATGTTTTTCTTTGCATCAATATATTCTTGAAAATCTTTATGAATATTTAAATGGTTTGGTGTTATATTAGTAATAACAGCAATTTGTGGACTTACTTCCATTCCCATTAATTGAAAACTACTTAGTTCTAAAACAACCATATCTTCTGGTGTCATTTCTGGTAATTTTGTAAATAATGGTGTTCCAATATTCCCCCCTAAAAATGTTCTATATCCTGCTTTTTGTAAAATACAATTAATTAAACTGGTTGTTGTTGTTTTTCCATCACTTCCAGTAATACCAATTATTTTTGCTGGACACATTTGCATTAATAATTCTATTTCTGATGTAACCAAGGCACCTCTATTAGCTTCTTCTACTATTTCCGGTTTTGTTGGCAAACAACTTGGAGAACGAAAGATAACATTAAAATTTTTTAAGTTCTGCAAACAATCTTTACCAAAATGCATCATAAATCCATAATTAGTAATTTTTTCGATATTTTCTTTAGGAATTTGATCATATTCTCTTTCATCAAAAATTGTTACATTTGCTTTTTTATCATATAAATAATCTAAAAGTGGTAAATTACTAACACCTAATCCTATAATAGCCACTTTTCTATATCTTATGTAATCATTAAATTCATTTAATTTTTCATTATTATACCCCATTGTTAAGCCCCCTAAATTTTTAATATACTAATTTGTTTTTTACGTTTTTTTCTGTATTTGTGCAACATTAAACAAAGCCATTTTATACATTTGCACATTAAGATTTTTGATTTCACTTATCTATGCCTTTCTTTCATTTGCTATTATATATCAATTATATAAAAAAAACAAATAATTGTGAATATTTTTTGGTTTATGGTACAAAATAGGATTAGTACTTGAGGAGGTGCTTTATATATGAGTAAGAAAAATAAAGAAAATAAAAACAATAATAACAATTCAAATAATCAAAACAAAAATAATGAAAAACAAACTAATAACAACAAATAGCATGAGAAAGAGACAATTAGAGTTATGTTCTAATTGTCTCTTTGCGTTTCTTCGCGAACTTAAATATATATAGTTAAAATAGAAGGGTTTGTGTTATTTTGTTCCAAATATTCTATCTCCAGCATCACCTAGTCCTGGTACAATATATCCTTTGTCATTTAATTTTTCATCAATACATGCTGTATAAATTTTTACATCTGGATGTTCTTTCTTTAATCTTTCAATACCTTCTGGTGCAGATATTATAGATAAGAATTTTATTTTTTTAACACCGTCTTTTTTTAACATTTTAATTGTGTCATCTGCAGAACCACCTGTTGCAAGCATTGGGTCTAAGATAATGGCTTCTCTTTTAGCAATATCTTTTGGCATTTTATAATAATATTGTACTGGCTCTAGAGTTTCTTCATTTCTGTATAATCCAATATGTCCAATTTTTGCATTTGGTACAATTTTTAATAATCCATCTAACATACCAGTTCCAGCTCTTAAAATTGGTACAAATGCATAATTATCTTCATCTAATACTCTGGCTTTCATTTTGCAAATTGGTGTTTCAATTTCTGTTTCTTTTAATTTAGCATCTTCTAATGCATGATAGCATAATAAGGTTGCTATTTCTCCAATAATTTCTCTAAATTCCTTTGTTCCTGTATGTTTGTTTCTTATAATTGATAACTTATGTTCTACTAAAGGATTATTTAATACAGTTACATTGTTGTATGTTTCCTTTTTGATTTCTTCCATTGTATTTGCCCCACTTTCATATTTTACTTCTTTTTTATCTTCTTTTGTTTCATTGGTAGTTTCTTTTGTCCCTTCATTTTCTGGTTTATTGGAATCATCTTCTTTTTCATCTGGTAATAATAAATTTAATAAAATACCAATAATCGCTGCTAAACTCATTCCTGAAATCGTTACAGATAAATCTCCATTTACAATTGAGATTGCTGCCCCTCCTAATCCTAATACCAACATAGTAGATGCAACAACAATATTTTTAGATTTTCCGAAATCAATTTTATTTTCGATTAATACTTTTAAACCATTTACAGAAATAAATCCATATAGTAATAAAGATACACCTCCTAAAACGGCATCAGGAATGGTTGATACCAATGCAGTAAATTTTCCTAAAAATCCTAAGCAAATAGCAATAACTGCTGCTAGTCCAATAACCCATACAGATGCTACTTTTGTCATTCCTACTACAGATGTATTTTCACCATAAGTAGTATTTGCTGGTCCTCCTAAAAATCCTGCTACAAATGTTGCTAAACCGTCACCTAATAAGGTTCTGTCTAATCCAGGATCTTTTAATAAATTTTTTCCAATAATCGTACTTAATGCTGTATGATCACCAATATGCTCTGCAATGGTTACCAAAGAAATTGGTACAATGGTTAATAATGCTGAAAAGTTAGGTGCATAATTTAAGAATGGTATTACAAAGTTTGGCATACTGAAAAAGCTAGCTTCTAATACTGGTGCAAAATCAACCAATCCAAAACAGATTGCTGAAATATATCCTACAACAATTCCAACTAAAAATGGAATAATTTTCAAGAATCCTTTTCCTCTAACCATAACAATTGCTGTTGTTAGAAAGGTAATTAAAGCAACTGCAATACATCTCCAATCAATTTGTGTTCCAGTTCCTAATCCTATTTGAGAAATTGCATTTGGTGCTAAACTTAAACCTATAATCATAATCATTGGTCCTATAACAACTGGTGGTAATAATTTGTCTATCCATTTTTTACCTATAAAATGAATAATGATTGCAAAAATAACATAGACAAGACCTACTGCCATAACACCAATCATGGCACCTGAAATTCCACCTTTTACATAAGCTGCTGCTAGTGGTGCAATAAATGCAAAAGAGCTTCCTAAATATACAGGTGATCTTCCTTTTGTACATAAAATATAGATTAATGTACCAATTCCTGATGTTACCAATGCAACTGGAATGGTAAGAACTGTCTCCCCTGCTGATGTGTTAACCATGATAGGAACCAAAATGGTTGCTCCAAACATAGCAAAAACATGTTGTAACGCAAGGATTATCCATTTGGCAATGGTTGGTTTTTCGTTAACATCTAATAGTAGTTTTTTTGTTTGTTCCATTAGAACGCCTCCTTCTATTTTCTTAGTAAGTGTTTAATGGGACAAATCTCGCTTTGAGAGAACTTTTTTCTGTTTTTCTCATTTAACCATATAAATATAAGTTCTCGAAAAAGCGTAAAGATTTGTCGACGCGAAAAATTGCTATGCAATTTTTCTGTGCAATATTATTTTTTATTATATAGAACATAAAATGTTCTATGTAATAAAAAATATCAATTCCTTTTGAATTGATATAAACACTTACCTTATTAATTTAAAAATTGGGAATGCTAAATAAACAATATTTCTATTGATATTACTTGCTTTTAATCTTGTAATATTTTCTACAAATTTTGTCATTTTTCTTACACCCTTTCTTACTATATACTAATCCATAAGAAAAATCAATATTTTTTAAAAAATATAGTAGACTATTTTCATAAAATAATCTACTATTTATCCTTTAAACCTTTTTAAATTTTTGATATTTTTTATAGTTTATTATTAAAAATATAATAAGTGCAATACATATACTCATTATTATAGTAAGAAAAGTATTTCCAGCTTTTGGCAATACTTTATTTGCTACTGTTGCATCATCTTTTTCAGTATTTATAGTATTTGCCTTAATAATATTATTGGTATTTATATTATTATTTTCTGAATTATTATTGTTTGTATTATTTTGTTCCGAATTATTATTTTCTTCTTGTTTATCATCTTCTATGGTATTCCCATTTACTAAAACATCTAATGAAATGTCTGCAACTTTTGCTTCATTATAATCATCCGTACCAATTGTTACATCAGTAAAAGTTATTTTTTCTTGTGTTGTAGGTATATTATCTTTTACTTTTAAAGTAATTGTAGCTATATCACAACTTCCCATTAGCATTCCGTATAAAGGATACATATATGCAAAATAAAGCTCTCCTGTTTCTGGAGAAAATCCATGTAGTTTCCAGCCATATTCATCTCTTCCTTCTTCTGGGATGAAATCTAAAAGTGCTTCTTCTATTCCATCTTCGTTTAACTCAAATACATCTTTATTATAATTAATTTTAGCTGACAAATATCTAACTCCTCTGTCATCTCCAAAGCCATCAATTTGTTCCGTACTAAGATTACTTAATTTTAATCTTACAACATCTCCCATATTCACTTCTGTTTTATCGGTACTTACTTGTAAATATTCTGGTAAATTATCTGCTCCAAAACTTATAATAGGATTTGCTATAAATATCATTATTAAAAAAGTCAATGTTAATAATTTAAATTTTGATTTTAAAGTAAATTTTTTCATATGTTTCTTCTCCTTTATATATTATATTTTTCTCTTTTTGTATAAGTTGTATGTAATAATTTTTCTGCAATTTCACTACCTGGTTTTTCTAAGAAATCCTTATATAATTTTTTCATAAATGGATTTTCATGTGATTTTCTAACAATACTTCTTTCATCAATTGTATATAAGGCATCTGCTCTCAATTTTCTAACATCTACTTCTGCTCTTACCTTAGAACTCTTAATTGGTTGACCACCACCCATGATACAACCACCTGGGCAAGCCATAATTTCAACAAATTGATAATTTGCTTTACCAGATTTAATTTCTTCTAATATCGTTTTTGCATTTGCTAATCCACTTGCTGCAACAACATTAATATCTTTTCCTGCGATGTTGATGGTTGCTCTTTTGATACCTTCTCCTCCTCTTACTTGTTCAAAGTCAATTTTAGGCAAATCTTTTCCTGTTAAGGTATCTTGTGCTGTTCTTAATGCTGCTTCCATAACACCACCTGTTGTTCCAAAGATAGCACCTGCACCACTTGCTTCTCCAATAGGACTATCAAAATTGCTATCTTCTAGCTTTTCAAACTCAATGTTAGCTTGTTTTATCATTCTTGCTAATTCTCTAGTGGTAATAACATTATCTACATCATATAAGTTATCTTCCTTCATTTCTGGTCTTTGTCTTTCAAATTTTTTTGCAATACATGGCATAACAGAAACCACATAAATTTTTTCTGGGTCTAGTCCTTCTCTATTGGCATAATATGTTTTTAAAATAGCGCCAAACATTTCGTGAGGTGATTTACAGCTAGATAGATGTGGTAATAATTCCGGATAATTCATTTCTATATATTTTACCCATCCTGGACTACAAGATGTAATCATTGGTAAATTGTCATTTTTCGTAAATCTTTCTATAAATTCATTTGCTTCTTCCATAATGGTTAGGTCTGCACCTGTATTTGTATCAAATACTTTGTCAAATCCTAAACGTTTCAATGCTGTAACCATTTTTCCTACTACATTTGTACCAATTGGCATACCAAATTCTTCACCAAGAGCAACTCTAACAGCTGGAGCTGTTTGTACTATAACGGTTGTGTCTGGATCTTTTAATTTTACCCATACATCATTAATGGTTTCTTTCTCATGTAAAGCGCCTGTTGGGCAAGCTTCTATACATTGACCACAAAATGTACAGTTAACATCGTTTAAACTGTGATCTCCAACTGTTGATATACAAGATTCAAATCCTCTATTGATACAATCAATCGCACCGATTTTTTGTACATTTTTACATGCTGCAACACATCTTCTGCATAAAATACATTTATTGAAATCTCTTACAATAGATGGAGATAAGTCATCAATTTTGTGTTCTGTTCTTTCTCCTTCAAATTCAATATTTAAAACATTGAATTTTGTTGCTAATGCTTGCAATTCGCAATTTCCTGAACGTGTGCAGGTTAAGCAATCTTTTGCATGATTTGAAATTATTAAATCTAAAATTACATGTCTTGCTTCTAATACATTTGGTGTATGTGTATGTACAACCATTCCTTCTTCTACAGTCTGGATACAAGAGGTTGCAAATCCTCTTCTCCCTTCTACTTCTACAATACACATTCTGCAATCTCCCACTTCATTGATGTCTTTTAAAAAGCATAATGTTGGGATGTCAATTCCTGCCTTTTTTGCAGCTGTTAAAATCGTTGTTCCTTTTGGTACTGTTATTTTTTGATTATCAATTGTTAAATTAACCATTTCTTTTTCCATATCCACATCTCTCTTTCTTTTTAACTATTTTAAATTTCGTCTTCTATATCTATATCATACTCAATTGGCTTTTGGTTTAGTAATTCTCTTTGTTCTTCTGTTAAATATCTTTTGTTAATAATAACATCCATAACAAATTTATCAAAATAATTGTCATTCATTGTATAATATCCATTTGGTTTTTCATCTGGACCTGCACCATAACTATCTTCTACTTTCCATCTTTGAATATGGTTACTTATTACATTGGCACCTGTAATTGTCATACAATGTGATAAATGAATTTCTGAAAAATCTAGGCCTTCTCTCTTATTAAGTGATTGCATATTTAATGTATTTTTATAATTATATACTCTTGTATCCAAAATGCCTTGTTTTTCATATACAGATTTGCTTTCAATTTCGAGTGTAACACATACAGGAATACCATCTTTTAGTTGTTCTATAGCACATCTTTTTAAATCTTCTATTGGTAAATTTAAAAATTGTCTATAACTATTTTTATACACATTCCCAAAGTGTTTTAATCGATATATTTTATTATATTCTTTATTATACATTGGCATATTGGTAATTGATACAAAATCATCCAAGTTTAATGTTAAGTATTGATTTTTAAAATCCATTGGTGTTATGCGTTTTTGCGATATGTATGTTCCATTTTTATCCTTATATTCCAAATCAAATGTCATTGGTGGTTCACCTAAGATTTTTGATAAAAATATGTAATTTTGTTTTGCATATGTTTTTGTCAGATTTCTTAGTTCTTCTTCGCTTTTTCCTTGTTGTTTTTCTTTTAGTATATGTATAACATCTTTTTTTACTTTTTCTCTGAATATAAGAGAAATTTTCTCACCATCTTCTCCTTCTTTTGGGTTTGGCATATAAGAATATGGTACAATTCCATATTTTTTAATAATACTTGCAAACCACTCATAAAATCCTGCTTCTGTGACACAATTTTTTAATAATTGTTCTTTTTTTATATATTTTAAAGTTGCATTTTCAATAGGTAAACGGATAATATTTTCATAGACTGTATTTGCTTTTTCTAATTTATCAAAGAAAGCAATGTAATTACTTGATAATTCAAAGTTCATTAAGTCCATATTTAAATTTTTTGCCATATTATATTGAATCATATTAAATCCTGCATATATCCAACATTTCCAGCTTTCTTTTTGATCATATCGTTTGGTATCTGGAAGTTCAATATTGAAAACAGGTTGATTTTCTCTAATAATGTCTCTATCTAAGCAAGCATTTTCTAGTCCATTTGTTGTAATGGCATTTTCAATCACTTTATTGATTGGATTGTCGTTGTATTCTTTGGAAAATGCTTTTACATCTTCTAATGTTATCTCTACCATAATTCCTCCTTTTATTATGTGATGCATTGATGGTTTCCTATGTATAGATTGAAAATTCTATTGGCTGTTGATTCCAAGCTTCTAATTGTTCTTGAGAAAGATATTTTTTATGAATAATAACAGCAAATACGTATTTATCAAAAAAATTGTCATTCATAATACTATATCCTTTATTTTTAAGTGCATTTCCAAAACTATCTTCTACTTTCCATCTAACTGGTTTATCATCTACTATATGCACACCACAAATATCCATACAATGATGAAAATGGATTGAATTTGTATTTTGCCCTTCCTCTTTCGTTAAAGGTGTTACTCCTAATACGTTTTTATAATCATATAATCTTGTATCTAGTACACCTGATGGTGTATCACGAAACTGTCTTCTGTATAAATTTACATAAACAGGCATAGAATCTTTTAATTGTTTAATGGCTAATGTTTTTAATTCATTAATTGGTAGATTTAAAAAAGTATATTCTTCTACGCTTGGGTTTCCTGTATATTTATATACTTTTCCATATTCTTTGTTATGACGAGGCATATTGGCAATCGATATAAATTCATTTAAATCTATTTTTAAAAATCGTTCCTTAAATTCTAATGGTGTTATATTCTCTAATCGCTGGAAATTCCCGTCTTTATCTATATATTCATAAGTAAATTTTTGAACAGGTTCTCCTAACATTTTTGATAATAACATATAATTTTCTTCAAGAAATATTTTTATTTGCTTTTCTAATGTTTCCATGTTTGCATTTTCTTCTTTTAGTTTTATCAGTTTGACAACATCACCCATCATTTTTTCACAATAAATAGTATTTGCTCTGTTGCTATTTATACTTTCTTTAGTTTCAGGCATAACACTATCAGGAACAAATCCATATTTATTGATTAACCCTCTAAAAAATTCAAAAAATCCTAAAGTATATGGCGCATTGACGATAATTCGATTTTCATTAATATATTCATAAGATGCATCTTCTAATCGAATTATCTTTTCATATATTGCACTTGCTTTTTCTAACCTATCAAAAAATGAAATATAGACAGGTGATAATGTTAAGTTTTCTACATCCATGTTTAAATTTTCTGCTACATCAAATTGTATCATATTGATACCTGCATATATCCAGCATAATGCACTATTTTTTTGGTCATATTTATTGACACGAACAGGTAATTCTATATTAAAGACTGGCTGGTTTTCAGCAATAATCTTTTCGTCTAACATCGTATTTTCCAATCCATTATTTGTAATTGCATTTTCAATCACTTTATTGATTGGATTGTCATTATATTTTTTAGAAAAGTCTTGTATGTCCTTTAATGTAATATTCATTTTTTCCTCCACTTGGTTATTTTTTATTTATTGTAATCCCTGTTAATTTTCTTAAATTGGGATTTTTGAGTCCGTCTCCAAAATTCCTTTTTAATTACCAATTGCGTGGAATGGACAACTTGTAATGCAAGTACCACATTTGATACATTTTTCTTGGTTGATAATTCTTTTGTCTCTTCCTGAACCGTCTATTGCATTGACTGGACAATGTTTTTGACATAAGCCACAACCTTTGCATTTTTCTTCATTAACTGTGATTTTTGCCATTGCTTTACATTCTAGTGTTCTACATTCTTTTTGGATAGCATGTTGTCTAAATTCTTCTCTAAAATATTTTAAGGTACTTACAACTGGGTTTGGTGCTGTTTGCCCTAATCCACATATACTTGCTTTTTGAATATTGGCTGCTAACTTTTCTAGTTTATAGATATCTAATTCGTCTCCTTCTCCATCACATAGTCTTTCTAGAATCTCTAGCATTCTTTTTGTTCCAATTCTACAAGGTGTACATTTTCCGCAACTCTCGCTTACAGTAAAGTCTAGATAGAATTTTGCTAAGGCTACCATACATTTTGTATCATCCATAACAATTAATCCACCTGAACCCATCATTGATCCAATCTCTTTTAAAGATTCATAATCAATTGGTGTATCTAAATGTTCTTTTGGAATACATCCTCCTGAAGGTCCACCTGTTTGGGCTGCTTTAAAGTCTCTTCCATTTGGAATACCCCCACCAATATCATAAATGATTTCTCTTAAGGTTGTTCCCATTGGTACTTCTACTAATCCAATATTGTTTACATTTCCACCTAAAGCAAATACTTTTGTTCCTTTTGAGGTTTCTGTTCCAATTGAAGAATACCATTTTGCTCCTTTTAAGATAATTTGAGCAATATTGGCATAAGTTTCTACATTGTTAATTAGTGTTGGTTTTCCCCATAATCCTGATTGTGCTGGATATGGTGGTTTTACTCTTGGTTGCCCTCTTTTTCCTTCAATAGATTCTAGTAATGCTGTTTCTTCACCACAGACAAAAGCTCCTGCTCCTAATCGAATCTCAATATCAAAACTAAAGTCTGTGTCAAAAATGTTTTTTCCTAATAATCCATACTCTCTTGCTTGATCTATGGCAATTTTTAATCTTTGAACAGCAATTGGATATTCTGCTCTAACATAAATATACCCTTTATTTGCTCCAATCGCATATCCTGCAATTGTCATAGCCTCTAATACAGAATGTGGATCACCTTCTAAGATACTTCTATCCATAAAGGCTCCTGGATCACCTTCATCGGCATTACAAACCACATATTTTTGATCTCCCACAGATGCTTTCGTAAGTTCCCACTTCTTTCCTGTAGGGAAACCAGCTCCACCTCTACCTCTTAGACCTGAATCTTTTATGACATCAATTACTTCATCTTGTGTCATTTCTTTTAACACTTTCTCTAATGCTTTATATCCATCAAATGCTATGTATTCATCAATCTCTTCTGGATTGACAACACCACAATTTTTAAGAGCAATTCTCTTTTGCTTTTTATAAAAGTTTAATTCATCCAAACTATTTACAACCGTTCCATCTATATCTTTGCAAAGTAATCTTTCTACTCTTTCACCTTTTACAATATGTGTTTCAATAATTTCTTCACAATCTTCTGGTGTAACCAAAGCATAGAAAGTATCTTCTGGTCTAATGATAACAATAGGACCTTTTGCACAAAGACCAAAACAACCTGTTTTAATAACTCTTACATTGTCTATATGTTTTTCTTTCAAAATTTTTCTAAAATTTTCTAAAATTTCAGGTGATTTTGAAGAAGTACAACCTGTACCATGACAAACCAAAATATGTTTTTCTCTCGTATCTGCTTTTGTATTAACTCTTAAATCCAATTCTTTTCTTTTTTCTTCTCTTATTTTGTGAATTTCTTCTAGACTTTTCATACCTTCCTCCTTTGGGGACGTGCCAAATTGGACATTTTTTATCCAAAAGGGACAGACCTCTATTTTTCTTTTATCATTTCTGATAATTTTGCTAGATTTTTAGATAACCCTATAACTTTTAATGGAACTTCTATTAATCCTTCACTTGTTGCTACATAATTTTCTATATGTATCTTTTTTTAATCCATTATATTTTCCAATTCTTTCACAACATAGTGTAATTGAACACAATGAGGAAATTTATCTATTGTAACAAATTTTATTTCTTCGATATCATTTCTTGCTAACATTCCTGCTATTTTTGTAATAAGCATATTTAGATGTGTTTCTTCTAAACATACTTCATAAATATTTGTTGATTCTTGTTCTAATTTTTGATATATATTTGGAAACATATTTTCTAGACAACTACCTATAATTATCATTTTTCTATCAACATCAAAACAATTTGTTTTTAATAAATTCTTTTTCATTTATTTCTCCTTGCTGTTCATAATTTCATCTAACACTTCATCTAATTTCTTAACAGTTGCTTTTCCATACACTTCACCATTTACAGTAAATACTGGTGCTAGACCACATGCGCCAACACATCTAGTTTCTTCGATAGAAAACAATCCATCTTTTGTTGTTTCTCCTGATTCAATTTGTAATCTTTCTTTTAATCTATCCATAATTTTTTGAGAACCTTTTACATAACATGCCGTTCCCAAGCATACTGCAACATTGTATTTTCCTTTAGGTTTTAGGGTAAATCTCGAATAAAAAGTTATGACTCCATAAATTTCTGCCATTGGAATATTTAAAAATTCTGAAAGTTCTATTTGTGCATTTTTTGGAATATATCCATAATGCTCTTGTACCTCATTTAACATTTGAATTAAATTATCTTTAATTGGTAAATATTCGTCAAACAATTTTTGCATAAATTCGTCCCTTTTAGGACTGCCACATTGACATTTGTTTTCGCTCATTTCAATACCTCCTCGTATATATTATTGCGTAACTACATAGATTATATCAGACTAACTTTTTTTATACAAGTTTTTTTCTGTTTTTGTATTGACTTTTTTGTCGAAAAATGGGAAAATTTAATTATGAAGTTTATGAAAGGAGGATGTATTTATGGGGTATTCTGATTATTATTCTTCTTATCCAAGCTATTATGATTATTATGATTATGGATATTCTGCTTCAGACTCATCTATCGCTACAATCGGAGGAACAATTTTAGGAGCTTTTTTGGGTGTTTTCGTTTTTATTGGTTTAATTGTTACTGTTATACAATTAGCTG
The DNA here is from genome assembly GCA_944387445.1 of uncultured Clostridia bacterium. Classification (GTDB taxonomy): domain Bacteria; phylum Bacillota; class Clostridia; order TANB77; family CAG-508; genus CAG-269. Next base: position 11,706 of record CALXEX010000015.1, on the reverse strand, counting down.
GTATGTGGAAAGTTTTCTCAAAAGCTGGTGAAAAGGGTTGGAAATGTATTATACCAATTTACAATTTAGTAATTTTATTTAGAATTTCTGGACTTTCACCATGGATTATCTTCGGATATTTAGCTACATTTATCCCTTTTGTTGGATGGATTGTGTGTTTAGGTATTAATATATATCAATGCAATTCTTTAGCTAAAGCTTTTGGAAAAGATGTTGGATATACAGTTGGTTTATTATTTCTTCCAACCATCTTTTATCTAATTTTAGGATTTGGTAAAGCTGAATATATCGGAAAAGGAAATGTTTCAACTACAAGTACATATCAAGGTGATGGTATTGTCAATATTTCTGAAAAGCCACAAGATGAACCACCAATAAATAATGATGAAGATAATGCAAATTTATAAAAAAAATAGAGGTGTGGCCTCTATTTTTTTATATTTCGTTATTTAGTAATATAACTAAGTTTAAGAATTATATAGATTTCCCCTGGATGGAATTTTCCAGGGGCTTTTCCTATTTTACTTAATTATTTTCAATTAACTTTTCTAATTCTTTTATTTTATCACGTAATTCAGCAGCTTTCTCAAATTCCATTTCAGCTGCATATTTTAACATTTCATCTGTTAATTTTGTAATTGTGTCTTTGATGTCTTCTTCTTTTTCTAACTTGTATTCTACACCTATATCATCTGTAATAGTTACTTTAATAGAATCACGTACTGATTTTCTAATCGTTTTCGGCGTTATATGATGTTCCTTATTGTATGCTTCCTGGATTCTTCTTCTTCTGTTTGTTTCAGAAATGGCTTTTTCCATACTTTCTGTTAATTCATCTGCATACATGATAACTGTACCATCTGTATTTCTTGCTGCCCTTCCAATCGTTTGAATTAATGACCTTTCTGAACGTAAAAATCCTTCTTTATCTGCATCTAGGATTGCTACTAAAGATACCTCTGGAATATCTAACCCTTCTCTTAATAAGTTGATACCAACTAAAACATCAAATTCTCCTAATCTTAAATTTCGAATAATTTCCATTCTTTCTAGTGTTTTGGTGTCTGAATGCATATAATTTACTTTGATATCTAATCCTTTCAAATAATCTGTTAAATCTTCTGCCATTTTCTTTGTTAATGTTGTTACTAAAACTCTTTCATTTCTTTCAACTCGTATACGAATTTGTTCTAATAAGTCATCTATTTGATTTGTTACTGGTTTCACCTCTATCTTAGGATCTAATAATCCAGTTGGTCTAATAATTTGTTCTACAATATTTTCTTTACTATGTTCTTTTTCATAATCTCCTGGTGTAGCACTTACAAATATAACTTGATTTAATTTTTTCTCAAATTCTTCAAATGTTAATGGTCTATTGTCAAATGCAGAAGGTAATCGAAATCCATAATTTACTAAAGATTCTTTTCTTGAATGGTCTCCATTATACATGGCTCTTACTTGTGGAATTGTCGCATGAGATTCATCTATTAACAATAGGAAATCTTTTGGAAAATAATCAAACAATGTATATGGTGGACTTCCTGGTTTTCTACCACTAATATGTCTAGAATAGTTTTCAATTCCAGAGCAAAATCCAGTTTCTTTCATCATTTCAATATCAAAATTTGTTCTTTCTTCTATTCTTTGTGCTTCAATTAATTTATTATGATCTTTAAAATACTTAATTCGTTCTTCTAACTCCTCTTCTATGGTAACAATTGCTCTTTCCATTTTGCTTTTTGTTGTTACATAATGTGATGCAGGAGAAATTAAAACATGTCTTCTCGTTCCAATCGTTTTTCCGGTTAATGGATTAATCTCTACTAATTTTTCGATTTCATCTCCCCAAAATTCTACTCTAATAGCAGATTCTGATTGGTCTGATGGATAAATTTCAACAATATCACCTTTTGCTCTAAAAGTTCCTCTTTGGAAGTCAATTTCATTTCTCGTATATTGCATAGTAACTAATTTTTTTAAGACTTCATCTCTTCCCTTTTGCATGCCTGGTCTTAAAGATAGCATCATTTCTTGGTAATCTTCTGGGTCTCCTAAACCATAAATACAAGAAACAGAAGCTACGATAATAACATCTCTTGTTTCAAATAAAGATAATGTTGCTGAATGTCTTAACTTATCTATTTCGTCATTTACAGATGAATCTTTTTCTATATAAGTATCTGACTGTGGAATATAGCTTTCTGGTTGATAATAATCATAATATGAAACAAAATATTCCACATTGTTTTCTGGGAAGAACTCTTTAAATTCAGAATAAAGTTGTCCTGCTAATGTCTTATTATGTGCTAAGACAAGTGTTGGTTTTTGTACTTTTTGAATGATATTTGCCATTGTGAATGTTTTTCCAGAACCTGTAACACCAAGAAGTGTCTGGAATTTCTTTCCCTCTTCTATGCCTTTACTTAAATATTCAATTGCTTTTGGTTGGTCGCCTGTTGGCTTATATTCTGAATGTAATTTGAACATGTTTTCCTCCTATTTTAACTTTCTAATGTCTTCTCCTAATATCTTTAAGTAATCTTTTTCAGCCGTTGTCAAATGTTTTTTCATATATTTATCATATTCTTGGTGTGCTTGTTCTAATGCTTTTTTATGTGATACTGTGCCTTTATTATTTAAAATATCTTTTCTTGTCATCTTAAGGAAACTATCTAATTCATTTATCCAATCTTTCATTGTCATTGCATGCATACTCAAAGCATTAATTTCAGCCACATCTAAATATGCTGACACCATTCTATTTAATATTTGCAATTCTTGTTCCGTTAAATAATTCTTGGCAACTTCTGTTTCTGCTCTTGTCGGTATATCTCCTTTAAAATTTGTTAATCCAATATTTTCCTTATTACTATCTACTCTATTATATATAACCTCTGCTGCCGTATTCCCATGAACTGCATAATGCATTTTATTCTGAACTGTTTTAAAAAACTGTTTTGTTAATTCATTATTCGCATCATAATCTACACTTGTAGCATAGATATCTAGTATTTTTCTCCAAAATACTTTTTCTGATGAACGAATATCTCTAATTTTTTCAAGTAACTCTTCAAAATATATTCCACCACCATTATTTTTCATTCTATCACTATCAAGATTATATCCTTTTATTAGATATTCTTTTATTAATTTATTTGCCCATATTCTAAATTGTGTACCACGAATTGATTTTACTCTATATCCTACTGATATTATTAAATCTAAATTGTAAAATTTAGTATTGTAATTTTTTCCATCCTTTGCAGTTGTCAAGGATTCCTTTACAACTGAATTTTCTTCTAATTCTCCTTCTTTGAAAATATTTTGTATATGACCACTTATATTTTGCTTTGTAGTATCAAATAATTCAGCCATTGTATTTTGAGTTAACCATACATTTTCATCTTCTAACCTAACTTCTATCTTAACTTGTCCATCTTCTGTTGTATAAATAATTATATTATTTTGTAAAGCTACTTGTGGTTGGTCTTCTGTTGGCTTATATTCTGAATGCAATTTAAACATGCTTTCCTCCTTGTAATTTTATTTATATCTTCTATTTTGCTAATCAAATTAACATATTATTTATATCATATTTTATGTTAAAAAACAATAAATAAGTAGATATTACATAACGGCAAGCAAAAAAAGAATTCAAATTATCAATTTTAAATAATAATTTGAATTCTTTCATTTCACTAACAATTAGAAACTTTCTAATATTTCAGATATCTTTTCTTTTATATTTAGTCCGGTTACCTGATATGCTTGTATACCATTCCTAATAGCACTATCAACATTTTCTTTGTTATCATCAAAAAAGTAAATATCTTCTGGGCTTGCTTTAAGTTTATCTATTACATATTGATAAATATTATCATCTGGTTTTAACATACCTAACTTATAAGATAAAAACATTTCATCAAATATAGATGTATCAAAATTTTGCAAAAATTTTTCATAATCAATTTCTTTTAAATTTGATAACAAACATACCATATATTCTAATTTTTTTAAATATTTTATTATTTGAATTGTATCTTGAAAAAATATATTGTTATTTATATACATATCTTTAAACTCGGATAAAGTCACATCTTCGTTCATATATTGTTTTAAATATTCAAAAAATTCTTTAGTTTTTAATTCTCCTTTATGTGCTTTTTCTGTTTCTTTACTAAAATTAAATTTTTCCACAAACTCATCATAATTTATCTTCCATTCTATTTGGTTGTATAATCCCTTTATATCCATTGGTACAGAGAGTACCCCTCCTAAATCAAAAATGAAATATTTCATTCTTATTTATCCTCCTCGCATAATAAGTTTATAAAATCAATCAAATTTGCTACGTTGATTCGATTTTATTAATTAAAATTTGATAATCCTATGGTATAATTAAGTCATGTAGTTGGACTTTTATTTGACCTTCTTCTCCTTCTATAGTTCCTTCAGCCATATCTTCTGTATTTATATATGTCCATTCATCTACTGTTGGATTTTGATTTTCTGCTTTTCTTATCTCCTTTTCTGTAACATCAGATTTTAAAGAAATAACAGGACGAACCGCCAAACTAAATGCATTCCACTCTCCAAATGAATTAAACATTTCAAGTCCAGTATAAATAGAAGGATCTCCAACAACATTATCACCAACAAATCCTACACTATATTGTACATATGAATCAGCAGTAGTGCTAGGTGAAGCTAACCAATATGCCTTTGAGCAATTTTCTTCTCCTGTTGTACCTTGAAATAACATGTCATATGCTTTTTGACTTATATTAAATTGACTGTTTGTATAATAATCATAATAATATGCTGTTCCTTTAATTGTATCTCCTACCTTTTTTTCCGTAATTCCTACAATCGTTTTTCCTTCTTTTTTTGCCATGTCAATTACATAATTTTCTGGAGCATAATCTCCTTCTTTATATTCATATATTTCACCCAATGTTCCGTTTTCATCTATATTTGTTTTTTCTGACTCATCTTTTTGATATACTATTTCATTTCCATCTTCATCTGTTCCTAGTTCTACGCCTAATACTCTATTAATATCTTCTATTTTTATACTTCTTACTTCATCCGCTAATTCTGTATTATCATAGATACTACAAATTTTATCTAATGTATCCTCACAATATATATAGGCTTCTGCACCTTGTAATATTAAGTATGGATTTTCATCTTCTATTACTGTTTTTCTCATTGGGTTTTCACTTGTTAATAAAATATGATTTTCATCTTCACTTAGTCCGAGTACTCTCCATGTCATATTTTCTTCTACTTCATATTTTTGTTTTTCTCCATTTTCTTCCTCGTATCCTGTTTCTTCTTTTCCTACTTCTACCTCTGCATCCATATTATCCGGTAAATATCCCTCCACATAGTCTCCTATATGCAAATGCGTTTCATCTGTACAATCCACTGTTTCACAATTTTCCGCATTTTTATACATTTCTAATAATGTTCGTGTTCCTCTTAGTTCTTTTTCTTCACTTGTTTCTATATCATTATTCAAGGTTTTATTGGATTTAATCAATACTACTATTGTTATTCCCACAACTATGAGTAATATAATAATGGTGATTATCCACACAATCAAAGCAATTCCTTTTATACTTTTCTTTTTTTGATTTTTCATATATTTATTTTCCCCCTTACTTTATATATATTTACATCTAGATTATATAAGAAAAGAATTCATTTGTTAACATTTTGTAAAGATTTTTTAAATATATTTTTATAAAATTAAAAAAGTATGCATAATTTTTTATGCATACTAAAAAACACTACTCTATTTCTTTATTTTATCCAATCCTGCACTCTACCTTTTGCATCATATACCATACTTCCTTGAATTGCTAAACTATCTAATATAGTTGCACCTTTACATATCTTTTTGACATCTGCTACAACTGTTCCCAATCCTGAACCTTCATGCGTTGTAAATATTTTTATAATTTTTCCTGTGAAATCTAATTTTTCTAATTGTGTAAACATACTCATTGGCATAGTCCCCCAATAAATTGGTGACCCTATATAGATGACTTCATATTCAGATATATCTTCCAAATATCTTTTTAACTCTGGTCTTGCATTTTGTCTTTTTTCTTCTAGAGCTTCATCACAACATACTTTATAATTTTTAGAATATGGCTTTACTGGTTCTACCTTAAATAAATCTGCTCCTGTTAACTCTTGTATATATTCTGCAATGACCTCTGTATTTCCTTTTTTGATATTTCCAACTGCATAATTTTCATCTGCTCTTGAAAAATAAATCACTAAACTTTTCTTTCTTTTTACACTTTCTTTGTTTCCAAACAATCCCATATTATCTCCTCCTAGTTATTATTCCATTATATAAGTAACAAACAATATACACCGTTTTCTTATATGTTATGTCCTTTCATATAAAAAAGAAAAAATTCGAATAGAAAAACATATATTGTTTTCATTCAAACTTTTTCTCTGTACTTTATATCTTATATTTTATATTTTCTATATTTTACATATGTAAATATAGCAACACCACTTGTAATGATAATACCAATGATTAATATATTTCCAAGTCCTGTGTAAGGCAATTTTGAATTACTGGTTGATATATTATTTTTATCTGAAGAATTGATTGTATTTCTTTGCGTATTATCTGAATTATTGCCTACATTGTTATTGTTTCCGGAATTGCTATTATCATCTGAATTTGTATGATCACTATTGTCTGTATTGGTTGCACTATCTGTGTTTGTGTTATTATTTGTGTTTGTATTCGTATTAGCATTTGTATTTGTGTTAGTGTTAGTGTTTGTATTGGTATTTGTGTTGGTGTTTGTATTCGTATTCGTGTTTGTGTTAGTGTTTGTATTGGTATTCGTGTTCGTATTTGTGTTATTGTTGTTATCATCATCTTCTTTGATATCTATCACAAATTCTACAGTTGTTTGATTTCCTGCTTCATCTACTGCTACTAATACATATGTACCATTTTCAGAAATTGTATCTCCATTTTGATAATTTTCTACCACATTTCCATTTCTTGTTAATGTTACACTAGCTAGATTTTCATCTTCTACTCTAGGTGTTACTTCATTTCCATATGTTACTCCATCTTTTACACCTGTAATAATAGGTGGTGTTGTATCATCAGGTTCTGGATCTGGGTTTGGCTCTGGATCTGGTTCAGGAGTTGGTTCTGGATCCGGATCTGGCTCTGGAGTTGGTTCTGGTGTAGCAATTTCTGTGATAGTAACCACTTCTACTGTTTTGTTTCCTTGTTCATCTTCAGCATAAATCGTATATGTTCCATTTTCTGTAATCATGACTGCTGATTCTGCTGATTTATCATCTGTTAGCATTGTAAGTGAAGTTCCTCCATTTTCAAAATAATCAATAGATTGTTCTCCATTTGCTATTTTGATTGATGCAATTTGAGATTCTGTGTCTGTTACATGAATAGTTACTTTTATAGATTCATTTTCATTAACACTTTCTCTCGTAATTTGAATGGTTGGAGGTGTTGTATCATCAATTTCCGGTTCTTCTGTGATCGTTGTTACTTCAAATGTCTCGATTTTAGCATTTCCAGCTTCATCTTCAACATATACCGTATATATTCCATTTTCCATAACATTGATAAGTGCTATTGCAGAATTATCTTCTTTTTCAAGAATCAATTCTTGCCCACTATTTTCGAAATAGTCAATTGCTTGTTCTCCTTTTGCAACTTTTACCTTTTTAATATTTGTAAGATTATCGATAAATGTCATAGATACTTCTACATTTTCATTATCTGTATTTTCTTGCTGAATTGCTATTTCAGGTGCCGTCTTATCAATTATAAATTTAACCACTACTTCATTTCCAGCCTCATCTACTGCATTTAAAACATATTCACCTTCATCTTCAATCGTATCTCCATTTTGATAATTATCTACATCTAATCCATCTTTGGTTAGATAGATTTCTGATAGATGTTCATCAACAATAACAGGTGTAACAGAATGATTATATATACCATTATTTTCAACTTGACTTACTTCTGGTGGAATTGTATCTTCTTCAGCTGGTGGTGTTTCATCTATATTGGTAATTTCTATTGTTTCTACAGCTTCATTTCCAGCATCATCTTTTGCATATACTGTATACGTTCCAATAGCCTGAATCATAAATTCTGTATGTATTGCTACTCCTACTTTATCTTGTCCAATTCGAGTTCCATTTGTTGCAAAATATGCTACATCTTGTTCTCCTGTTGCCCATTTTACTTCATCAATATTAGAACGATCTCCTCGAACAGTAACATCAATTTGTTTTGGATTATCTGTATTTTGTGTTAATACAATGGTTGGTGCCTGACTTGGTTCAGGCTCAGGATTATTAATTCCTATTAGATTTCTTGAATAGATATAAGTATATCCTTGTTCATCTCTAATAAATACATTAATTGTACAATTTTCTTGAACTGTATACTTTGCAACCACTTCTTTACCTGGCTCTATTGAAATATTTTCTCCATTATTTTCAAAATATTTTAAATCAATATTATCTCCTATGGCTACTTTCATTTCAACAATATTGCATATTTTATCTGTAGCCGTAATCGTCAAATTGCCAGGAGCATTTTCATCTTGTTCAATCATTATTTGCATTGTATTTTCTTCTGTTGTAATCCTTTTGTGTGTCATTACTTTATTACCAGCTTCATCTTCTATATAAAATACATAAGAATCATCTTCTTCTGCTGTATAAGTTACATCAACGGTTTGTCCTTCTGTAATTGGTAAACCTTCTATAGATTCAAAATCACTAAAATCTGTTATTTCTGAGCTTTTAGCTACTTTTACAGATACAATATTACAAATAGGATTTGTTATATGTAAATTAACCTCTCTTGGATTTGTTCCATCTGTAATTTCTACCGAAATTGGAGTATCTTGTTCTGCTAAATAAATTTGATTTGTTGTTTTGTTTCCTTTGTTATCTTCTGCATAAACCACATATAATCCTTCTTCTGTAATCTCTGTATATCTTACAGACACATGACTGCTTTCCATAAATTCTATATCTGTTCCTTGTGTACTAAAATCAATCATATCATGTATATTTTCTTTTTTCGCAATCTTTAATTTTGTAATCGTATTTTTATTACTTGTAACATCAATATTTAAAATTAATGGATTTTCTTGATCTTTCGTTAGTGTAATTTGTGGCATATCATTTGGATCATTAACTGTCAATCTCGCTAAAAATCCATTTCCATTTGCATCTTTTGCATAAACTGTATAACTTCCATAACCTTCTAGTTCAAACGTTTCTTCAATCATTTTTGCTGGTGTGATGTCAAACGTATAAATATCTTCATGCTCTTCTTCAAAATAAGAAGCATTATCTGTATCGATATATTGATGTACATATTTTAATGCTATAATGTTACTTTCTGTACTTGTTGCTGTTATATGAATTAAGTTTGGATTTGTTTCATCTCTTTTTAATTCTACATTTATTGGATACACTTCTTCTGAAGTTGATGATGTTTCTGTATCAACTGCTTTAGATACGACTGGTAAACTAATCGGCAAAAGCATAACTATAATTAGTAAAAGTACTAATAATTTTTTTATTCTACGATTCATTTTGACTCCTCCTTTAGACTTACACTTCAAAATATATTTTCAGAATTTTATAAATTCTTTCATCATCTACAAAAATATTATACCATTGCTAAAAGATTTTAGCAATGGTAATTTTCTAAATTACAATATTAAAGAATACAATTTTATTTATTCTTCTTTTATGTCTGCTTCTACTTCTTCATTGTTTTTATTATTTTTATCATGTACTTTTACATAATATGGCTGTATATCTAGCAAACTATCCATATAAACAATATTTCCATCTTTATCATTTATCTTTAAATTAGGAAATGTTCTTATCATTTTCTTATCTCCCCAAAATTCATAAATAAATTTTGATAGTTTTTCATTCCCATATATCTTATCATATTGCTCAACTACAGCCTCGTTATTAGCAACAGGAATATCATTTTTTGCAATCATTCTTACCAAAAAGAATTCAATTGCAAACCCAGTTGCTATACAATCTATCATTAATAGTGTAAATACGGTTATGACACAAGTTTTTAGTCCTTTATATGTTTTAAATTTGCTCTTTATCCAGCTGATGATTCTATCTACTTTCGGATTTAGAGAAGCAATTAAATAAAGTCCTAAGAATCCCCAGAAAACAGAAAAGTATACACATATTCTTCCATTTAGATTTAGAGGCATTCCTGAATAATCCCACCATTTAACGCCTAATACCATTTCTCCTACAAGGCTAACCACATATTCTATAACTGAACCTACTATAAAACCACCAATAAATAGAGTATTAAACTTTTTAGGAAACTTGTGTAAACATACAATCATCACAACCGCTCCTAATCCATAAATTCCACAAAATGGGCCATATAAAAAGCTTTGTCGACTTTCCCATACACCTTTTGTAATGATTCCATATATAGTTTCTACAATATATCCAATAACACTATATATAATGAAATATGCTAAAATTCTCCATATACTAATTCCATTGATTGTTCTTTTTTTCTTTTCTTTGTGCTCTATTTCTTTGTTTGTTTCTATATTACCTTCTTCTGTAATTGTTTTATTGTCTTTTTTATCTATCCCTTTTTCTTCTATTATTTTTTCTTTTTTTAGCTTTTTTTCTTTCATATATTAGTCCTTTCTTATGTTAAACTCTCCAATTCTTCTATTTTATTTCTATAAAATTGAACAATGCTATCATATGTGTGTATATCTTCTAAATCTACATCCACCATTTTTAAAAGATCAATAGATTTTCTTGTGCATCCTTGACTTAACATATTTATATATTTTTCTACATATCCCTCTTCTTTATTCAATATTTTTGTAGCAATACAAATAGCAGATGATATGCCCGTTGCATATTTATACACATAAAAATCTCTATAAAAATGTGGAATTCTAGACCAACCATATTTAGTATTATCTTCTATTGTGACAGCCTTTCCCATATATTTTTGATTTAAATCATAATAAATCATATTCAAATCTTCTGCAGATACCATTTTTCCGTTTTCTATTTTCTCATGGACTTCTGTTTCAAATTCAGCAAACATAGCCTGTGCATAGAAAGTTCCTCTAATTAATTCTAATAATTCATATATGATTTCTGCCTTTTTCGTTTTGTCTGTTTCGTTTTGAAGTTGATATTCTGTTAGTAAAATTTCATTCACCGTTGATGCTACTTCACCTACCATAATGGTATAATCTGCATCAAAAATATTTTGATTTTTATTTGCATAATATGTATGCATACTATGTCCTAATTCATGAGCAATAGTTCTAACATCATATTCATCACCAACATAGTTCATCAAAATAAATGGATGTGGCGCATGAATTCCCATGTTATATCCACCTGTTTGTTTATTAGGTTTTTCATACACATCTATCCAATGATTTTCAAAAGCATGTTCTAGCATATCTCCATATTCTTTTCCTAATATAGCTAATGCAGATTTTACAATTTTTTTAGCTTCTTCATATGGTATTTTGTCTTCACTTTTTGTAAATGGATTTACATATATATCATACATATGCATATTTTCTAAATGTAATAACTTCTTTTTTAATGCCATATAATCATGAT
>CALXEX010000014.1 GCA_944387445.1 uncultured Clostridia bacterium | reverse complement strand
TTCTTTTACATAGCCATTTCCTTTTTTTACAACTCTTGTTGGGCTTTCATCAAATCTTGCAAAATATCTTCCCATCATAACGAAATCTGCTCCTAATGCTAAAGCAATCGTAATGTGATGGTCATGTACAATTCCACCATCTGAACAAACTGGTATATAAATTCCTGTTTCTTCAAAGTATTTATCTCTTTCTGCAACAACATCAATTAAAGCTGAGGCTTGTCCACGTCCAATACCTTTCGTTTCACGAGTGATACAAATAGATCCTCCACCAACACCTACTTTAATGAAGTCTGCTCCAGCTTCTGCTAAATATCTAAATCCTTCTGCATCTACAACATTACCTGCTCCAATTTTAACAGAGTCTCCATATTTTGCTCTTACAAAATCAATTGTATTTTTTTGCCATACAGAATATCCATCTGAAGAGTCCATACAAATCAAATCTACTCCTGCATCCACTAATGCTGGTATTCTTTCTTCATGGTCTCTTGTATTAATACCTGCACCTACAATATATCTTTTATTCTCGTCTAATAAAGAATTTGGATTATTTTTTCTCTCTTCGTAATCTTTTCTAAATACTAAATATTTTAAGTTTCCTTCTTCTGTTAAGATTGGTAAACATGCAATTTTCTTTTCCCATATTAAATCATTTGCTTCTGATAAAGAAATTCCTTCATGTGCCCATACTGCTTTTTCCTTTGGTGTCATGAAATTATCAATTGGAGCTTCCAAATCATCTCTTGATACACGATAATCTTTATCTGTTACTAATCCGATAAATTTACCTTTTGCTGTTCCATCTTCTGTTATCATAACAGTTGAGTGTCCTGTTTTAATCACTAAGTCGATTACATCTTTTAAAGGTGTTCCAGATTTTACGTTTGAGTCACTAACAATAAATCCTGCTTTGTGTTTTTTTACTTGTCTAACCATTTCTGCTTGTGATTCAATACTTTGTGAACCATAAATAAATGCCACACCACCTTCTCTAGCTAGTGCAATTCCCATATCTACTCCTGATACAGATTGCATAATAGCAGATACCATCGGTACATTTGCATAATATTTTGGTTCTTCACCTTTTTTAAATTTTACAAGTGGTGTTTTCAAAGACACTTTGTTTGGTATACATCTTTCATCTGTTAAATTTGGTAATAGTAAAAACTCATTAAATGTTCTTGAAATATCTTCTAAAATTTTTGCCATATTTTCCCCTCCATATATTAAAATATTTAAAAATATAAAATGAAATGATGCAGAACTTCCTTAGTAATCCTGTCATCATTCTCTCCTTGAAAAAATTGATAGTACTAGTATATCATACTTTTCTGCCGGTGTAAACCTTTTTTTCTTTAGATATTTAATTTATTTATCTTTCTTCTTCAACTCAACTAGCTCGTCCATTTGCATGACTGGGAGTTCTTGTATTCATCTTGCTATTTTTTTCCAGAATAGATGGTCTCGATTGTTCTTTATTTTCATCTGATGGAATAGTTGATGGAATTTGAATGTCACTTGGTATCCCAAGTCTATTTTTTTCTTGTATATTTTCTAGTTCTATATTTAAAGCTTCAGATTCTGCTTCACTTAATACTTCAAACAGTCTATCCGATATATCTGTGGAAACATAAGGTGGTTCTATTAATCTCTTTAGTCTATTAAATATCCCCAATAATTTCTATCTCTTCTCTTTAAAAATATTATCCTACAAGTCTTTTCGTTTCTTTAGCAATCATTAATTCTTCATTTGTTGGTATAACATATACTTTAACTTTTGAATCAGGTGTTGAAATCACTTTTTCTTCTCCTCTCATATTGTTTGCATCTAAGTCTAATTTTACACCCATAAATTCTAGTTTCTCACAAATACCCTTTCTGATATTAATTTGGTTTTCACCAATGCCACCTGTAAAGATAATATAGTCAATTCCTTTCATAGCAACAGCATATTTTGCAATAAAGCTTGCAATAGAATAGTTAAATTGTTCAATCGCAATTTTTGCTCTTTCTGTACCTTTATTAGATTCATCTTCTATAACTCTAAAATCTGGTGCCATTCCTGATATACTTGCTAATCCTGATTTTTTGTTTAGGATATCTTCCATTGTTTGAGGGTCTAGATTTTCTTTTTTCATAATGAAAGTTACAACTGATGGGTCTAAATCTCCGCTTCTAGTTACCATAGGTAATCCTGCAATTGGTGTTAATCCCATACTTGTATCCATTGATTTGCCATCCTTTACAGCACATATACTAGCTCCTTGTCCTAAATGGCAAGTAACAATTTTGGTTCCTTCAAGAGATTTATTTTCTATCTCACCAAGTCTTTGAGATACATACATATGAGAAGTTCCATGGAATCCATATTTTCTAACACCATATTTTTCATAATACTCATAAGGAATTGGATATATAAATTTATCCTTTGGAATTGATGAATGGAATGCTGTGTCAAATACACCTACCATTGGTTTATTTGGCATAACTTCTCTACACGCTTCAATTCCTAACATACATGCTGGATTATGTAATGGTGCTAAATCTGTACATTCTTCGATTGTTTTAATAACTTCATCTGTAATAACTACAGATTCTGTTATTTTTTCTCCACCGTGAACAACTCTATGTCCTACAGCATTAATTTCATCTAAAGAATCAATCACTTTATACTCTAGATTTGTAAATTGTTCCAATGTAAATTCGATTGCTTCTTTGTGATTATATGCTGGCTTTTGAATTTCAATTTTTTGTCCATTTACCTTATGTGTAATAAATGCTTCTTCCTCTCCAATTCTTTCATATTTTCCAGAAGCTAATACTTCTTCTGTCTCCATATTAATTAATTGATACTTAAGTGATGAACTACCACAATTTAAAACTAAAATTTTCATTTTTTCCTCCTTTTAGGGACGTGCCAAAATGGACAAAAAGTGTCCAAAAGGGACAGACCCTCATTTTTTTATTCTTTCTTTATTTAATTAACTTCTATCTAATATTGTCTACCTTTGGTCGTCTAGCTTTTTTGTTCATATCTAATTCTACTCTATCCGAATGTTCCATTCTAGCTCCTATATCTTTATCATAATTTCTCATGTTGGCTTTAATATTTTTTGTTAGTAATCTTAATTCGTCATCGCTTAATATTCTTTGCTCTTCTCTCCATTCTTTACTATTTCCCATTTTATCCAACCTCCTTTGCTTTTACTGTCTCTCTTGCTATCATAAGCTCTTCATTTGTTGGAATCACAAAGGTTCTAACCTTTGCATCTTTTGCTGTAATTTCTGCCTCAATTCCTTTTACCTTTTGATTATATTCTTTGTCTATTTTAACACCAAATACTTCTAAATAATCACAAATAGCTTCTCTAGAATCTTGTCCTTTTTCTCCTACACCTGCTGTAAAGGTTAAGATATCAAATCCATTCATAGCTACTGCACATTTGGCTACATAACTAGCTGTTAAGTAATGAAAATTATCAAGTGCTAATATGGACCTTTCATCATCAGCACCTGCTTCTGCTTCAATATCTCTAAAATCTACTGAAACTCCAGATATTCCATAGGCTCCTGATTGTTTATTTAATATTTTTTCCATTTCATCTGGTTTTAGATTTTCTTTTTTCATAATATAGGTAACCACTGATGGGTCTAAATCCCCACTTCGGGTTCCCATAGAGATTCCTCCAAGTGGTGTTAATCCCATGCTAGTTTCTACTGATTTTCCATTTTGGATGGCACACACACTTGCGCCTTGGCCTAAATGGCAATTAATAATCTTTAAATCTTTGATATCTTTTCCTACCAATTCTGCCACTCTATTGGCAACAAATTGATGAGAAGTTCCATGGAATCCATATTTTCTAACGCCATACTTTTCATAGTATTCATATGGTATTGGATAAATATATCTTTTCTTTTCCAATGTTTGATGAAAGGCTGTATCAAATACAGCTACCATTTTGATATTTGGTGCCAATTTCTTACAAGCTTTAATTCCTAAGATTGCTGCTGGATTATGTAATGGTGCTAAATCTACACAATCTTCTATTCCTTTTATCACTTCATCTGTTATCACGACTGGATTGGCAAATTTCTCTTCACCATGAACTACTCTATGTCCAATACCACCTAATTCTTCTAAATTTTTTATAACACCATAATGTGGATTCGTAAGTCTACTTAGTACAAATGAAATCGCTTTATCATGGTTTTTCGCATAATGTTCAAACTTATGTACTTCTCCTTTTACTTTATGTGTCAAAAATGAATCTGCTTGACCAATTCTTTCAAAATATCCTTTTGCTAAAACAGTTTCTGTTTCCATATCAATCACTTGATATTTTAAGGACGAACTTCCTGAATTTAACACTAATATTTTCATACATACCTCTCTTTATTTTAAAATTTCCTTTAATACCATATATTCAATTTTATGAGGTATTAAAGTTCCATTTTTCATTAATTCAAAAAATTGTTCTTTTGAAACATATTTGGCATTACTTACTTCTTCTTTTTGAAGCTCAACATTTTGTAGGTTAATATTTTGTCTTAATATATAAATATCAACAAACTCATTGCTATTTACCTGTCCATATTGAAACATTTCTCTATTTGTGAAAACATATTGTAAATTTTCTAAATTAACATCAATATCTAATTCTTCTTTTCCTTCTCTTAATACTGCTTCTATTGAACTTTCTCCTGCATCTATATGTCCAGCAAATGAGCAATCCCATGTATTCGGATATAAATCTTTTTCAGCCGACCTATATTGTAATAATATTTCATTTTTATCATTTATAATCCAAACATGTACTGATTTATGCCATAATCCTTTTTCATGTGCTACAGCCTTATCAACAATTCCAATTTTTTCTCCTCTTGTATTATATTCATCTATCATCTCGTGTTTCATGATATATTCCTCCCTACTATGGTTTTATTGTGCTTGCACTGCTGTTATAGCAACAACTCCTGCAATATCATCACTATTACATCCTCTTGATAAATCATTTACTGGTTTTGCAATACCTTGGCATAATGGTCCATATGCTTCTGCTTTTGCTAATCTTTGTACTAATTTGTATCCAATATTTCCTGCATCTAAGTCAGGGAATATTAATACATTTGCTTCTCCTTTTAATGGACTATTTGGTGCTTTTGATTTTGCTATTTCTGGAACAATCGCTGCATCTAATTGCAATTCTCCATCTACTAATAAGTCTTTTTGTTTTTCTTTTACTAATTTTGTTGCTTCAATAACTTTCTCCGTTAACTCTGAATGTGCACTTCCATAAGTAGAATAAGAAAGCATCGCTACTTTTGCTTCTTTCCCCACTAGTTGCTTAAAGCTTTTACTAGATGAAATGGCAATTTCTGATAATTGTTCTGGATTTGGATTTTCATTTAATCCACTATCTCCAAATATAAATACACCATTTTCACCATATTCACAATCAGGTACTACCATAACAAAAAAGGCAGAAACTAATTGGGTATCGGGTAGCGTTTTTAAAATTTGTAAAGCTGGTCTTAATGTGTCTGATGTAGAATGTACTGCTCCTGAAACTAATCCATCTGCTTGATTATCTTTTACCATCAACATTCCATAATATACTGGGTCTAAAACCAATTCTTTTGCTTTTTCTATTGTCATTCCTTTGTGTTTTCTTAATTCATACAAAAGATTTGTGTATTTTTCATAATCTTCTGATTTTTGTGGATCTACAATTTTGGCACCTTCTATATTTACCTTATTTGCTTTTGCCTTTTCTAAAATATTTTCTTCATTTCCTACTAAAATTATTTTTGCGTATTTTTCTTTCATTACCTTCTCTGTTGCTTGTAATACTCTGATGTCTTCTGCTTCTGGAAGGATAATGGTTTTCATTTCTTGTTTTGCTCTTTGTTTGATTTCTTCAATAAATGCCATTTCATTCACTTTCCTTTCTATAGTATAGCCTTGATTGAAAAAATTGTAATTATTTTTCAATCCATTGTTTTCTTTACCTCAACCATTATATAATATAAACAAAGGAATGCACAAGTCTTTTTTCAAATTTTAATACTTATATAGAAAAGAAGCCGTTTTAACTACGACTTCAAAAAAATTATTTTTAAATTCTAATTCTATCCAAAAATTTTTGGCAAAAATATAATCAGTCCAACAACTACAGAAATCATTGCAGAAAATAGTACAGCACCTGCCGCAATATCTTTTGCATATTTCGCCTTTTCATTAATCTCTGGCATTGCAATATCTACTGTTGTTTCAATTGCTGTATTAATTAATTCTAATGAAATGACAATGGCAAATAACAATAAACATATAATCCATTCCATGGCTGATATCTTAAAAATAAATCCTGCAATAATGACTATTGCCATAATCACAAAATGTATTTTTAAATTTTGTTCTGTTTTCCATGCTTCTCCAATTCCTTCAAAAGCATATTTGAAACTATTTCTAAGTTTTTTTCTTTTTTTCCTTAATTTCACAATTTTTCTTTTATCTACCATTTTTATTTTTTCCTTTTCTAATTGTAATACAGATCTTGCAATATTCGTAAATAACAATAAATATACGATTGATATTGCAAATCCGCCAATCACATCACTTGCATAATGTACGCCTAAATAAATTCTACTAAATCCAATCATTGGTATCATAAGTCCTAAAATGGTACAACTGATATATTTTATTTTTTTGTTTTTTACCATTTTCCAGATTAAATAAATGATTAACCCATAAAAAGCCATGCTTACCATGGAATGTCCTGAGGGAAAACTATATCCACTTTCAGTAATGAGTCTATATCCATCTGGTCTAGGTCTTTGTATGATGTATTTAAACAATTGATTTAATAGGGTTGTAATAATCAAATTGCTTGCTATACACAAACCTACTTTTTTGTTTTTTATGAAAATTAATGATCCGATTGTGATAGCAATTAATACATATGCAGAAGATAAATTGGTAATTACCTTCATAATGACAGTTAGTGGTTCTGACCTTAAATTCAAAATAACTAGTCTATATACAAGCATATCTAAGGTTAGTTGTTCATGTTCAAAAATATCTTCTATCATCATTAAAACAATAATTAGACAAAGGAGAGCAATAATCCATTTATAATTTTTTTCTATTATTCTTTTTAGCATTTGTACTTCTCCATTCTTAATTAACTTTTACTTCAGATTTCTATTCATTTTATCTTATTCTTTTGAAATATAACATATTTTATTTTGGCTTATTAAAATTGTACAACTTTTTCCCATGTCAAATTTTCTTTTCCAAAATGTCCGTAATTGGTTGTTAATGCATATATTGGTTTATCTAACTCTAAATACTGGATAATACCATCTGGTGTTAAATCAAATCTTTCTTTAATTTTTGTAATTAAATCTTCTTCTGATATCGTTCCTGTTCCAAATGTGTTAACATGGATAGATAATGGTTCTTTCATTCCAATTGCGTAAGAAATTTGTATTTCACATTTTTTTGCATATCCATTTGCAACAATATTTTTAGCAATATGTCTTAACATATATGTTGCTGATCTATCTACTTTACTAGCATCTTTTCCAGAAAATGCACCTCCACCATGTCTAGCATATCCGCCATATGTATCGACAATAATTTTTCTACCAGTAAGTCCTGTGTCTCCTAAAGGTCCACCGATTACAAATTTTCCAGTTGGATTAATATAGATTTTTGTATTTTCATCTATCATATTTTCTGGAATAACTGGTTTAATTACTTTTTCAATAACATCTTTTTTTAACTTTTCTTGACTGATTTCTTCATTATGTTGTGTAGAAACTAATATGGTTTCAATTCTTTTTGGTTTATCGTCTTCATACTCAACGGTTACTTGTGTTTTTCCGTCTGGTCTTAGATAATCTATTTCTTTGTTTTTTCTTACTTCTGTTAGTTTTTTAGATAGTTTATGTGCCATAGAAATTGCATATGGCATATATTCTGGTGTTTCATCGCAAGCAAACCCAAACATAATTCCTTGGTCTCCTGCTCCTCCAACGTCAACACCTAATGCAATATCTGGACTTTGTTTTGTAATATGGATATCAATCTCACAAGTCCTATAATCCATATCAACATGCTCATTATCATATCCAATTTCTTTTATTTTTTCTCTTACTAATTTTTCAATGTCTACTTCTCCCTTGGCTGTTACTTGTCCTGCAATGGTAATTCTGTTACCTGAAGCAAAGGTCTCTACTGCTACTCTTGCAGATTTATCTTGCTTTAAGTATTCATCTAATATGCAATCAGAAATCGTATCACAAAGTTTATCTGGATGTCCTTCTGTAACACTTTCTGATGTGAAATAATATTTACCCATTTTATTTCCTCTTTTCTTATCATTTTTCATTTTTCTTTTTTTGGATAATACATGTATGCATCGAAATCTTTGATTTCGTTAGTGCAACTCTTCCTTATATTGCATAATTATTACATTTTTTTCTTATTTTGTCAATGGTAGGAAACCATAAGATACTATAAAACAAATAGCCCAGGCAATGAAATCACCTGGGTCATTTAAATAGACAAGCACCAAATTGGTCTTGTCCATCTTCCTAGTCATCTTAATCTCAATTTAAAGATTGATCTGATTATGCTTTTTCAAGGCATTTCTTCTCTTCCTATCTTTTTAACTTATTAGGCATATTCCGTTTAAAATATAGTTACCAAAATTAGTGTAATAAATCCTATTATGCAAGCAAAAAGTAAAGTCAATAACAATGCTAAAATCGTAAATGTTAGTTTCTTCCAACGTTTTTCTTTTACCGTTAAAATCATAATAGAAATAACGTCAAAAGCAAAAACGAATTGTAAAATACCAGTTATAATAGATAATGCTTTTCCATGTATTCCTTCTTTATGAGATTTCATTATATAGGCAATAGCAAATGGCGCTGAACCAATTAAAATCACCCAACCGATCACATTCAAGACAAAAATCATATATGGACCAACAAATATCATAAATGGTACTGGTGTAAAAGAAAAAAGTAAAAACATTAAAATTAAAATAGCACCTAAAATATAGAATGGAATTAAACCGTATTTTACTAGTATAGCACAATTTAACAATGTTTTTCGTTCTACTTTTTTACCTATTGTAAACATAATAATGTAATTTGACACACACAAGATAATTGGTAAACATAGAAAAATCCATGCAAGTGTGTTCCTTGCTGAAACTAAATTGTCTGGCAACTCTAATTGATTAATATATCCACTTATAAAGAAAAATGTATAAGCGACGATAACATATACAACTGATAATACATACACCCAACTGGTTTTTTTAGATTTCTCATTTTTTTCATTTTTTTCCATATATTTTTCCCCTTTTAATTAATTATTTTTATCTATATAGACTATTAAATCACAAATCATTTTTGGTCTCTTTAGTGAATTTCTATTTCTATAATAAGCCTTTTATGATATTTATCTATTAAATTTCAAATAGCTGTTTCTAATTTTTCCTATACTTATCTTGTTTATTATAAAATTTATATAACAAGTTCTATGGCTTTATGACAATTTTCAATATTGGCAACATTCATATTTCCAGCAAATTCTCCATCTACCGTCCAATCCACATTTTTTTCAGTTTCTACTGTAATTTTATTTGTTTTAAAATAGACAAAATCACGATTCACCATATAATCCTTATGTCTAAAATCACTTAACAAACGAAAATATCCTGAAAGTTTTTTTGGTTTTCTAATAAAAATAGCCTCAAACTTTCCATCTGCTAAATCAATATCTTCTCGGTTAAACCATTTAAAGCCTGCTATTGATTCAGAATTGCTAATTCCACCATAGATAAATTCCCCTTCTAATTCCTCTTCATCATATTGTATTCTTACTTTATAAGTAGGAATTCGAATGAGTTCTTTTATTGCTTTCATATAATAGGCCAATCTACCATATTTGTTCTTTGCTTTTTGCGAAGTCTGATAAGCTACATCTGTAATCACTCCAAAAGCTGCTACGTAACAAAAATATTTATTATTATTAAATTTCCCTATATCTAATACTTTTGCTTTTGAGTCTAATAACTTCTTTGTAATAGAAACATCTTTAATTGGCATATCCAAACTTCTTGCTAAGTCATTTGTTGTTCCCATAGGAATGTATGCAATACTAATATCTTTTATATTTAGTTCCATTAGTGCAGAAACAGCTTCATTAAAAGTACCATCTCCTCCACAAACCAATATCAAGTCTGTTTCTTCTACATGGTCTATTACAATATTTCTAGCATTATATTCTTTTTTAGTAAGTTGAATATTGACCTGCATATTTTGTTCTTCCAAATTTTTTCTAATCTCTTTTATGTAATTTTTTATATTTCCTTTTCCAGATGTTGGATTTAAGATTGCTAATACTCGAATACTCAAAGCCTTATTTCCTTCTTTCTTTTTTAATCCATATGATTTTATCACATTTTGTAAAAATAGTAAAGTGTCTCATAGAGTTCGTTTGTCTATGCGACATTTACTTAAAGCATTTCAAACAGAAACGTCCACAAGAGGACATCTACAAAAATTTAGGCGGAGACCCATCAAGGTTCCCCGTCTAATTTTTTAAAGTATTCTCCCACTTTTTTATTGTATTAATGTTCAAGTTATGTTAATCTTTCAAATTCCTTATAATTGTTGATTTGTCAAACAGATGTCACACTTTATCAAGGGACAAAACGGATTCAAACAAACCTGGTCCCAATGGGCCTTATTCTGTTCTTAATGCTTCTACTGGATCTCTTTTACTTGCCATTCTTGCTGGAATTAATCCTGCGATAATGGTTAATACCATACTAATCAGTACAAGGATGATTCCGCCAACTACTGGAAGTGACACAGTAACACTGACACCTGTTACAGCATAGATAATTTTTGTGATTGGTATATTTAATAATACCGTTACACCAATTCCTAGCAATCCTGCAATTAGTCCTACAATAAAGGTTTCTGCATTAAATACTCTTGATATATCTTTTTTAGATGCACCGATTGCTCTTAAGATTCCTATTTCTTTTGTTCTTTCTAGTACAGATATATACGTAATAATTCCTATCATAATAGATGAAACGATTAATGAAATTGCAACAAATGCGATTAATACATAGCTGATTGTGTCAATGATTTGACTAACAGATTTCATCATAATACCTATTAAATCTGTATAGTTGATAACATTTTCTTCTTTTCCATCATCTCTTTGTTTTTGATTATAATTATCAATCTCTTGGGTTATTGTATCTTTTGCATCAAAGTCTTTTGGATAAATACTGATTGATGATGGTTTGTTAAGATCAACAGCACCTAATAATTCTAAGTTTCCATCATAACTAGCATTCGCATTATTACTGTATGTTTCCATAATTTCAGCTAGTTCTTCTGTACTTAACATGGCAAGCTGTGCTCTTTGCTCATCACTCAATTGGCTATAATCAAATGTTTTAGTATCTTCATCTGGGAATGCTAATCCTGTAAATACATTAATGTCTGGATTCTCTTTTTGTTCTTTTACAATTTCTGCTTCATTGGTTTTATTGATAACATATTCTTTTAAATCTTTTGTATAACCAATTCCACCACTCATTCCTGTGGCAACACTTTGCTCATTTTGTTTGATGATTCCTACTACATTTATGTTTTCACAATTATTAAGAAGTTCTTTCATATAGTCTTCATCTTCACTTTTATCAACCCATAATCCATTTTCCTTTTTATAATAATCAGAATTCAACACTAATTTGAAAGATAAATCTAACAATTCATCATAAGTATATGATGTTGATTCTGACTCTTCTACTGTTTCTCCATTTTGCACTTTATTCCATTTTTCTTCTAATTCTTTTTGGTCTTTTAATCCTAAAGCATATAAAGTATAATCACTAATTTCGTTATCTTCATTAACAATCAAAACCACTTCATTATAATTTGTTGGCCAACTTCCTGCTACTAAATCATATTGAGAATGTAATAATTCTTCATTATCTAGCATTTCTTCCCAAACGTCAGTATTAGACATACTTGTCATGCTAGAACCAAACATAGAACTCATAGGAGAACTTTCCTGTGCTTTCATCATATCTTCCATTCCAAATGCATTCATAACGGTGCTTGGATTTACTCGAACAACTCCATTAGCAGTATCTTCTTTGTATAAGTTGATGTTTAAATTATAATTATATTGAATAGCACTTGCATTATCTTTTATTGTACTATTTTCATTTTCCATATAATTTTTTAATGCCTCTAAATTGTTACTTGAAACTTTGCTTGATAAAGTAGATATCATATCATTCATAATATCTCTAGAATAGATTTTGCCCTCTTCATGGGGTTCTGCATTTTCCTCTGTTTCTCCCATCAGACCTTCCATCATACTAGAAATATCTACTGTTGATTCATCAATGGTAATCGGGTAAGAAGATAATGTATCTTCTTCTACTCGATGAATGTAACTTTGTACACCATTTGAAATTGATAAAATTAGGGCAATTCCAATAATTCCTATACTTCCTGCAAATGATGTTAATAAAGTTCTTCCCTTTTTTGTCATTAAATTATTTAAGCTAAGTCTTAAGGCTGTGAAGAATTTCATGGAAGTTCTACCATCTTTTGCCTTGGCATTTTTTTCTTTTTCTCTATCTTCTTCTGTAAATGGTTTTGAATCATCTGTGATGACACCATCTAAAATCTTTACAATTCTAGTAGAATATTTTTCTGCTAATTCTGGGTTATGGGTAACCATAACAATCAACTTATCTTTTGAAATTTCTTTTAAAATCTCCATAATTTGGACACTTGTTTTTGTGTCTAATGCACCTGTTGGCTCATCTGCCAAAATAATATCTGGGTTATTGACCAATGCTCTTGCAATGGCCACTCTTTGCATTTGTCCACCTGATAACTGGTTTGGCTTTTTATGTATTTGTTCTTTTAAGCCAACATCTTCTAATGCTTTGATTGCTCTTTCTTTTCTCTCTTCTCTAGATACACCTGATATGGTAAGGGCTAATTCTACATTAGAAAGAACGGTTTGATGTGGTATTAAATTATAGTTTTGGAAGACAAATCCTACAGAATAATTTCTGTAAGCATCCCAATCTTTATCTTTAAATTTTTTTGTTGATTTTCCATTAATTACTAAATCTCCTGATGTGTATCTATCTAGTCCTCCAATAATATTTAACAATGTTGTCTTTCCACAACCACTTTGACCTAAGATAGATACAAATTCACTTTTTCGAAACTCAATACTAATTCCTTTTAATGCTTGAACTGTTGAATCTCCTGAAACATACTCTTTTGTGATATTTTTTAATTCTAACATGCTTTATCTCCTTAAATAATAAAAGAACAACAGTGGCATGATGATTATATTTGATCATTTTAAATCAATTTTATGCCACGACCGTTGTTCGTGCGCCAAATTTTACTTAGAGTAAAATTTGTGTGCAATGATTGCTATTATAGGAAAATCTCTGATTTTTCTATAATAACTAACTAGTCATGTATAGTTTTAACATGACTAGTAAATATATTCAATATTTTTCACATAAAATTTACAATGTTTTTTATTCAAAATTTACATTCGTATTTGTATATTTCGTTTCTAATTTTATTTTTGCATTTCCATTTCCAATTGTTTCATTTTTAGATGATATTTCTTGCCCTGCAATAGATGTTCTTCCTTCCTGTTTCTTATGCATAATTTGATAATCTTCCTGCTTTCCAATCAATTTTATTTCTGCATTTGCATGTTCTAAATCAATTTCTGCATTTTCAAGTACCTTAATCGCTACGTTTTCATCTCCTAAATCTGCTTCTAGTTGGAATCTGGTTACCTCTCCTGTAGATATATCTATATCTGCGGATTCATTATTAATTTCCACATTATCTGCTACCAATTCACTAATTTTACAAGTGTTATTTTGCAAATCTAAATTAAATTTAGTAGTATTAATTTTTTCAATGTTAACAGAAGCATATTGTACATCTATATCAATTTCATTTAGTTTTTGATTTTCTGGCATATACACCACTAGCTTCGTATTTTCATTAATATATCCTGATGGAATATGCTCATCGTCAATTTTTATATTTTCTCCATTTTCTTGAATTTGTATGTTATCTGACAAATTCATTCCTTCTATTTTAAAGCTATCACCTTTTTTTATTTCTAAATTGACATTTTCTAAGTCAATTTCTAATTTTTGAATATTTTCATAGTTTTTTGAAAAACTTGGTGTGTTGCTTTCCTCAGCGTTTTCTATTATCTTATCTTGGTCATTTTCTATTCTTTGTTCAAAGTTTTCATTTCCTATATGTGAAATACCTACAAATGTCCCTGCAATTCCTAACAATATAAACACAATTGTAATAGAAAGATAGGTTCCGAATGCAATGGCAGTATATTTAATAAATTTTTGAAATCCTGTCATTTAATATCTACACCTCCAAACATGCAAAAACTATCTACATAGATTGTTGGTAATTTTTCATCATATTTTCTACCTGTTTTGTTTGAAGTTGCCCCAAAAATTGGTATTGATTTTATTTTTATATTGACATTTTCTGGTGTTAATATCTCAATTCCACCAAATACAGCACATGTCTTTATTAATTTATCTTCACTAATAATGGCTTTTCTTAAATCTAAATCAACACTACCAAATATAGCATTTATATTTGCTCCATTGAATTCTTGATTATTAAAATCTGCTTTAATCTCACCAAAAGTTGCCCCATATTCTTCTAAATTTTGTCCTTTTTCTTTTAATTCTTTGTTTTTCTTTTCTACTTTTCTGTCAATTTTATCTTTAAATATCAAATTAATTCCAATGATAATCAATAGTACAGGAATCGTCAATTTCCAAATCAAATCAAAATCTAAAATGTCTCTACAAGCTAGCAATAATAAAATACCAATAATTAACCAAACAGCACTCCAAAATTTGTTTTCTCTTGCAATCAATTCAATAGCACTTGGGATGATAATGAGTAATGTCCACCAGCCCTCAAAAAAGATATTGATGTTTGTAATTTCTAAGGCATTCAAAGTAAGAATGACACCAATAACAATTAATACAATTCCCCATAAAGTATTTGCTAATTTTCTCATAATAACCTCCTATTTATATATATGAATTTTCAATTTTAGGTACTGCATAATATTTCTCATTTACACCATGTATTTTTTCTTGAACCATACTTTTTAATTCATCATGACTTATATCACTATCTGAAGAAACAACTAAATCAAATATTAAATTGATTCTATCTCCACCATCTGTCATTCTAAAATCATGAATTGAAAATTCCGGATTAATTTCTTTTACAATCTCCTCTGTTTTCTTTCTCATTTCATTAATTTCTTCGTCGTCTGTTACTATTGGATCCATATGAATCGTTGTAATACAATTAAACTCATCATAAATATCTTGCTCCATTTGGTCTATTACATCATGTGCTTTGCAAATATCGCAGTTTGCAGGAACTTCTGCGTGGAAAGATACAATTTTTCTTCCAGGTCCATAATCATGTACCATGATATCATGAATACCTGATATCATTTCATATTTTTTCGTAAATGCCTCTAGTTTCTCTACAAATTCTGTATCTGGTTTCATTCCTAGTAATAAATCTATGGTTTCTTTTAAAGCTTTGAATCCAGTAAATAAGATAAATATAGCAACTAAAATACTGGCATACCCATCAATAGAGATTCCAAATATTTTAGCAACAATAGCAGATAATAATACAACAAATGTTGATATAGAATCTGAAATACTGTCATAAGCATTTCCTTTGATTGCTGTAGAATCTATTGTTTTCGCAATTTTGTTGTAAAAGATAAATAACCATAATTTTGTTAAAACAGCAATCACTAGAATCACAATGGTAATTGTACTAATATCTGGTAATTCTGGGTGCATGATTTTATCAAAAGAACTTTTGAATAATTCTACACCTACCAATACAATCAAGATGTCTACGATAAATGCTGTAATATATTCCATTCTACCATGTCCCCATGGATGGTCTTTATCTATTTTCTTTTGTGAAACTTTAAAACCAATCATTGTAACAATAGATGAACCTGCGTCTGTCACATTGTTTAATGCATCTGAAATAATAGAAATGGAATTGGCAAATATTCCAATAATTAATTTTACTGCTGATAATAAGATGTTTACTACAATTCCTGTTATACTGGAAAGCATTCCATATTTTGCTCTTGTTTCTGGTTTTTCTACATTTTTATCTTTTATAAATAGTTTTATTAATAAGTTTGTCATGTTTATTCACTTTCCTTTTATAAAGCATAGATCTAGTTGAAAACAATTAAAATTCCAATTATTTTTCAACCTCTCCCTTCTTTTTTAATTGTTATATCACATTTTATGATATAACACAATCTTTTATCAATTAAATTTATGAATATAAAATTAGTTTCAATGTTACATTTCCGTCTTACAGTCTAAAATCAATTCTCCGCACTTCTTCTTTTTCATCATTTTAAATAATTCTTTATCCTTTTTCGTTACAATCATGTCTTCCATTTTTCCATTGTGACATACTTTTAATGTAATTTTTCCTTTTTCAATCATAGGATGTCTTAAAACTCTCATTCCTGAATTATCACATTTTTCTTTAGCTATAGCTATATATGAAAATTTCTCATCTTCATAAGGCAAATCTGCATTTTTTAATACTTTATGTACTTTTGTTCTTTCCATTCGAACAATGGAATGACACCAATCCTCATCTGGCAATGGACATATACCTTGAAAGGTACATGGTGCAACTATATTAAGGCCAGTTTCAATGGCTATCTTTTGCACTTCTTTAATATTACTGAATCCCTCTGGTGTTCCTGGTTCTATGATTAGAATAATGTGATTTGAACTTTTTATCAGTTTATTTATGACATCTTTTCTCTTTTCTGGTTTGATCTCATTTAACATATAACTTGTCACTACCAAATCTGCTTTGGCTTCTAAATTATCTTTTACAATGTCCATATACTTCCATGAAATATCTTTTAAATTTGGATTTTGACTCATAAAAGATTTTCCTAATTCTAGCATAACTGATTCTCTTTCAAAGCATTGAATGTTTTTTGTATCTAGCAATTCATTAATTGCCCAAGTTGCAGAACCTGTTCCTGCTCCTATGTCTAATACAGATTGTATGTTAAAATTTATCCTTTCTAATGTATGTTTTAAAGCTGTATACACAGCCCCATAAGTTGCTGGCATTCTCATAATAGAATAAGCTAATGCTTCTATTTCTGTATTTAATAATGTATCTCCTGTTCTTTCTTGATACATATATTTTTCACTTAACTTACTTGCATATTGTTTTAATTCTGTTAGTTTTACATGATTTAATTTTTCTTCTATCGCATTTTCTAGTAATTCTGGTATTTTCATATTGGCTCCTTAAATATATAGCTCTTTTTTTCAACGATAATAAAAACCTCTTGTATATAGATCGGCAATTATTATTTTTCCAATATTATTATACATGAGGTTTTATATATTTTCAATTTTTTGAACTATTTTTTCTTTATTCTCTACTATTTGTATTTTATAGACTAAAGATACAAGTTTTGAATATGGTCTTAAACAATCTTCATCTTCAAATAATTCATTGTATTAGTCTTCATATAAAATGTGCATAAGCAATCATTTTTTTGACAATTTTACATAATTTTTATATAATAAATACGGATTGGAGGTTAAGAACCTACTAAAAAAAATGCGATTAAATCACAAGGAGGAAATAACTATGAGTAAACGTATCGCAAGTAAAAGTATTTCACTTAAAGCATTGGCAATTGCCAAAAAGCAAGAAGCAGAACGTCTCAAAGCTGTTGAGGAAGATTTTCTCAATATAATGCGGGAGGAATTCGAAGAGCGAGTAAAGACTTGTAACCCTTGGACCGCCATAGGTACTATAGTCTATGGTTACAATCCTGCAAGGTTTCATTTTATCGATTTTAATGACCTTAAAGTGGTATCAGAACATGTAGGATTTGTATGTGAGAAAAACTGTTATGGACAGATAAACCTTTCAATTCCTAAATGGCTTAAAGGGCAGAAACGGACTAAGGCTCAACTGATGCTTTACTGGTCAAATATTGAGATTAATAGAACTATTAAATCTCGGAAAGAACAAGCCAGAAAAGCATGTAAGGAAGCACTCGAGAAAATAAAAGAAGGGGATTTTGTAACAAAGCCAAAATATTCTGTATGCTATGAAATCCTGGTAACTGTAAGTCATTTAGAAGGTAGCCAAGAATTCGAAGATGTGGTTAGAGAATTTTTTGCAAAGAAGAATTTGCAGTTTGTAAGTATTGATACAGAAAAAGAAAAATTGTGTCTTCGGATTATTGAAAAAGGATGACTGATAGTCCGCTGAGATATTCTGTTCTGCATAAGGAAACAGGAAGCTTATTTGCTCCCTGTTTCCTTGTAATTATATATAATAATTTTAATTTTACTATCATTTTCAAATTTTATATATATTTTTTCATTTGCAAACTATTTCTATCTTATAGTTAAATCATAACAAATAGTTTATACGTGGTTATCATTAAAATTCTCTAATAATATCTTTAACAAATTCCCAACGATTTTTAATAAATTGACCATTTTGATAGATTTCTTCTATTTCTTCATAAGTTGCCCATTTTACTTCACTAACCTCTTCTTCTTGCATAATAATTTGGTTCAAATCTATATCTTGTTTTAGAAAATAGGTATCTATCCAAACATTACCTGTTTTAAAATGAGCTAGCATTTTTGCATCTTTTACATTTAGTTGCACACCTATTTCTTCAAATGCTTCTCTTTCAATTGTTTCTATACTTGTTTCACCTTTTATCACAGAACCACCTGTCATAGCCCATACATTAGGAGATAATCTTTTTTGTGGAGAACGTTTTTGAATTAAAATCTTGTTTTCAGAATTTTTTATCCAGACATCTGCTCCTAAATGATAAAATCCTTCTGGCACGTTTTCTTCTCCTTTTACCATTGTTCTTCCTGTTTTATTTCCTTCACTATCTAATATATCCCATATTTCCATGTTTTTCTCCTTTTTCTTATTATAAATATGGTACAACATCTTCAAAAGTATCATATCCACTCTCACTATTGATATGTCCTGCATTTGGTATTAAGATTTTTTCTGTTCCTACTTTATCTGCAAAATCTACTTCTGCTTCATATTTTACATAAGGGTCATTGTTAGAATAGAAACAAATGATATCTTTTGCATAATTCTTTACACTTTCTATTCCATCTGTATACATGCTTTCATTTACAGCATCATATTCTTCATCTATTCCTAAATAGTTATTAAATCCACAAACAAAAATACATTTTTTTACTTTTAGTTTATTTTCAATCAAAAATTTAGATATAAAAGCTGGGGCAATACTATGTCCTATGATTGTTGTGTTTTCATTGATAAGCCCTAAATCTACATAGTATTTTAATAATTTGCTCTAATTTTCATAATTTTGAAAGCCAACACCTATTGGAAAATCTGGTACATATACTTGTTTTCCTTCTCCTTCAATAAAATCATGTAACCATCCTATCCAATTTGAATATGGACTACTAAAAGATCCATGTATAATAAAATAATTATCCATAATATATTCCTCCTTTATTATATTTTATTATTTTTACTATTTGTCTCATCTTCTAACCATTTTAGAAATTTATCATTTCCTTGTTCTATGCCATAAGCCATAATTTCACAAGTTTCATAGTCATGCACATTTAATATTTCTTTTTCTACTTCTTTAAACAATTCCTTTTTTGTCTTCATTTGTATAAAGAATTCTGGTTCTTTTACAATTTCACCTTCCCACCAGTAACTACTTTCAATATTGCTCATTTGGCAACAGCTAACCAATCTTTTTTCTAAAAGTGTATTGATTATCTTATTGGCAATCTCTAATTTGTCACAAGTCGTAGTGACTATACAATACTTTGTCATAATTTTCTCCTTATTTTTCAAATTCCTTTCTTATTTATTTTAACATACTTTACTCTAATAAATTGTTATTTTTTATATAATCAGCTATTTCTTCAAAAACTTTATCTTGATGTAATATCTCCTTTTTATGGTTTTCAATCCAAAAATCCGAGATTGTTTTTTCTCCTTCTTGCATATATTTTTTTATCCTATAATCTTCTAAGTGTGGTTTATTTTCAGCTTTGTTTATATCTAAACTTCCTTCTTCGCAATATAACTTACATTGTATATCTGATTCTAACTTATCACACATTTTTGCAAAAATAGCTTCCTTTGTTTTCATATTCTCAAATTCTTCTATCAATTCTAGTAATTCTTCTTTTTTGGTTAAATCTTTTAATACATCCTCTACTGCTATTTTTCCCATTTTTCTTTTTTCTTCATTTTTAATTTTATCAAATGGTGTAAAATCTTTAAGTTCTATTTCTTCTAGTTCATGAATCACAAGCATTTTAATAACTTTCATTAAATCTATTTTGAAGTCATATTCTGAATCAATAGCAATCGCTAGCATACATGTTCCATAAATATGTTCTGCTACACTTTCTACTCTTTCTCTTTCAATATGCCATACTTTCCAACCACTTCTTATTTTATCTTTTAATGTTGATGCTAAGACATAGAAATGGATGATATTTTGTATTTTTTCTGTATTCATTTTTCTTCTCCTAAAATTTATAGTTTGCTATTACCTCACCATCTTCATTATAAATTGTTGAATCAGCATTAGCAATATATAAAACTT
Organism: uncultured Clostridia bacterium; assembly: GCA_944387445.1. Taxonomy (GTDB): domain Bacteria; phylum Bacillota; class Clostridia; order TANB77; family CAG-508; genus CAG-269. The sequence goes on along the minus strand of CALXEX010000014.1, from coordinate 27,836 downwards.
GAAAATTTGGATTATCCAATGTATAACCGTGCTTCAATAGCCCAATCAAATTCATCTATAATAGCTTTCTTTGCTTCAGTGTTGTCACTATCATCAATTAATTGGCAATTTATTCTAATCCAATTTTCATTATCATAAGCAACAATACAAACATTGTTATTTTTAGCAATTTGCTTAGATACATTTTTTTGTTTATTTGTAAGTGCATATATTTTATTATCAAATAAAACAGGATCTCCAAATGGTCTGCAACTTGGTTTATCACCATTTATTGTGCTCACATAATTGACTTTTGTATTTTCTTTTAAAAATTTGTAAGTCTCTTCCATCCTATTTTTCTCCCTCACTTAATGATTATATTTATTATTTTAACTTATTTCTTATACAAATTCAACAAAATTGATTTATTTTTTCTACATAGTCTTCGTCTTTTATTTTAGAAATAGCAAAACATTTCTTTCCTAAATCTTTTAAAGACGCACCTATATGATATAATTTTGTATTATCAATCAAAATAAATCTATCATGAAATTTATTTGTTTTTATTATTTTTAAAGTTGGATATTGTTTATTAAATTTATGAATATCTAATTTTATTAGATTACTGTTTTGAGAAGTTACTATAATAACATCTACATTTTTGTTTTTCTTTGATAACATTTTTAGAATATTATCATCTATATAATTATCTATGATTAATATTTTATTTTCAGCCGTTTTTATAATATCAATTATCAAACTATATGCGTCGTAAATCTGTCCTTCAAAAAATAGTTTTTGATTAAATTCTTCTATCTTACTTCTTTGTAATTCGTCAAAAACTTTTTCAAATTGTTTTTCATGTTTAGTCAATTCTTTTCCTTGCTCTATTAATTGATATTCTAGATTTGTTAGTCTTTCAAAAACATGTCCATTTGATGCTAAAAATCTTCTCATTTCTACAAATGCATCCATAATATTTATGCTCACTTGAATAGCTATATCATTTCTTAATACTCCTGAAAGCATTGCTATTCCTTGTTCTGTGAATACATACGGCAAATATTTTCGATGCTGACCTCTTCCCATATTGTTTAAGGTCACAAATTGTGACCTTAAAGATTCTAAACTCGAAGTTGCAATTTGCAATTTCAAATCTTTTATTTCCTCTTCTGTTAATTGAAAACAATATCTTTCTGGAAATCGTCCCATATTTCTTTTCACTGCTTGATTTATTTTTTTCGTTTCATAATGATATAAATTTGCCACATCACTATCTAACATGACTTGTTTTCCTCTAATTGTATAAATAAGATTTTTTATATCTTCTATTGAATAATTGATAATATTTACTTGATTATCAATTGTTACAATATGATTATTTTTATCCATAATTTTCACATCCTTTATCAGTTGTGTATATTATAGAACACATGTTTTGTAGTGTCAATAGAATATAAAAAATAAGTAAAATATTGTAAACTTGAGGTCACAATTTGTGACCTCAAGTTTTTCAATATATATATAATTTTTTAAACACTCTATCTCTCTTTTAAGAATCTACTTTATTCCTATCTCCTTTGCAAAGACAAAGGCAATTCTAATCCATTTTTTTCCAATACATCTTTATTCTGTAAAATCCTTTTTGTATCTCCATCAAATATAATTTTTCCATCTGCAATTAAAATTGTTCTATCACAAGTATCATAGATTAAATCCAAGTCATGTGAAGTAACAATTTTCGTTGCTTTTAAAGAATTTAGCACATTGATAAATCTTCTTCTATTTTTAGGATCTAATGCGATTGTTGGTTCATCAAAAATTAAGATATCTGGTTTCATAGATAAAACCGTTGCAATAGATGCTAGTTTTTTCTCACCACCAGACAAACGATAAATTTGTCTATCTTGTAATTCTTCAATTCCTATACTTTTTAAAGCCTCTACTGTTCTTTCATTTACTTCTTCTTTTGAAAAGCCATAGTTCCTTGGTGCAAATGCAACATCTTCATAAACAGTTGGCATGAATAATTGACTATCACTGTCTTGGAATACATACCCTATTTTTTGTCGTATTTCCTGTAAATGTTTTTTTTCTACTTTTAAATTTTCTATCATAATATTTCCTTGATAGTTTAATTCTAATCCTACCAATAGTTTTAGCATTGTCGATTTTCCTGCGCCATTTGCTCCTATAATTCCAACACTTTCTCCTTCTTCTATTTTAAAATTCATATTAGAAAGTGTTTGCTTTTTACTACCATTATATGAAAAAGAAACTTCTTTTACTTCTATCATCATTTTTTCCTTTCTTACGAATTTATTTGCTTTTTGGTTACAACATTACCATTTGCAGTCAAAAAATTATTTTATAGAATGTTGACATATACATATTTGTAAAGAATTTGTTAAATGAGAATGTAAGGTAACCGAGAATCTTTAAAAATATGTATATATAACATTCTAATATTTCGTTATAAATACACCACCAATTATCTCAAAAATAGGAACAAATCTAAGTATGATAAGTAGTACAAGCATCAAACAAAAATATATCCAACTTTTTTTATCTACTTTTTCTTTTTTGACAAAAAAGGTATCTGGATCAAACCCTCTAAGTTCCATACTTTCATAAACCACCTGTGCTCTATCTATACTTCTTAGCATTAAACTTCCTATTAAACTTCCCCATGCTTTATAATGCAAACCTTTTTGTTTTGGTGCTCGCATTTGATAGGCTATCAATATTCTTTGTACTTCTTTTAAGAAAACAATAATATATCGATAAATCAGCATAACCACTGTTATTAAAATATTTGGCATATGAATCATTTTTAAAGCATAGCAAATCTCTTCTATATATGTATTTTTGTTATAATTGTAACTTTACTTTCACTTATTATATATCACTTAGAGTTTACTTTAAGTCAATACCTTTTCTATAATTTTTTTATTTTTTTCCAATCCAATTGGAAACGTTTCTGTTTTGGACATTTTTATGTAAATGTCGCATAGACAAACGGTCCCAATGCGACACGACAAAAAATGTCGCATTGACAAACGAACCTAATGCGACATTCCCTCTTTATCGATTATTATTTCTATTTTAATGGTGTCCATAGTCCTAAAGTTTCTTTTGGTACTTTTCTATGATTTGTACATTGTTCTGGAAGATTGTCTTCTGTGAAAATTTCTGTATAGGTATTTGTACAATTTTTGGATGCTAGACAACCTGTTGTTCTACATACAGTTTTTTCTACGATGCCCTCTGGTCTTACAAAAGTAGCACTTGGTAAATCTTTGTGTATGTCTGTCATAACAGCATCCCAAATTTGTCCTGCTGGATTTCCACTATAATATACAGTTTCACTATTATCATATCCATACCAAGTTGCTGCTGAATAATATGGTGTAAATCCGCAAAGCCATCTGTCATAATCATTATCTGTTGTACCTGTTTTTGCTGCCACATCCATTCCTGGAATTGCACAATATGTTGCCGTTCCTCCTGATTTTACAGGTTCTTGTATAATGGTTTTCATAATGTATGCATTTTGTTTTGATATAACTTGTCTAGTTTCTTGTTTTGGTGTTAAGACTGTGTTTCCATCTGCATCTGTAACACTTGTATAAAATGTTGGGCTGATATATACACCATCATTTGCAATTGTTCCATAAGCTGATGCCATTTCTAATGGGCTAACACCACTTGTCATTCCACCTAATGCTAAACTTAATACATTATCTGTAACTGGATCTAATGAACTAATTCCCATATTTTGCAAATATTCTAATGATTTTTTTGGTGTTAATTCTACCATAATTTTAACTGCTGGTATATTTTGTGAAGTTCTGATAAAACTTCTAATATTTATTAATCCCTTAAAGCCATTATAATTTTTAGGTTCATAATTTTTTCCAAATCTTGTACTACTATCATCATAAACAGTTGAAGCTGTTATGATTTTTTCTTGTAATGCAGGCGCTACATCTGCTAAAGGTTTGATACTAGAACCTGTTTGTTTTTCCATTTGTGTTGCTCGATTCCAACCTGCACTTGTCTTTTCTCCGAAGCCACCTGCAACTGCAACTACATTTCCTGTTTTATAATCCACGATTGCCATTCCTGACTGGCTATGTTCATTTAATAATGTTCCATCACTATTTCTTTCTCTTCCTTTTATGATATATTTTTCTTTTGAATATTCTTCTTCTAGTCGATTTTGAATATTTGTATCTACAGTAGAATGGATAGTAAGTCCACTACTATATACATAGTTTTTTGCCATTTGCTCTGTCATATTTTTTTCTTCCATAACTTGTTCTACAACTTGAGAAATAACTGCATCTGTATGGTATGAAAATATACTTCCTCCCATAATGTTTCCTGTACCAAATTGTAGTCCATTTTGTACTTCTGTAACGGCATTTTGATATTCTTCTTCTGATATATATCCTAATTCTTTCATCTTATCCAAAACAGTTATTGTTCTATTCTTTATTTTTTCCGAATTGTCTACAACTGTATTATATGGATTATATGAGTTTGGTGAATGATTGATTCCTGCCATAAAGGCACATTCTGCCAAAGATAAATCTTTTGCACTTTTATTAAAATAATATTCAGCACCCAGTTCTACTCCATGCAAATTATTAGCCCCAACAAATAATATATTTAGATATAATTCCAAGATTTGCTCTTTAGATATCATCCTTTCTACTTGATAAGCTCTTTGCCATTCTCTTATTTTTCTTTTAATTCCTTCTATTCCGGTGCTTTCATTATCATTTGTTATATTTTTTACTAGCTGTTGTGTAATGGTACTTCCACCATAGCTACTGCTACCATTTAATAATGTATTGGCAATTGCTCCTGCTGTTCTTTTAAAGTCAACACCACTATGTTCATAAAATCTCTCATCCTCTATTGCAATATATGCATTTGGCAAGTCATCTGCCATTTCTTCTAAGGTGATAATCTTTCTTTTTTCATCGCCACTTAAGTCTGCAAGTACTGTACCATTTTGATCTACGATGACGGAATTTGAGACTTTAATAACTAAATCTTCTTTACTAATTTGTATATCTTCATTTCCATACCATCCTAATAATAGACCTGCAAATCCCCACATTCCTGCAATTAGCGCTAATAATAATAAAATAATTATTATTAAGAAAAACTTGATAAAAAATTTTAAAATTCTATGTTTTTTTCGTTTTTCTTCTTTTTTTGCTTTCTTCTCTCTTTTGGCTTGAAGTTTTGCTTCCTTTTTCTGCTTTTTATCTATTTTATGTTTTTTGCTTTTTTCTACTTTTGTCCACTCTTCAGTTTGCCCTTCGACACCTTGTTGTTTTAATTGCTCTTTTGATTGTTCTTTTAATATTTTTTTTGATTTTTCCTTTTTATCTTGTTTATTTTGCTTTTGTTCTTTCTTTATTTTCTTTATTTTCTCTTTTTTCTCTTTTTTCTTCTTTTTACTTTTTTCTTTCTTTTCTTTTCTCTCAGATTTTGTTTGTTCTAATGTGTGTTTTTCATCTTCTTTATTTTCTTGTGTCTTTGTTGATCTTTTTTTCCATAAAATAGCTGTCTTAGGTTTTATCTCACTTTTTTCTTGTTCTGCTTTATTATCTTTTTCTTTCACCTTTACTGTAGTTTCTATAGATTCTATCGCTTTATCTCTTTCCATATCAGGCTTATATGCCTTTTCTTTTTCTGAACTTGTATTCACATTATGATTCTTAGCCTTTTGTTCTATATGCTTTGAAGTGCTATTCCTTGATTTCTTATGCATTCTTTTTTTATTTAATTTTTGTTTGTTATGATTTTTACTTGTTCTTTTTTTCTTCTTTTTTTTCATGCCTTATCCCTCCTTTTGTAATATTTTTTGCTAATTTTAGCACCCCAATTATTATCACATTTATTTTTATACATTTTATGAATATTACAACATTTTCCAAAAAAATACAACTATATTTTAGCATATTTTTGACTAAATTACTAGATTCATTTAGGCTTTTTAAGAATTTTTGTCTCTTTTGTTATAATTTTTATATTTCATTTTCTATTTATATACAGACCACCTTATATATTTAAGTTCTCGAAGAAGTGTAAAGATTTGTCGATGCGAAAAATTGCTATGCAATTTTTTTGTGTAACATTGTTTTTTTGTTGAATAGGAAACAAAAAAGACTACTATCCTTGAAGTAAACCTTACTATTAAACCAAAATGTTTAACATCTAAGATTCCTTTCAAAACTAGTAGTCTTCAAAATAAAAGGGGATGTTATTAGTACCAATGCTCTTTTGAAGCATATTTAGTATTTCTTCATAAATTTCTTTCCAATTTTTCACTCTCACAATACTTCCTTGGTCGATATCTTGATTCATCTTTGTTGTCATTAAAATACTTTTTATTCCATTTTCTGAAAGTTCCTTACAAGTATCATAACTATCTTCTATAAATACCTCTATCCCGTTCTCTTTTGCAACTGTTAATTTATCACTTGCATTTATAATTAATCTATCATATGGTATATGATTTTCTTTTAAAGATTGTTTGGTTATTTCTTCTGTAGGACAATTTTTTATATTTGTTAATCTAGCAGTTATAAAATAAATTTTATGTCCTCTCTCTTTTAGTTTTTGACATACTGTATTCGCCTCTTCTATCATCTTGCATTCTTTTAAGACATCTTTATAATATCTATCAAAAAAACCAAATTTTTCTTCATCATTCCATCCATAAATTGCTTTTAAGTAGTATCGATTTCGAATTAATCCCAAACTATTCTTGGCTATTTCTCTTCCTAATACTTGTGAATGGTAAATATCTGCATATTTTATCATTGCATTAACTGTTACAAAAGTTGTATCATCTATATCAATTCCTATTTTCATTACGCATTCTCCTTTAGATAGGTATCTATTACTTTTTCTAATTCATCATATTTTCCAGTATAAGCATGATCTGCATCTTTAATCACTTTAATTTCACAAATTTTCAAATTGTTTTGTAAATAATATATAACATCTTCTATTGGCTGTGTCAAAACACATTCGTCTTTATCTCCAAATGGAATAAATACTGGAATTTCTATTTTGTTTAAAGTTGGACTTTTTCCTTCTTTTTCTCTGTATCTAAAAAAGTCACATGTACGATTATATAATAAATCTGTATAAAAAGTTTTTGCACTAATTTTACCATTAGCAAATACACAAAAATCAATTAGCTCCTCTTCTTTTCCATTTTCAATCAATTCTTTTGCTTTACGAATACAGTTTTGATAATCTTTTCCCGTATAATTTTCTACTTCTTTTGGAATGTCACAAGGTGCCAATAATACAATCATTTTGACACTTTTATCTTGTTTTTGGGTATAATAATAGACTGCCTTGTTACAACCATAACTATGTCCTTCTAATACAATATGATTATATCCTCTTTCTTTTGCCCAGTTTACAATCCCTTCTATATCTAATACACAATCCTCAAAAAGTTCATAACTACTACCTTTAATCACAAATTCATTTTCTTTATGCATTTCTGTAATATAGTTCATCCCTCTATTATTAAATGGTAAAAAAGCATAGCCATTATTAGTATACACTCTTGCTAAATTGTCATTAAATTCATCTTCATAAAAGTTTCCACTCATTCCATGAATATGAATAACAATTTTATTGGTTGGTATATCTGATGTATATAGTAATCCTGGTAATTGTATTCCATCTGTTGAATATGGTCTGACTAATTCTTGATTCATAAAGAAGCCTCCTATTTAAATAATTTTCTCACTATGAAGATCAAATGGTGGTGTACACACGATAGCAAACTTTACTTTTCCTTCAATACTATGTTTTTGATTGATAGGAATTTCTACAAAATCTCCTTCTTCTACTTCACTTTTTTCATCATTTATCGTAACTGTTGCTTTTCCACTTAATATATAATAATATTTTGTATTTTTCTCATTTATAAATGTACCATGAAATCCATTTAATTCTCCTATTACAAAGTCCATATTCTTATCTTTTTCAGCAAATAAATCTGTTATTAGCATGTTGTCTCCTACATTTCTTTTAGATGCTTTTTTATACTTATAAATCATTACATTTCTCCTTCACTTTTTATTTTCCTAAATATTCTGTATCATCAAAAATTTCTAGTGGATATATTTTATTTTCTTCTAAAGCTTTTAAATAAGCTATATTAATATCATAAGCTCTTAATTCTTCTTTAGACATATTTTTTATTGTATCTATGTCTATCCATTGTACGTCTAAAATTTCGTTTGTATCAAATGTTATATTTTCTTCTATAATATCTGCTGTAAATTTAAATAATATTGCTGGTCCATCATTTAATATTGGCAATACTCCTGTCAACTTTACTTTACATCCTGTTTCCTCAAACGTTTCTCTTATGGCTGTATCTGTTATTTTTTCGCCTTCTTCCATATGTCCTGCTGGATAATTCCACTGTCCATAACAATTCTTTTTTCCTTCTTTTACCATAAGTATTTTGTTTCCTTTTCTCACAATACAACCTGCTATAACTACCATACGATTTTCCTCCGTTTCATTTTATTGCCTTTACTATATCATATATTTTCTTTTTCCTCAATATATATAAAAAATACTTGAAACTTATTCAAGTATTTCTTATTATACTAGTAAAATTATTTCTCTTTTGCGAAATAACTTTCTTGTTTTTACAATATATTTCTCATTTTCAAAATGGTCATATACTTAAATCTGCTTTTCTTACTATGTCTGTATAAAATAAAATCATTATTTATGTTTAATGTCTATTCTTTACAAACATAATTTGTTGTTTTATTTTGTTATCTTCTTTTTCTTCAAATCTATACAATTCTTTAAAACCATATTTTTCATGTAAACGAATAGATGGTATGTTATTTACATTGATGCAACTATACATTGTACAATTGCTAAATTTATCTAGTACATATGCTAATAGCTTTTTAGCAATTCCTCTTCCCATAAATTCTTTTCTGGTAACAACTTCCCAAATGTATACAACATTTTCTGGCATGTCTTCTACTTTATTTGGAAAACCTTCTATTTCACAAAAATCATTTCCTTGATATACAGCAATATATCCGTGCTGGTATATTTTCTTCTAAATATACTATCTTCAATATTTTATCATTACTTAAAAGCATTTGATTGCTTTCTTCTGTAATATATCCGCTATTATTTTCTTCCCATATTTTTTAATATTTTCTAAATATTGATTTTCTACTATCATGTATTTCTCTTCTTAAATAAAAATATATAGATGTATAGTACAATCTACATATTTATTTTTTACATTTTTTTATTTTTATATGTACTTATTTTATACATTTATTATTAAAAATGTTATCATGCAAAAAAACTACTAATTTTCCGATTTCTCTATCATAAATTTCTTTTGATACTTCTAATTTTAAAATATCTTTCCTTGTAGTTGGTAATAATTCTAACATTTTATGAAATTTACAGTCTTTTTTTATACATTCCTTCCAACGATTGATTCCTACAAAATCTAATTTATCTGCATCCCTTATAATGATTCCTTCTAATGTTTCTGGTTCTTCTCTCCACTCATGTTTATAGATTGCTTTATAGCATTCTTCTATAAATTCTTGTGGATAATTTTGTTTTTCCATTTCTGCTCTCAATTCATTAGCACTTATTAATCCATGTCCCTTATTTTGTTGTATTCTTCCTACATCATGCCAATATGCTGAAATAATGCATACTTCTTTGTTTGCTCTATGTTCTGTTTCCAATATTTCTTTTGTGTATTCTACCACATCTAAAACATGTACTAGGCTATGCTTTGGGTCATTAAGACATTTCATTTTTTCAATTGCCATATTGATTAAACTTTCATACTTTCTCTCTATTTCTATATATTGATTTTCCATGTTTTCCTTCCTTTTAATTATTTATCCTTCATATTCTATTGGAAATCCAGTATCTTTTAATGCTTGAATTCCTTTTTCTAAAAGTTCTTCTTTTATCATAATATAATCTTTTGAAAAAGTCGAAACAATTAATATATTCATACCTTGGTTAGCAATTACTTCAGCGATTTTAGCTAAGAATCCTACTGTTTGAAATGGTACAGCTGGTTTAAATTCAATCAATTTATAATCTCCCACAATTTCTAATGCATTTAATTTTTCTACATTTGCTTTTTCAGTTACAACCGTGATTTCATCTTTGTCTTTTGAAACCATAAAGTGAATATCTGGTTTTTCTAATTTATCTGTTTTTACATATACATAAGTTCCTTTCATAACTGTTGCAATACTCTTAGGAATAGCTTCTTTTACATCCATAATACTCCTCCTTTAATTTTTTACTATATTCTATTATTCATAGCCATTTTACCATTTATTATTAGAAATGGCAATCATATATCATGTATCTTTTAATAAAAAATATCAGCAGATATTTTTTCTATCTACTGATAAATAATATTAATGTCTAAAATGTCTCATTCCTGTGAAAATCATGGCAATTCCATATTCATTACATTTATCAATTGAATCTTGGTCTCTTATAGAACCACCTGGTTGAATAATTGCTGTAATTCCAGCTTTATGTGCAGATTCTACACAATCTGAGAATGGGAAGAATGCGTCTGATGCAAGAACAGCTCCTTTGGTTACACCTTCTCCAATTAATTCTTCTGCATGTTCTACTGATTGCTCAGTAGCCCAAATTCTATTTACTTGTCCAGGTCCAATTCCGATTGATTGTTTATCTTTTCCAAGTGCTATTCCATTTGATTTTACATATTTTACAATTTTCCATGTAAATAACAAATCTTCTAATTCTTTATCTGTTGGTTTTCTATCTGTTACCACTTTATAATCATCTAATAATTTTGAATCAATTGATTGTACAATAATTCCACCATTGATTTTCTTAATATCTAAAGCATTTTCTGGTTGTTTTACTGTAATAGATGGTAATTCTAATACTCTTACATTTTTCTTTGTTTGTAATATTTCTAAAGCTTCTGGTTCATATGATGGAGCAACAATTACCTCTAAGAATATTTCTTTCATTTCTTGTGCAATTGCTTTTGTAATTTCTCTATTTGCTACAACAATTCCTCCAAAGATTGAAGTTTTGTCAGCTTCAAAAGCTTTTTTCCATGCTTCATAAATGTCACTACTGCTTCCCACTCCACATGGATTTCCATGTTTACATGCAACAACAGTTGGTTCATCAAATTCTTTTAATAATTCTAATGCACCATTTGTGTCATTAATGTTATTAAATGATAATTGTTTTCCATTTAATTGTTTTGCAATGGTTAGAGAACCTTCACATTTTCCAATTTCTTTATATAATGCACCAATTTGATGTGGGTTTTCTCCATAACGCATTTCTTCTACTTTTTCATATGTTAATGTTAATTCTTGTGGTAATGAATTATCTTTTCTTTCTTCTTTTAAGTATTTACATATCATCGCATCATAGCTTGCTGTATGTTCAAATACTTTATTCATTAAATAGAATTTTGTATCTAATGATACTTGTCCATTTTCTTTTAATTCATTTAACACTTTTTCATAATCATTTGGATCTGTTATAACCGTAACATCTTGGTAATTTTTAGCAGCGCTTCTAAGCATAGTAGGTCCACCAATGTCAATATTTTCAATTGCTTCTTCTCTTTTTACACCTTCTTTTAAAATCGTTTGTTTAAATGGATATAAGTTAACAACTACAAAGTCAATGGTATCTACATTTAATTCTTCCAATTGTTCCATATGATTTGGATTACTTCTCATGGCTAGTATTCCTGCATGTACTTTTGGATGAAGTGTTTTTACTCTTCCATCTAAACATTCTGGAAATCCTGTATAGTCAGAGATTTCTGTTACTTTTACATTGTTTTCTTTTAGCTTTTTGTATGTTCCACCTGTTGATACAATCTCAACTCCTAATTTTTCTAATTCTTTTGCAAACTCTACAATTCCGCTTTTGTCTGAAACGCTAATTAATGCTTTCATAATTACCTCCTTAAAATTCTATAATTTATATTCCATATTTGGCTTAAATATTTACAATGCACTACTATTATATAGCATAAAAGGGCTTTGGTCAAATAATTATATGAAATTTATACCATTATCTATCCACACCTGATTTTTTCTTTTCTTCTTGTGTCTGTTCTAAAGTCATATCTTGTAATTTTTGCATTGTTTTCTTTATATCATCTAAATTTCCATCCTTCTTTAATTTCTTTACTGCATTTTTCATGATTTTTCTCGATTTTGTTTTCGCTTTTTCTATGGTTTCTGCTGTAACCTCTGTCTCTATCTCATCTATATATGGAGATAATTCTAATACTTTTTTGGAACTAAGTAATATAGAAGAATAGTTGTATCCTCCTTTAGAAATTATTCTTCCATTAATTGCTAAATTTGTAATGGCTCCATATGCTTGTTTGGGTGTTAATCCTATTTGGCATAAACTTTGTACTAATTTTAATATTTGTACTTTTCCCTTATCTAAAGCCGATGGAGTAAGTAAAGCATACAATATCCCTCTTTTGTCTTCTGGCTGATATCCATTAACCATTTGATATGCCAAATACAAATTTCTATCATCTTTCTTTTCTATAAACTCTCTAGAAATTCCATAATCTTCATATATCTTTTTTATTGCATTCATTTCGTCTTGTGATAAATAGCTCACTTTTGCTTGTAAAACAGTTAATGGGTCAACTCTGCTATCTATTTTTTCTTTATATTGTGCTAACGCTAAAACTCTATTACTTTTTGTCAATAAATCTTGATATCCATATCCTTTTTCCTCTATTACTTTACCTTTTATTGCTAAATTGATGATTGTTCCATAAATTTCTTGTTCTGTTAGACCTATACGATTTAGTTTTTTTATTAATGATAATAATAATATTCTAGGCGTATTATCATCTAATAAGGAATTTCCTAGAATAGATTGTATGATAGCAGATTCTTCTTCTCTAGATAACTTTTCTTCAAAATGATATTGTTCACATATTCTCTTAGCCATATATAAGTTATTAATATCTTTTTGGTCAATAAGTGCTTTGGATATTCCTAAATCTTCACATTCTTGTTTTAATCTTTTTATTTCTTCGGAAGATAAGCTATCAATTTCAGCAAGTTGGATTGTAAATTTATCTACTTTAGTATCCATTTCATCTTTATATTCAACCATTTTTATTGCTTCTTTTCTACTATTTAATAATTTCTGATATCCATATCCTGTATATGGTACGACATGTTTATTTACTCCTAAATTAATGATTGCTCCGCATCCTTCTTGCTCTGTTAATCCAATTTCTTCTAATTCTTTAAATAATTCCATTAGCTTACCATTATTTCCTTTATTTAACACAGAATTACTTAATATGCATTGCAATAAGCCTCTTTTTTGTGTATCCGAAATTGCTTCTGCAAAATTATATCGATTTACAATTTCCATAGCTGTATATAGATTTCTAATATCCTTTATTTCTAAAAACTCTCTAGATATTCCTAATTTTTCATATTCTGTTCGTAATTCCTCAATTTCTTCTTCACTTAAATTCATGCTATGTGCTTTTATAAGATCTCCTGTTGTAATCTTTGTTCTTATTTTTCCTTTATATTTAGGAAGGTCTTTAACTTTATATGTTTTCAATAATAAATCATTATATCCATATCCACTATATTCTACGATATTTTCGTTAATTCCTAAATTCATAATCATACCATAGATTTCTTGTTCCGTGAATCCTGATAGTTCAAGATTTTTCATTAAAATTGATAAATTACCATAATAATTCTTTGTTAATATTGTTGTTCCCAGTATCATCATGTACAAATCTTTTTTATTTCGTGGAGATAAAGATATTTGAAAATCATATCCATCAATAATTTGTTTTGCAATATACATGTTTTTTATATCTCTACTCTCTATCCAACTAGCTGGTATATCTAATGCCAACAATTCATTCTTTATATCTTCCTCATCTTGTTTTGTTAATGCATTCATCTTGACAATTAATATAGATAAGTCACTAACTTTAGATTGCAATTTTCCTTTGTATGTTTTTAATACATCTACTAATTTACTATTACTAGCTAGTACTTTTTCATAGTCATATTCTACTTCTTTACCATTTCCTTTTATTGCTAAGTTTATTAAAATCCCATAAGCTTCTTGTGCATCAAATCCTTCTCTCTCCAAAGTTTCTAATGCACTTGGTAAAGAAGGTGTTTTATTTAATAAATTACTTCTAAGCAAATTTTTCATTAATATACCTTTTTCTTTTTCCTCTAATTCTCTTTCAAACGTATATCCATCTATGATTTGTTTCGCTATGTAAATATTTCGAATATCTTTTTTATCAATAAATTCTTTTTCAATTCCTAGTCTTATAGATTCTTCTCTTAATCTTTCTCCTTCTTGTTCTGTTAGCAAATTCATATTTGCTACTAACAATGTTATATCACTTATTTTTGTAGGAAGTCTACCTTCATATTTTTCTAATACTTCTAATAATATATCTCTATTTCTTATAACATTCCCATAAGTATATCCTATTTCCTTCCAGCTACTTCCTATCGCCATATTTAATAAAGTACCATATATTTCTTGGTCTACCAATCCTTCTTTTAACATGATTCCTAATGTTTTTGATAAATTTTCATTACCTTGTCGGCTCTTATCTAAAGATATATTCATCAATAATGTTCGTATCAATACACCTATTTCTTTTGGTTCTAATGGCTTTTGAAAATGATATCCTTCTACAATTTGTTTTGCAACAAATAGATTTTTTATATCTCTCGTATCAATTAGCTCTTGAGGTATACCCAAATTTAATAGTTCTTGCTTTATTTGGTTTTCATCTTGTTCTGTTAAAGTTTTCATTTTTGCTAATACCATTGCCGTATTACCTACATTTATTGGAAATTTTCCATTTCCTTTTCGCAAGTATTCTAATAATTTATTAGGATTTGTTAATATTGTTTCATAACTATATCCTATTTCATTTCCATTACCACTCAAAATTGCAGAATTTATTAAAATCCCATATCTTTCTTGTTCTGTATATCCTTCTCTTTCTAAATATTCTAATACTTTAGCTAAATAACATTTTCCACTAGTATTTAAACATGTATTTTTCAATAACACTTGGATGATTATCCCTTTTTCCTTTGTATCCAATTCTTTATCAAAAACATAATTATCTACTATTTGCTTGGCTGTATATATATTTCTAATATCTTTTTCTTCTAAAATTTCTTTTGGTACACCATATGCTAAAACATCTTCTTTTAATTTTGCAATCGCTTGTCCTCTTCTCATTAATAAATCTAATGTAATCGGATTGATTACTGGTTGCATTTCATCTATGTTTTCCCATAAAGTTTTGCTCATTTCTCGCTGATTCATTTTTAGCAATTCAGAATAGGAAACCTCACCCAATTTCTTATCAATTGCCATGTTCATGATAATAGCCAAAATTTCATCATTATTAAATTTAGTTCCACCTATAACCATTGTTTTTATCGTTTGATATAAGTTATGTAATTTTCCTTCTTCTATCCCTGTTATCGCAATTTTTCTGGCAAGTGTATTTTTTTCTCTTCCGTGTTAAAGTTCTACATTCTTTCCAATTGTATCCCTCAATGATAGCTTCAACCATATATTTTGTATACTCAGGTGTTCTTGTTGGCATTTGTATTCTTTCTGTTTCTTTTCTTGTTTCTATTAATAGTTTTTCTATTTCACCTGAACTCATACCATTATTAAATACTTCTAATAGCTGATCTACAGTTAATGCTGAAACACTCTCCAATAAAGCTTTTGTATTTTCTTTGCTTAATTCATATCCATTTTTTTCAATAAATAAATTTACTGTATTGCTTAACTTATATCCTCTTCTATTTTGCTTAATTGTTAATTCTGAATTAATACAATATGCATCTTCTAATATTTTTTCTATGTCTTGTTCTTCCGGAAAAACTTTCTTTAAAAATTCTATAAGTGCTTTTTTCCTTAATAGCATTTCTGATAAACAATAAATTGCTTTTGCTTGCATATTTACTTCATGATGACTAATTTTTCCTTTTGTTAATTCATAAGCTCTTTCTATGCTTACATCTTTCATTTGCTTTGATTTATTTTCATATTCTTGCTCTAAAAATGTGATTTCAGCAATAGATGGCATTTGACGATCTTTACGATGATATTCATTTAATAATTCTAATAATTTATTATTTAATCTCTGAATATCTTCTGTATAGAGACCTTTTGTCTCTGCTTGTTGCAATAATGCAAACATATCCATAAATATTTTTGGACAATGTATAACCGATTCACTTGATATATCACCATAATGAATATATTCAGATGATGTATATGCATTTCCCATTGTTTGTAATATCTGTATATTGGGAACGCCTGTTATTATATTTCCAATTAATCCATGATACTCTAATACTTTTAATTTTGCATTTACTTTGCTCATTCTTATTTGTTCATCATATGTTAAGTATTGTCTTTCATTGATAGAATCTGTTTGTAAAGAAGGATTCTCATTTTTTAGTATTTTTCTAATTTGCGTAATATTTTCTGCATTTTCTATTTTCTTTAAGATGCCAGCTACTTGATCATTGTCACTTAAACCTTTTTCTACTTCTTCCACTCGTTGTTTTATAGTATCAAAAAAATAGTCTCCAGCTGGCAAATAATCTTTTAATTGCTCTGGAGATATTTTTATTACAACATATTGTGTATTTTCTGTATGATAAGTTAATGCCACATTTGCATCTTGTGTCAATGAAATACAATTTGTATCTTGTCTGTGTTTCATTTTGACATGGTCATAAATTTCTTCTAATGATATTTCACTATGATCATTATATTTTCCCCATGTCTGATATTTATGATAATATTTATTAGCATCTGTTTGTATACTATCTATTCCTTTTTCTAAATTTTTCTTATCTCCATCATTTAGAGCTCTAAATAGATAGTAGTATTTTCCGTCAAAAATTATATTCTTCATTGATAACCTCTTAGACTTCTTTCTGTTATGTAAATTTTCTATTTTTTCTCATTTACACCACTTTTTATTTTTATTAATTTAAATATTACATCTTTTTCATCTTCACTTGCTAAATAATAAGAATATATGGTTCCTAATACTTTTTTGGTATCCTCTAACATTTCTCCTCTTTCTAACTTCTGCATATCTAATTCATATGTATTATCCTTGTTAGTTCTTATCGTTTCTATAATTTTATTAGGAATTTTAGCAAGGTCTTTATCTTCTAGCATACTTAAAACTTGGTCTACTTCTGTTAAAGCTTTTTTATCAAAATATGTATTAATCATTCTTATCTCCTTAACATAATTATTTTACTACATTTTTACATTGTTTTCAACCAAGAAATGTCAATTTTTATGTAAGTTTTACAAATTCTTTTATAATATTAATATCCTCATGGGTTGTAATTTTTATATTGGTGTAATCTCCTTCAATAATTTTTATTGGATATCCTTCTTTTTCCAATAACATACAATCATCTGTTACTTCATCATGTTTATATTTTTCATGCATATTGAATAATATATTTCTATCAAAACATTGTGGCGTTTGAACAATCCATGTATTAGCTCTTACAGTTGTGTTTATAACCACTTGATTTTCGTCTGTAATTTTAATGGTATCTTTTGATTTTACTCCAATGGTTACGCCTTTAAATTCTTTCATACTTTCTATACATTTATCAATATAATTTTGTTTTATGGCAGGTCTTGCACCATCATGAATAATCACAATATCTGCAGTCGTTTCTTTTAAGCAGTTGTAAACAGATTCTTTCCTAGAACTTCCACCTACTACCATATGAATTGGCTTTTTGAAATTTTCTTTTTGCTTGATTTCTTTTACAGTTTCCATTTCATCTTGTTTTACTGCTACCACAATATTATCAACATATCTATTGGTATCAAATGCATGCATACTATAAAATATGACTGGTTTTCCATTAACATCTTCAAAATTTTTATTTCTATTTTGTCCATATCTTGTACTATTTCCTGCAACTAAAATAATGGCTGTTACTGTTTTTCCTTCGATCAAAATATTTCCCCCTTTTTTCATTTATTTATGTCAGTTTACTAACAATATCCTCATTTATAGTAAATTCATCTAATTATAATATTTGTTTTTCTGTATTATATGATGTACAGATATATGTCTGATATTTATCTTTTAGTGCTATATAAGCATCTTTGGCTGATTGTTTGTCTTTAAATATTCCATAAACACAAGAACCTGTCCCTGTCATTAGTGCCTGTAATGCTCCAGTTTTAATTAATTCTTTTTTTATATTTTGAATCATTTCTTTTTCTTGTATAACTTCTTCAAATACATTGTATAAATTATCGGCTAATAAATGAATATCTTTATTTTCTAATGCTTTTATGATATTTTCTGTTGTATGTAATTGCTGTATACTTTTTTCTGTATCTAATTTTTGAAACATTTCTTTTGTATTACAAGCAATTTTAGGTTTAATGATTACCATATAATATTTAAAATGCGTATCTATATTGGTAATAATCTCTCCTATGCCTTCTGCTTTTACCGCTTGATTATAAAAACAGGGAACAACATCTGCACCTAAACTTTTTCCTAAAGCTTCCATCTCTTTCTTCGTTAACTTTAAGTCAAATAGCTTATTCATAGCAATGATAAATGCAGAACAATCTGTGCTTCCTCCAGCCATTCCTGCTTGCATAGGAATCTTTTTATTAACAGTTACTTCAATTCCACTAATTGTTTTGTACTGTTCTTTTAATTTTACATAAGCCTTATATATAATATTTTCTTTTGTATCTAATTCCTTCACATTAATGTTTAATTTTAAATCATCTGTCTCTGTTTTCTTTATATAAATTTCATCATATAGATTTATTTTTTGAAATACAGATTCTAAATTATGATAATTGTCTTCTCTTTTTCCTAATATTTCTAAATTTAAATTTACTTTTGCTCTTGCTTTTATATAGATTTCTTTCATATATCATCTTATTCCTTCCTAAGGCACAAATCTAGTTGGAAAAGAATGAAATTTTCCAACTTCTCTCCTACTAATTTTACTCTACTGTAAGACACGTAAAAACACTAATTCCATTACCTTTTCCAAATTCTGTTAGTGCTTCTCCTGAAGTAGCTGTTATCCCCACACAATTTTCATTGATT
Organism: uncultured Clostridia bacterium; assembly: GCA_944387445.1. GTDB lineage: Bacteria > Bacillota > Clostridia > TANB77 > CAG-508 > CAG-269. The sequence continues at coordinate 8,572 of CALXEX010000014.1, read as the reverse complement.
CCTAATATTCTTGCTATATTTTTTCTCATTTCTTCTACTTTAGGACTTATTTTCGGTGTTTTACATTCTATAGAAATGGATAGATGTATAATTTGATTATCTAAATATTTTAGAGCTTCTTTTAAATATTCTTCACTATTGGTAATACCTTTTTTACACATATCATCAGAAACTTTTCCAATTATATTTTTACATGTAATTCCTGATACAGCGTTTGTAATGGCATGTAAAACAACATCTCCATCACTATTGGCTACGATTGAAAAATCTTCTTTGAATTCTACGCCTCCTAATAATAGTTTTTTGTCTGTGTTTGTATAATCGATTCTATGACTATCTTGTCCGATGGCTACTTTCATTTTTTATCATTCCTTTTCCTTTATTTTCACACTTAATCCTTTTTATTGTATCATACCCTATGGTTTTATACAATTCAATTCACTTTTTTATAGAAAAAATTACAACCTGACCCGACATAACAATCAAAGATTGCAGATTTAGTATCTCAGAGGCTTGTTGTTTTTGGCAATAAAAAAGTTAAAGCCATCATTTTTATTTTGATGTACTTTAACTTTATCTTTATTACTCTTTTCCGTTTCCTTCATTGCCTTTTTCTTGTTCCTTTGTTTTAAAATACTTTCTATATATTTCTTCTAACTTTTCTAAATCTTCTTCTTTATATTTTTTGCTTTCCTTTAGTCTACCAATCTTTGCTTGTAGCCATCTACTATAATATTGATAAGGATCTATTCTTTCCATAAATCCTAATTGTTCAATTACTTTATATACCTCTTTAGCCCATCCAAGATCTCTCGCTTTGTCATAAGTGCGTTTTATTTTACCACACTCCATATCAAAAAGTCTATCATTAAATGACAACCCTCTTCGATTAAATATAAATATATCTCCAATCATTAATTCCTGTATTTTATTTTCTACCATCTCTTCGACTCTTTGTTTTTCTTCGGGTGTCAAGTGATAATCGAATCTATTGTCTTCTCCATCGAATAAGTATATATATCTATATACTTGCTCATATTTTTTTACTACTTCTTCTTTTAATGTTACTAACATTTCTACATTTGTCAGGTATTTTTCTCCCAAAGATAATTTCCTATATTTATCATATGTCAGGTGTGTATTTGCACAAAATACAAATCCTTCTAATAAACCTTCTCTATTGTTCATACCATGAAAAAAATATTGATCAAATTTTTTTTCATCAAATTCTGTATACTTTCTTAAGAGATTTTGTATTTCCTTCTCATTTTGTCTAATCACACCATATGTATAACTTGTGTCTGGTGTTAACTGTGTTCTATCCACTTTTCCAATATCTTGCCAGATAAAACCTGCATTTTTCCATTTTTCTATCTCTGTTGAATTTCCAGTTTCTAAGACAGATAAATAAGACAAAGTAAGACATGGTTTTTCTCCTGGTAAATCGGATTTATCTAACCTTGCATATAAAAGTTTTTTGATATCTATATTCCATCTTCCTTCGAAATTTTCTGTTGTCTTTCTTACTTCACTTCTAAAATTTTTCTTATCGCCGTTACTTTCAAGTATAGCATTTATATTTTCTAGACTTCCATCTTTAGTTTCTTTTGCTCTTTGTAATAGCCAATTTCCATCAATTGAAAAAATATTGTTTTCTATTCTTATTATAAAATCTTCTGGTATTAAATCCATATTTTGGATTGCTTTCCTTAGTTCTTTTATGTCTCTAGGTTCCTTTATACTTAATTCCATGTTAACTACCTCTTTTATTTTCTTCTCCGTTTATTTCTCCATTCATTTTTTCTTTAGTAGTTAATTCAGATATATCACATGCAAAAAAAATTATCAATAGTTTTTGATTATATTTTTCTTTTGATTTTATTTATTACTTTGAATTTATCAATTACATTTGCGTGATTCCTCTGATTTTTAAACATATATTCTTTTATGTTTTTTATTTTATTACTTTACAATCTCTATCTACTTTTTCCTTTCCATGTACTGAAATATATATTTGAAACATATTTTCCATAATTTTCTCTTCCGTATCTTTATAACTAGAAATCGGCAGTACATAAATTGATAATATTAAACTTTCAAACCATTTTAATGCAAAGTTCAATTTTTCAAATCCTAAAGTTTCATAAAACTTTGCTCTTCTTTCTCTTACTAGATTATCTTGCTTGTCTTTTCCTAAACCTAGTTTTTCTATTTCTACAAATATCCCATCATATGCTTCCATTTGGCTTTTTAATAACTGTATTGCTTTTGTTCCATATCCTTTATTTTGATATGGCTCTAAAATAGCAAAATAATCTAGTTGTATGTATTTGCTATTTTTGATTGTATTGATAATAAAAAATCCAATAAATTGATTATTTTCACATATCTTGATAAATTTTGTTATCTTTTTATCATAATTTTCTTCTATTGTTTTTAATTCTTTTCTTTCTTCTTTGGGAAATATTTTTATATATTCTGGATATACTTCCTTTTGAAATTCTTCTATTCCAATATTGATTAAATTCATAGTTTAAATTCCCTTCTATTTTAAAGACTATTTTTTATATTATTTGCTAATTCTATGTCCATTCTTCTTTTGATGGCTAGATTAACTATTTTCATACTCTAAAAAAGCTAACAATGTTTTTATCGTTTTTTCACACGAACTAATATACATCCTTTCATTTACAGTATGAAAATCTTCTATAATACTTCCAATAGAAATCATATCTAATCCTGTTATTCTTTGAGCGATACAACTACATTCTAATCCTCCGTGTGTAATTTCGAAACCAGGATACTCTCCATTTACTTGATAATATATGTTTTTATAATCTTCTTTTAATTTCGAATTTTTATTGGGTATCCATGCTAAATCTTTGTAAACTTCTTCAGTTTCAAAATCATTACTTTTAGATATACGCTTATTTTCATAATTTTGCTCTTCCATTTCACTCTCTTCTATACTTCTTAAAATTCCTGTTATTACGATTTTATTGTTTATGGTTTCTATCTTTCCTATATTTCCTGATGTAATAATATTGTTTCTATTTGTAATCAAACCTTGTTTTAAATTGATTATCTCTTCTATTATTTTTTGGCTATCTTCTGAAGAAAATGAGATTTCACTATCTACTTCATCTATTTGTATATCTATATGCTTTTCTTCTATATTGCTCTTTATCTTATTTTCTATATCTTTACTGTCTGTTTTTATAGTGCATTCACATGAAGTTGCTATATCATTTTCTGAGTTACCTCCTGAAATTTGACAAATATATACATCCTCTTCGGTCTGTAACTTTTGTATTATCTTTGCCATTATGCTAATTGCACTTTTACTACTTCTCTCAATTTTCCATCCTGAATTTCCACCTTCTACACCACTAATTGTTATTTTATAAGATGGCATATTGGTAGTAATATGTTTTCCTTCAAATATATATTGATTACAGATATCTGCATCACATCCTATTACAATAGAATCATCTTTATCATGATCTATATTAATTAATCTCTTTCCTTTCAATTTTGAATAATTAAAGTTTACTGCACCATAAAAAGTTGTTTCTTCTTCAGTCGTAAATAAACACTCTAAATCTGGATGTTTTATTTTGCTACTTTCCAATATGAGTAACATGATAGCTAATCCAATTCCCTGGTCAGCTCCTAATGATGTATCTTTTGCTGATATGACATCACCATTTCTGACTATTTCAATTGGATCTGTATCAAAATCATGGTTACTATTTTCTCTTTTTACACATACCATATCCATATGTGCCTGCAATATAATTGGCTCATTATTTTTCTTATTACCAGATTTTTTTATCAAAACATTGTTATTTTCATCTCTATAACATTCTAAATTATTTTCTTTCGCAAATGCCTCTAAAAAATCAGCAAATCTTTTTTCTTTTCCTGACTCTCTTGGTATTTGTGATAATTTATAAAATAGTTCTAGAAATTTTTTACATATTTTATCTTCCATAAAATTTTAACCTTTCTTCCTATTGGATTAATTCAAATTTTATTATTTTTATGACTGTATTTTCAAGCTCCTTCTCTATCTGCTTTTTTTATATTTAATGGTATATCATTACCACTTGTTAAAGTTTCTAGTTCTTTTAGAATTTGTTTTAAATATGGCAATGTAATATTATCTTGACTAGCTTTCATATATGAAATATCTATTCCATAACAACTAGCTTGCATAATACATTCCAGTTTATCTACTTGCTTTATAAATTGTGCCTCTTCTGTTTCTTGTTTTTCATATTCTTCCCATAATTGTAAAAAATCATTTTCAAAATTAATGGTATTTAATACTTTTTCTATTGCTTTTTCCTCTAATTCATGTTTTCTGTCTTTCGATATATGATCACTTGGTGTAAAGTCTCCTGCATATATTTCACCTAGTTCATGTATAATGGATAATTTCATACATTTTGCAATATCCATATTTAATTTATATTTTTCGATAACACTAATTACTAACATAGCTACACTCCATGAGTGGTCAGCTACACTTTCAATTTTATGAATATGTTCTTTTCCTAATATATTTTTTATCCATCCTTGCCTATATATGTCTTTTAAATGATTAAATTGATAATAAAATCTAATTAAATCATTATCTATATTTTTGTTCTTAAATTGTTCATATGCTGATATTTTCTTTATATAGTTAGCATTATTATTATCTTTTAAAATATCGTCCATGTTCTTTATATTACCTCCGGTTCTTGCATAAAACTTTCTGCGTCTTTTTCTGCTAAATCCTTAAAGTTATTAGTTGCTATTTCTTTATTTTTATAGGTTAATTTATATCTATTAATCATTTCTTTTATTACTATATCATAAATTTTTAATTTTCTCAAATATATATAAATTCTGGTATCACATATAACATGTGTTTTTTTACAAAATTAAAGCGTAACTAAAGATGAGACCTGCAAAGCAAGTCTCATCTCGTTCCTAAAAATTTAGTCAAGTGCAAGCATACCTACGCTAATATTAACATAGTCCCCTTTTGAGTGCTGAGGTCTTATGTCACCCACTGGACAGATTTTGCTACTGTTATTGTAGAACCCACTAGCAACCCAAAAATCACCAAATATCTCTGAATCTCCTTCGAGTATCTTCCATGTATTAGCCAAATCATAAAAGCCACATACTCCTCTACTACCCGTTGGCTCAAAATCGCTTGAATGATTATCTGAATTAGAATAATGACCAATTTCTTGAGAATCATCACATACGGTTTCCCACGCTTCTTCAATTTCATATCCAGACTCCACAAGCCTCTTAATAAGAAATAGGTTCCTACATGCATGCTCCGTTATGGTCATCAGTCGACTATTCCGACTTGGATTATACTCTTTCAACATATTTCTCCATTCTGCACAGGAAAATCCTAGCGCCGGTGGTAGACCTTGCTGGTATACCAGCTTTCCATCTTTAATAGATGGATCCAATCTCATACAAGTAAAAGCATGTAATCTCCCTTGACTCTTTGCTTTCTGATATATCCTTAGAGTCATTTTTTGTCTCATTGTAGTTGGATGATGTTCTAGCCACTTTCCATCGAAGGTTGTATAATCTATTCTGCTCTCCGGATTACCTTTGAAAATCAAAGGAGTTACATTTTCTCTTCTTCGATCTTCAATTTCAAATTTTGCAAAAATGTTACCATCTTTTACTTCTGCTGAAATAAGCCGTCCACCTTCCACTTCAGGAACTGCGATTTTCATCTTCAATGTCTTCATAAATTTGTCCTCCTAATAAAAATAATAATTTTTGAAATGAAATCTTATTCTTCAACTTAGAATATGTTTTATTTTATCATATTTTATCTAGATTATCAAACTTACATTTTTTCTAAATATGTTTCTCTATTATTTTGACATTCCTATCTTCTAATTCTACTTCTAAATATACTCCATCTGGTATGCCTTTCATATCAACATTATCTGTTAATGATCCTACTGTATAATAATTTTTTCCATCTTCCTGTAATTGTTTTGTCCAATGCTGATGTCCATTAAAAATAGCAATTATATTCTCATCAGATTTTATGATTTCCTTCACTTCTTTTCGATTACTCATTAAACCATCTTCTGGATTTTTTTCAAACCAATAATTTCCTATTTGCCTATCTTCTGCTAAACCAAAATGGGTAAATATGATACAAGGTAATTGATTTTTTTCTAAATCTTCCTTCAGCCAAGCAATTTCTTTTTCTGACATACATTGTGCCTTATATATTCCACCATCATCTCCACCTAAATCTTCTCTAATATCTGTTGTTAGAATAATAAAATGATAGCCTTTTAAGTTAAATGAAAATGTTGCATTTTGATAGCCCATAATTTTTTCAAGTTCTTTTCTGGAATTCATGGTTCGTAAATCATGATTTCCCATTACTGAATAAAATGGAACTTGTATATTTTTTAATTTATTCCAAATATATGTATAATTTATAATATCTAAATCATGATTAAATGTATCTTCAATCAAATCTCCTAAACAGATACTTACATCTGGTTTATCCTCATTTATTTTATTTATCAACTTATCTATCACTTCTACAGAATATTGTGTAAGTTTTCTACTTAAATTAAAGTCTAATTTTTCTGGTCTTTTATCCAAATAATGTATATCTGAAAATATAATTAATCTACACTTATTCGACATTATATACTCCCTTCCTAAACACTTATCATGTTATTATTTATTCTAAACTACATTACGGCTGAAATTAATATCAAATTTTTGTCTGGATCTAAAATTCCAAATTCAGCTTTTCCATAATCAGTTTCTGTATATTCCATGAAAAATTCAATATTATTTTGTTTTAATGTTTTATATAACTCCTTTATTTCTCTAAGTTCATTATATTCGAATTTAATCAAATTACTATTATGAACTTTACTTGGATAATTACTTATTTCACTCTTTACAGTATTATAATCTTCTAACATGATAATTGCTTCGTTATTTTTTAATTGTGCCCAAGTAATTGGTTTTCCTTCTTTCATTTCTGTTGTAAAATTAAAATTATTTTCATAAAATTGTATTGAATTTTGTACATTTGCAACAACTAATTCATTTATAATATTTAAACTCATTTATAATTACCTCCAATTTTTACATTCATAACTATTTTTTCGCAATATATAATGTTGCTGGTCCTGGTATTTCATCCACTCTTTCTATTTCTTTGAACTGACTCTTTTTCATTAAGTCTTGAATTTCATTATGTGTATATGCTTTTCCCTTTTCTGTATTTATTAACATTTCAATAGCAAATTGTACAGAATATTCTGGACTGATTTTATCTTCGTTTAAGAAGAAGCTGCTTAAGAAAAGCCTTCCATTTGGTTTTAAAACATGGTAAATATTATCTAACAACTTTCTTACTTGTTGTTCTGGTTCTTGATGGACTACTGCAAATAGGAATACATCATCATAATTGCCTGTTGGAAAATTGATATTATAATCATAAGTTTCAGATGTTAACCTATCTTCTAATCCTTCTTGATGAATTCTTTTATTTTGTATTTTCACCATTTCTGGCAAATCAATCATTTTTGCTGTAATATTTTCATATTTTTTAGCTACTGTTATGGAATATGTTCCTGCACCAGCTGCAACGTCTAATATTTTATGATTATCAAAGTCATAGTTTTCTGCAATAAACTTAGATGGGTTGATTGCATTTGCATTCATTCCCTGCATAAAGCTTTCTGCATCTTTTTCTGTTAAATCCTTAAAGCTGTTAGTTGCTGTTTCTTTATTTTTGATAGCATTTTCTAAGTTCTCGTATCTTTTTATGATGGTTTCAGCAAATTTTATATACCCTAGTTGATTATATTCTGAGTTCTTATTTAATACCTCGTTATATTCTTCTAAATAATAGCTATCCTTATCTTTACTGATTATTTTATGAAATGTCAACCCATTTAATATAGGTTCAATTCTATCCTCTTCTAAATGTAATTCCATAGCTATCTGTTTCAATGTTTTTCCTTTATTATCTAATATATTAAATAGTCCAATATTATTTGCTGACATGATTAGATATGTCAATTTATATCCATTTATCATTTCTTTCATCTTTTTGGTTTGCTCTTTTACTTTCATACTTTTCATCCCTTTTCAAATTGTTTCTATTTTAAATCATTATATTTTTCACTTATAATTTTATAAAGTTCTTTTGCTCCATTACTTAATTCTCTTTCATCTACTTCACCAATTTTATATCTTTCATACCCTAAACACTTATCAGGTTCTGCTATTGTTAATTTCCCACTTTTTAAAGTTCCTTTATATACTAAATATACCCAAGGCTGTTCTTTATCATATCTATTGTCAAATGTAGTAGCATATGTTGATGTAATAAATTCTCTTATTTCTATATTGGCTTCTGTTCCAACCTCTTCCATAATTTCTCTATTCAAGGCAGTTCTAAAATCGATGTCATCTTCTTTTACTCTTCCACCGATTGTTTCTAATTTGAATCTTTCATCTCTACAACCTGATCCTCTTCTTTGAAAAATAATTCTAT
>CALXEX010000013.1 GCA_944387445.1 uncultured Clostridia bacterium | reverse complement strand
TGTTGTTGTGTCAATGATGTGAAACAAAATTATATAAAAATTTATTCTATATAACTAAATTGCACAATTAACCATGCCAAATTCTTCTAGTCTAGCTCGTTTCTCTTTTGGTGTTAAATATCCTAATACTGCCATTGGTATATCATTTGATCTCTTAACATATCTTTTTCCTTGTTCTCTTAAATCTTCTAAGCTATAAAACTTTAGATAACTATAAAATCTTTCGTTATCATTTCTATGACTTCTTTCTACCTTTCCATTATGCTCTGGTGTTCTTGGTTGTATCTTATGATGCTTTATTCCTAACTCTTTTAACAATTTATCTAATGGATGTTCTTTCTTTATATCTGCTCTATTATATGTGAATTCTACTCCATTATCTGTTTGTATTTCTTTTGGTTTATATCCTAAATATCTTATTACTCTCTTTACGAAATCTACTGTATTTGTTGGTGTATGCTCTTCATACCAATATAAATATCTCTCCCTTGTTGCTTCATCTATATATGTATATTGGTAAAACCTTTTATCTTCTACTATTTGTTCACTCTTACACTCATTTGGTACGTATTTTACGTCCATTTGTCCTTTTTCTCCTACTTTCTCTGGTGTATGATATTTTTTATTATGTTTCTTCTTTGATGTGTTCTTTATATTCATTCCTTTGTAGAATTTTATATTTAACCTTCTCATTACTCTATATAACGCTGTTATTGTTCTTGTGTATCCTTTTTCTCTTTTTAGTTTTACCCATAACTCACACAATGTTATTCTTGGATTTCTTCTTACATAATTTCTTATCCATCTTATTTCTTTATTTGTATGTGCATTTGGATGTCTTGTTTTTGGTTTATGCGATTTATCTGTTATACTTTCTATTGTTCCATCATATTCTTTATTCCATCTCCATAATGAAACCCTTGATATATGGTACTTTCTACATACATAATTTATATCTCCACAATTTCTATACATCTCTACTGCATATTTTCTTGTATTAATATCGTGTGGTAGGTATCTTTTTTTATTTTTTTCTGTTATAATATTATTCATAAGTGATTCAAATCTCCTTTATATAATTTTTGTTTAGCAACTTAATTATATATGATTTGAATCACTTATTCAATTTTTATTATTTTTGTTTCACATCAATTGTAACACTACATTTATTTATGATAATTTTTTGCTCCTATACTTGTCTTAGAGAATTTCAAAGTTATTGACAATATATGATATACTATAAAAAAATGAGAAAGAGGAATCACTATGCAACGAATATTAAGTCATATGCGAAAAGCAATCGAAGAATATCATATGATAGAAGAAGGTGACAAAATTGCCATCTGCCTTTCTGGTGGAAAAGATTCTATTACTATGTTAAAAGCTTTTAAAAATCTACAAATATTTTATCCTAAAAAGTTTGACATTATCGCTGTGAGTGTCAACCCAGGATTTGAATTTTTTGATATCGACTTTTTAACTAAAATATGTGAGGAAGTAGATATTCCTTTATTTATTGAAAATAGCAATGCAAAAGAAATTGTTTTTGATATCCGAAAAGAAAAAAATCCATGTTCTTTATGTGCAAATTTACGTAGAGGTGTCATTAATTCTATTGCTATTCGAGAAGGTTGTAATAAAATTGCTTTAGGTCATAACCAAGATGATGTTTTAGAAACCTTTCTTTTAAATTTATTATATACAGGAAATATTGGAACATTTTCACCAAAAAGTTATATGGACAGATCAAAAATCACTTTAATTAGACCACTTGTCTATACACCTGAAAAGGAAATTAGACGATTTGTTAGAAAAAATATTATCGCTGTTATGCCAAAAGTTTGTCCAATGGATGGAACTTCTAAAAGAGAAGATATGAAAAATTTAATTTATACATTATCAAAAAATATTCCTATGATAAGAGCTAATTTGTTTGGTGCTATCCAAAGAAATTTAGATGATTGGAAACTTTAAGGGACGTGCCAAATCGTTCCAAAATGATACCAAAAGGGACAGACCATTATCGTTTTAATATCTGGCTATAAAAAATATAGAATATAAAAAATGAAATGATTTTGCGTATCTAAATTTGAATATAGAAATTCTTAATAAAAAAGTGAGGGATGTTCATTTTGCCTATGATTTTTGGCAACAATGAAAGAGGCTCACTTTTTTATTTTAGAATTTCTGTGAAAATTTAGCTTATACAAAATCATGTAATGACTTTATATTCTATATTTTTTATAGGTAATCATAAAAAGAAAAATAAGTCTGTCCCTTTTGGTATCATTTTGGAACGATTTGGCACGTCCCTAACATTTCACAACATCTAACATAGCTTGTTTTAGCTCTTCTAGTTTTTTTGTTGCTTCTTCATCCGTTTTTCCTTTAACTCCCATATATAATTTTATTTTTGGTTCTGTTCCTGATGGTCTAATACAACACCAATTATTATCTTCTAATTCATAATATAACACATTTGATTTTGGTAAACCTGTTTTACTTTCTTCTCCTGTTATCATATTTTTTACATAGTCTTTTTCTATATCTTTAAATGTTAAAACTTTATAATCCCCAATCTTTTCAATATCTTTATTTCGTGTATTTGTCATAATCTGTTTAATTTCTTCTGCACCTTCTGCGCCTTCTCTTACGATTGACACTTGTGTTTCTTTATAATAACCATATTTTTCATAGATAGCTATCATTTGATCCCATAATGTCATTCCTTTTGATTGATAATAACATGCTGATTCGCAAAGTGCCATAACTGCTGAGATTCCATCTTTATCTCTTGCATAATCGCCAATTAAGCATCCATAGCTTTCTTCAAATCCAAATACATATTCTTTATCTTTATTTTCTTCTGCTTTTCTCATAACTGCTCCAATATTTTTAAATCCAGTTAATACTTCGATACATTCTAAGTTGTAATTTTTCGCAATCGCTTTTGCCAATTCAGAAGATACCACAGTTGTAATAAACATTCCATTTGCTGGTAAAATACCTTTTTCTTTCATTTGTGATATTCTATATTCTGCAATTAATAATGCTGACATATTTCCTGTATAATTTTTATATTCTCCAGTTTTGGTATCTTTGGCAAAAATCCCTAATCTATCCGCATCTGGATCTGTTGCCAATACAACGTCAGCATCTACTTTTTTTGCCAATTCTAATGCTAATGTAAATGCTTTTGGATCTTCTGGATTTGGATAATCTACTGTTGGGAAATTTCCATCTGGTTCTTTTTGTTCTGGAACAACATATAGATTTTCAATTCCGATTTCTTTTAATAATCTTTCTGCAACCATATTTCCTGTTCCATGTAACGGTGTATATACGACTTTTAATTTTTTACCTTGCTCTTTCACAATTTCTGGATTTAAGATTAAACTTTTTAGTTTTTCAATATATTGATCATCCATTTCTGTTCCTACAAAGTTTAATAATCCTTTATTTTTTGCTTCCTCTTCTGACATTTGTTTTATCTCAGAAAAGTTTTCAACTGCTCTTACTTTTGCAATAATATCTTTATCTCTTGGAGCTACAATTTGTGCTCCATCATCCCAATATACTTTATATCCGTTATATTTTGGTGGATTATGGCTTGCTGTTATCATAATTCCTGCTGTACATTTTAATTCTCTTATGGCAAAAGATAATTCAGGAACTGGTCTTAAACTTTTAAATAAATATGTTTTAATTCCATTTGCACATAAAATCAGGGCTGTTTGCATACTAAATTCTTTTGACATTTTTCTAGAATCATAGCTAATGGCTACCCCTTTTCCTTCTGTTCCTTGCTCTAATATGTAATTTGCTAATCCTTGTGTTGCTTTTCCTACTGTATATTGATTCATTCTGTTTGTTCCTGCACCAATGACACCCCTAAGCCCTGCTGTTCCAAATTCTAATTCTTTATAAAATCGATCCTCTATTTCTTTTTCATCATCTTTGATTGCTAATAATTCTTTTTTTGTCTCTTCATCAAATTCTGGACTTTCACACCATTTTTTGTATTCTTCTAAGTAATTCATATAATGACCTCCTTCTTTTTTCATATTCATTATTTTTTCTCTTGCTATCGTACCATAAATAAAATGATAAAAAAAGTCTTTCATAAAAAATTTAAGAAAAAAATGATGTTGTAATATTTACAACATCATCTTTATTTTTTATAAACATAGAAAATATTTTTATATTTAATCTAAATGATAAAATTTCTTGTATAATTGTCTTGCAGTCTTAGGGCAGTCTACACCTTTTTCATCACTATTTTTAACTGGTGCAAATTCTTCTTCTCTTTTTACTCTTAAAACTGCCATATCATCTACTTCTCCAAACGCATCAAATAAAAATGCTTCAAATTTATAGGCATTTGGAGAATCTGGTACAACTAAATTCCCATCTTTATCAATGTATTTTGCCTTTTTAAATGCCACATGATATGGTAATGGTTCTGCTCCCATTCTTTCAATTGCATCAATGCTAAATAAATTACATAATATATGTGATTCTCCATATAATAGTTCTCCATTTTCGTCAGTTGCTTCTGCCATTTCATCTGTAATTTCTGAATATTCAATAACATTTGGTCTTCCATTTCTTCTACAAAACACCCCTACTTTTTCATGAGGATTTGCTTTTACAACTGATTTACAAGCAACTGTTACCTTTTTATCAATAGCAATTCCCATTAAAACAGGATCTACCATTTTTACTAAACAGTTATCAACTCCACCAATGAATACCCATTCAATACCTAATTCTCTCATTTTTTTGGTCATATTACTTTTTACTAGTGATTCATAAATTCCTCCATGACCATCTGCCGCAAGTTTGATTAATCCATCTTCTCCGATTAATATTTTTCCTTCTGTATCCATCATTGGAAGTTCACCTTGTTCAAAGAAAAAGATATTTTTATCTTTTTTATAGCCGAAATATCTATGTTTTTCAAAAAATTCAACAGTTTCTTTGTTATTTTCTCTACTTGTCATAATAAACCATGGAATAATAACATCATATTTCTTTCCTTCTTCTTTTAAATTATCCGCTAATAATTCAAATAAAGATTTATGTGAATCTAATCCAATATCATATGTTCCCTTAGGTCCACTATGTCCTAATCTTGTACCTTGTCCGCCTGCCATAGTAACTGCAGATAGCTTTCCTTCTTTAATTGCCTTTTTCCCTATAGATTCATAATATTTATATTGATCATTTAGCTTATATTTATCTAAATAATTAATAGGTGTAATTTTATCATTATTATTTGTTTTTTGTTCTTTTGTACTATCATATAATTTGTTTACAAGTTCAAAATCAATCTCTTTAATTTGTTTTAATAATATTTCCTTTTTATTATCATCTAAGTCATTATAATGATTTAATAAATGTTCTTGACCATATTTTTTTAATATATCTTTCACTTCTTCTAATTCTGTATCCATAGTTTTCATCCTTTCCAAAAATTTAAAATCAAACTTATATTACACCATAATTTTATTTTAGTCAATTATTGACAGGCAAAAAGTTTACCTGTCATTTTACTACTTATTTTTCATTTTAATTTCCTTATAACCTAGATGTCCCTAATACTTTATTATATTCTTTCGCAATTTCATCAATCTTCTCTTCTATTTCGAAAAACTCATAGCAATCAATAATTTTCACATGATTATTCTTTATTACCCATTTTTCAATATTTTTATTAATATTTTTAATATAATTTTGTTTTCCTTTTATAAAAATAATCATATCCACTTTTTCTTTTGTCTTTTTGCTAATCTCTTTAAATTTTTTTAAATCATTGTTATCCCAATCTAATGATAATATTTTGTTTCTTTTTTCTTCGTTTAAATTCATTTTTGATATTAATGTATGTACTGTATCTTTTAAATTGTTTTCTGTTAATATAACGATTTCCTTTTTTTCATCCATACATTTACTAATATATGGTAAACTTATCATTTCAAAATGATAATCACTTGCATAAAATGCACAACTTTTTTCTTTTGTTATATTTTCCATCACAAACATTCCTTTCAAATTCATATAACCATACGGAATTGCTAATTTCTTGTTTTTGCTTACTGGTAAATTTTACCATTTCTTTACAAATATGTCAATCATATTTCAAAGAAACTCATCGTTTTTTTTCGACAATGTATATTTTTTCATTTTTTGTTAATACTTATCTTAAAGAATATTTTGCAAAAAAAGTTTATTGGAGGTAACTGATGAAAAAATTTTTAAAATTATGTAATCATTCCAAGGTAAAAATGGTAATCATTTTAACATTTCTATTTTTTGCCTATACTACCATTTGCGCCATATCTTATGCCAATGATGTTTCCACAGATATTGCTGATTCTGTGTTTCGTTTACATGTCATTGCTAATAGTGATTCTGATGTTGATCAAAACTTAAAATATATTGTTAGAGATCACTTACTAGAATATATGAATACCTTATGTGCAAATTGCTCTTCTAAAGAAGAAGCCATAACAATTGCTAACGAAAACATCGAAAATTTCAAAGAAATTGCTTTAGATACCATAAAAGAAGAAGGATTTGACTATTCTGTTAATGTGGAGATTGGGAATTTTGAATTTCCAACAAAACATTATGGAGATATTTCTCTACCTGCAGGATATTATGATGCTTTAAAGGTAAAGATAGGTGAAGCCAAAGGACAAAATTGGTGGTGTGTCATGTTTCCTCCTTTATGTTTTGTTGATGCCTCTTCTGGAATTGTGCCTGAAGAATCCAAAGAAGATTTAGAAAATTCGTTAACAGATGAAGAATTTTCTATTGTATCTGACAATGAAGAAAATCTTACTTTTAAATTAAAATTTAAAATATTAGAAATATTAAATGATACAGGTCTAATTACTGCTAAAAAATAGTTGCAATCTAAATTGGTTTATGATATAGTTTATAGGAAAAGTAGAGTGTAAAATAATATACACTCTATTTTATTGTAAAAGACAATAAGGCTACTCAATAGCAATTTTTGATTGTTATATCGGGTTAGATTCTTATTTTAAATTCATAATATATAATTTTATTGGGGGTATATAAATTGGAAAAATTAGTTGTAAAAGGACCCACACCACTAAAAGGAGAGGTAACAATTAGCGGTGCTAAAAATGCTGCCGTTGCTATTTTACCAGCCACTCTTTTAATTGATGGTGTATGTACAATAGAAAATCTACCAAATATTAGTGATATAAAAATATCTTGTACCATATTAGAAAAATTAGGAGCAAAAATCACTTGGAATGATGCTCACAGCATCACAATTGATACATCTAATATTACAACAACAAAAGCACCTTTGGATTTAACTAGCAAATTTAGAGCATCTTACTATATCATTGGTGCTATGCTTAGTAGAAAAGGTGAAATTGAAGTTGGTATGCCTGGTGGTTGCAAATTAGGTGCTAGACCAATTGACCAACACATCAAAGGATTTGAATTATTAGGTGCTAATGTTACTGTAGAAAAAGGTAAGATTTATGCAAAAGCAAAAAAATTAAAGGGCTGTCCTATTTATATGGATATTGTATCAGTTGGTGCAACCATCAATGTTATGTTATCAGCAGTACTTGCCAAAGGAACAACCATTATCGATAATGCTGCAAAAGAGCCACATATTGTTGATGTTGCTAACTTTTTAAATACTATGGGAGCAGATATTAGAGGTGCTGGTACAGATGTAATCAAAATCAATGGTGTTGAAAAATTACATGGAAATGCAACCTACTCTGTTGTTCCTGACCAAATTGAAGCAGGTACGTTTATGCTTGCTGCAGTTGCAACAAAAGGTGATTTATTAATTAAAAATTGTATTACAAAACACTTAGAATCTATTACTGCTAAAATTATAGAAATTGGTGGTAATGTAGAAGATAATGGAGATAGTATTCGTGTTTGGTGTAATAAAAGACCTAATAAGGCAACCATTAAAACCTTACCATATCCTGGTTTTCCTACAGATTTACAACCACAAATGGGTGTTGTTTTATCACTTGCTAATGGGACAAGTACGATTAATGAAAGTATCTGGGATTCTAGATTCCAATATACAGAGGAATTAAATAAAATGGGGGCAAAAATTACGGCTCATGGAAAAACGGCTTTTTTTGAAGGTGTTAAAAAATTATTTGGAGCACCAGTTTATTCTTCTGATTTAAGAGCTGGAGCAGCTTTAGTAATTGCAGGTACTGCTGCTGAAGGTGTAACAGAAATTTATAATTTGGAACATATTGATAGAGGTTATGAAAATATAGAAGAAAAATTCAGAAAAATTGGTGCAAAAATCGAAAGAGTAACAGCATAAAAACAGAAATAAACAAAGGAAAGAGATTGAGAACATTATGCTAAATTTTTGTAGTTTATATAGTGGAAGTAGTGGAAATAGTTTATTTGTCGAAACAGACAATACAAAATTATTAATAGATGCAGGTGTTAGTTGTAAAAAAATTGAAAAAGCATTAAATGACATTCAAGTAGACCCTTGTTCTATAGATGGTATTTTAGTTACACATGAACATTCTGACCACGTACAAGGATTAGGTACTTTTTCAAAAAAATTCGATTTACCTGTATTTGTCAATCAAGAAACCCTAGATGCTATGCCAAAACAGAGAGATAAAATAGCAGATAAAAATATAAAAAAATTTAAAGTTGCAGAAAAATTTTCAATAGGAGATTTGGATATTAATCCATTTTCCATTCCACATGATGCCGCAAATCCTTGTGGATTTACCATACTAAATGAAAATAAGAAAATTAGTATTGCAACAGATATTGGACATATGACAAATGATATCTTAAAAAATTTAGAGGAAAGCTTATTTGTTATGTTAGAATCTAACTATGACCCAGAAGTATTAAAATGCTCATCATATCCATTTTCTCTAAAATCTAGAATCGCTGGTCCATCACGGGCATTTGTCAAATCAAATTGCTGGAAAAACCATTTCTTTTCTATTAAAATCAGGTTTAAAAAATGCAATGTTGGGTCACTTAAGTAAAGAAAGTAATTTTCCAGAACTTGCCTATAAAACGGTTGTAGAAGAATTAATTGCTAGTAACTATAATGAGAATTCTTTAACTTTATCTGTTGCAGGTAGAGATACACATAGTAAATTAGTTACAATTTAAATATTGCTTAAAGTTTTAGAAAGGAATTTGTAATCATGCTTACTATTAATATCGTTTGTATTGGAAAAATTAAAGAAACTTATTTAAAAGATGCCATAAATGAATATTCTAAAAGATTAAGTAAATATTGTAAATTAAATATAATAGAATTACCTGATGAAAAAATACCAGACAAGTTAAACGAAAGTCTTTCTAATGAAATAAAAATAAAAGAATCAAATTCTATATTAAATCATATAAAAAAAGATTCTTACATCATCTGTTTGGATTTAACTGGAAAGGAATTTACTTCTGAGGAATTTTCAAAAAATATTGAAAATTTGTCTTTGCAGACTAGTAATATTACTTTTGTCATAGGCGGTTCTTTAGGTCTTTCTTCTGATATATTAAAAAAAGCTCACCAAAAGATATGTTTTTCAAAAATGACCTTTCCTCATCAATTGATTCGTGTCTTTTTATTAGAACAAATTTTTAGAGCATTTAAAATATCAAATGGTGAAACTTATCATAGATAAATCTATTTCTATAAAAATAGATTTATTTTCTTCTAAATTTTAAAATTTATATGTATTGTAGAGAAAATAACATAGAAAAAAAATATTTAAAATAATATAGGGGCAAAAAATTTTTAAATACTAATTATGGGGGATTTGTTATTTCCTCTACAAAATTAAAAACTTATTAAAAGATATAACACTTAATATATTTCGTAGTATATGTATCATCACTTATACTTACTTTGTTTGTGTAAATAATAAATATTATAGTGTCTTATTTTTCTTTTCTGGAATTTTTTTCTGAATTTAACATTTTTCTAAATAAGATTTTAACTATCATGTATCTTATGATAAAAAATATCGAAATAAATATTAAAATTTTTAATAACATATATAATAATATCCTTGTTGAACTGTTTTCCATAATTATACATTATATGTAAAATATTGTCAAGAAAAACTTTACGACAATAATCGACATATAACCACACTTGTTATGATTCCGACAGCATCTGCTGTTAATGATGCGATTAAAACAAATCTTGTTTTTTTAATTTTTACACTTGATGAATATACAGCTATTGTATATAATGTTGTCTCTGTTGCTCCCATAATAACACCTGCCATGATTCCAATTTGGCTATCCACTCCGAAATTTTTCATAATATCTGTTGCAACAGCAATAGAACTACTTCCTGATATCGGTCTTAATAATGCCAATGGCATAATTTCTGTTGGAAAGTTCATCATATGTAATAATGGTTCTATTAATTTTATTGCTATATCAAGCACCCCAGAACTTCTTAGCGTTCCTACTGCTAAAAAAAGACCTATTAATGTAGGAAAGATATTGATAACAATCTTTATCCCCTCTTTTGCTCCTTCGATAAATTTATCAAAAACTTCTTTTTTTTCTATAAAACCATAAATAACAATGATTAAAATAATTAATGGCATTGCCAAATTTGATAAAAAATTGATAATATGTATCATTTATTCTCCCTTTTTTTAGAATATTTTATAAATAATTTTGTTACTGTCACACCTACAATTCCTGCACAAATGGTTGCTATCCATACAGGAACAATAATAGAGGTTGGATTTTCTGATCCTAAAGAACTTCTTATAGCAATAATGGTTGTTGGAATTATTTGAATGGATGCAGTATTCATTACAATTAACATGATCATAGAATTACTTAATTCTTGTTTATTTTTATTTTCTTTTTGTAAAGTTTCCATGGCTTTTAATCCTAATGGTGTAGACGCATTCCCCAATCCTAAAATATTGGCTACCATATTCATAGAAATTTCATTTTGTGCTTTTTGATTTTCTCTTATTTCTGGAAAGAGAAACTTAATAATTGGTTTTAACATTTTATTCAATATTTTCATTATATTGGTATTTACTGCAACATTGATAATTCCACTCCATAAGCACATCGTTCCTAACATGGTTATACTTAGATTTACAGCACTTTCTACACTATCAAATATGCTAGAATTCAAATTCTGTAAATTTCCCGAAAAAATTGCATAAGAAAATGATATTATTATAAAAATTGGCCAAACTAAATTTAACATATTTATCACCTAAATAATTTTATTCTATTATCAACTTTTTATTACTTTTTAATTGACCTACTTGTCCATTTGTGATATATTAACAATGTATATGGGATTGTAAATTAACTTTTTAAGGGGGGGATAAACTGTGAAATCAACTGGTATTGTTAGAAAAGTAGATGAACTAGGAAGAGTAGTTATTCCTATTGAAATCAGAAATCAATTTAACATTGCTGAAAAAGATCCTATTGAAATATATGTCGATGGTTCATCAATTGTATTAAAAAAATATGAACCTAATTGTATTTTTTGCGGAAATACTGAAAATTTAATAAGTTATAATGATAAATTAATTTGTGAAGATTGTTCAAAAAAGATAGGTAAATTGAAACCAAATAAATAAGAGTTCTTCTCTTATTTATTTGGTCTTTTTGTATTTACATTATTTATTATGCTTTTTTATTTATATTCCGCATAAATTTGTTCTATTCTTCTATACTATTTATTTTTTACTAATATTCTAGATAGATTTAATTTTTTACATTCTCACATTCCTTATATTTATTTAATTTCTATCTATAAATTTTTGATAGATTTCATTTTTATTCACATTTCTATCTTTAGCTATTTGCTTAATAATTTCTTTTTTTGATAATCCTTTTTCTTTGTAAAACACATAATGTTCCTCTAAAGACAAATCTAATAAGTTATTTTCTTCCTTTTTTTCGGCACCTTCTATCATTAAAACAATTTCACCTTTTAATTCTTTTGCTCTTTCAATTAATACATCTATATTATCTCTTATATATTCTTCATGAATCTTGGTCAATTCTCTTGCTAATACAATTTTTCTATCCCCAATAATGTCTTTTAAATCTTTTAATGTTGTTTCTAATTTATGTGGTGCTTCATAAAGAATAATGGTTTTTGTTGTATTTTTGATTTCTTCTAATTTTTCTTTTCTATTTTTCTTGTTTAATGGTAAAAATCCTATAAAAACAAATTCTTTTGTATCTAATCCTGAACAGATTAATGCATTAATCATTGCACAAGCACCTGGAATTGGCACAATAGGAATCTCCTCTTCTATACATTTTTTAATAACCTCTTCTCCTGGGTCACAAATGCCTGGAGTTCCTGCATCAGAAACAAGTGCTATCTGTTTCCCTTGTTTTAATTCTTTAATTAATATATCTGTTTTGATATCTTCATTATGTCTATGATAACTGATTAATGGTTTTGATATTTCTAAATGATTCAATAGCTTTAAGGTATGCCTTGTATCTTCTGCTGCTATTAAATCTACTTCTTTTAATACTTTTATCGCTCTTAATGTAATATCTTCTAAGTTTCCTATTGGTGTTGCAACAATGTATAATGTTCCCGTTTTTTCTTTTTCTATTTCTTTCATATGTTTATCCTTTCTTTTTTAATTTTATAATAGCTAAAATCAATAATGAAATATCTATTATCAATGGAATTCCCATAATATAAAGGAAAAATACCATATTTATTCTAAATTGTTCATACCAATGAAAAACATCAATTCCTAATGCAGGATATGGATATTGTATGTCTCTTGTATAGCAAGAAATTGCATCAAAAATTGCCACTAATATGCAAATGATTAAAATTATACTAGATATGATTAAAATTATTTTCCACTTTTTCTTTTTCATAATCATGTTTCCTTTTTTATGATTTACTTTTATTTTTTATGATAAATTCTTAAAATTTCCTCTGTATAAATTCCATTTTCATCATAAATATATAAATTTGGTTCTAACTTTAAAAATGGTTTTGCATTTTTTATGCCCTGGACTAATACTAATTTAGATACAGCATGAATATTCGAATACACAAATCGTATTTTCTTAGGCTCTATTTTATACTTTCTCATCAACGATAATAAATCTACTAATCTTTCTGGTCTGTAAACAATATAAAATTCTCCCTTATCTTTTAACATATCTTTAGAAACCTTTATAAAATCTTCTATACTTGCCTCTATTTCATGTCTAGAAATTAATTTTCTTGCATCTTCATTTTGTACTCCCGTTTCTTTCTTTTTATATGGTGGATTTGTCACAATAGCATCAATTGTGTTTTTCTCAAAATAATGATTTAAATTTAATATATTATCTTGTATCAATTTAAATTTATCTTCTAAATGATTTAGTTGTATACTTCTTTTGGCCATTTCATATACTTCTTCTTGAACTTCTATTCCTGTTATTTCAGACAGCTCTGTCTTTCCACATAATAAAGTAGCAATAATCCCTGTTCCCGTTCCTAAATCTAATACTTTTGCCCCTTTTTTTATGTTTTTTGCAAAATCTGAAAGTAATATACTGTCAATTCCAAAACAAAATCCTTTTGTATTTTGAATAATTTTTAGATCTTTATATTCTAAATCGTCAATTCTTTCATTTTCTTTTAAAATTATATTTTCTTCCATTTTTTATCCTTTTCTTATATTTATTATCTATTCCGGTAACTATATTTAGCATTTATTTTGTCACTAGTCAGTATGCTTACTAAATTAGGATGGGCAAAATGCCCACCTCCTTTGCATTTTGTGGATTTTAGTATATCATATTTACATAATTTATGCAATGTTTATATCTAGTATTTTTTATGAAATATATTATAAGTTTATAAATGCTTTCACTTTTATTTAAAATAAAGAATATACTATAATAACAATTTTAATAAAATTATATTAAATAATAAAGGTGTAGATTAGCATGGATAAAAAAATAATTAAAAATATAGAAAACAGAGGTGGAAAATGTCCACCCCCTAAAAAGAAATTTAATTTTAAATGTTGCAAAGATAATACCATTAAGTCTTTACGCGAAGTTGAATATTTTTTAAATCACTTTCATCGATTTATTAAATATATTAAATTGTATAAAATATTAAAATAAAAAATATCTATTTTATTTTTTTAGCTATTTTATCATTTGCCCTAAAAATATTATACACTTTTCTCCAAAACCAAATCAAACCAACTCTATTAGAATTGGTTTGATTTGGTATCTCGGAAAATTAATTTGGACGCATTACGAGTTTCCCGCTTATCATCCAGAGTTCTCCGTTGACATAGAATCCATTAGGCAAAATGGACTCTATGTTTTTAAAGCTCATCATAGGATACTCACTGATGCTGGAACCCTCGTTCTCTTTTGCTCCCCTCCCTACAAGCCAGAGCTTTCCGCAGCCATTCCTATGGACTGCTATCATCTCGGGGAAACTGGTTGTCATGTACTCCTTTTCCCCATCGGAGTACCCTCCTAAGCAGAAATACAACGTTCCTGCTTGGATTTCCTTAGTAGGTTCAGGGATCTTTTCTACCTCGAATTCGAAAAAATTCCTTCCGAATCCACCTCTGGGGTAGAAAATATTTTTCCCCAGTTCTTTTTTCAGGTTGCCAGACATCACTGTCCAGCGCCCTGAGTTGTTGTCCCGGAACAGAATTTCTACTGTTCCTTCTTTGATTTCTTCCTGATATACTCCTCCTACAAAGAGGAGTCCTTTAATTTTTTTCATTTGTTTGCGCCTCCTAGCGCTGTGGACACGATATATCCCGTGTCCTTTTGAATCATGATTTTTCAATGCTACACTTTCATTGTAACAAATTTCTAGCGAAAAGTCAATTTATGTAAATCGCTTTTGCTAATAGCCCTTCAACTTTCAATACATCTATTCTCTTAAAAATTTGATTTTATAACATGTCATTCCATTTATACTTTATTCTAACCTTTATTATATAATGAAAAAAAGTATATAAGAATCTAATCATAAATTTCATTAAATTCTTCATTTTCCTCACCATCAATTAAAATTTTAATAGAATTTACCTCCGTTAACTGTGTTAACGTTTTTACTAAACTATCAATTATATTTTGTTTTACAGTTGCATCTTCTTTATTATAATTTAAAAATTCACTTGAAAAATCCAAATATACCGTATCCTTCTCTTTATATGTCTGATTCAATTTTGTATTTTCTGGAATTAATTTTGTATATTTTTCATTTCTCGGTCCCTCTATTAGCATATTTACTAATTTATCATAAGGTGTATTCATAATTTCTTTAATATCCACTAATCTTGCTTCAGGAGCCAATTCATTTGTCTCTTTTTCTAAGAAATATAAACTGACAATTGTTTGTCTATTTTGTTCTTCTGTAATCTCTTCTTCTGGTGTATATTCCTCTACAATTGTTTCTTCTTGATGTGTTTTAAAATAGTTTATAATAAAATATCCTCCTATCAAAATAATCATTAATAAAACAGTAAAAATAATAACTATTTTTTTATTCATAATATTATCATTCCTTTCTTTCTCTTTTCATTCATTTCATTTATTATCTATTTTATTGTTTGTTTGTCCTTTTTAGAACAACCATAACCTAATTAAAATATTTTCTTCTTTTGGGTCCGTTAGAACCTGGTCCCAATGGTCCCATTTACAACAATTTCCATTTGACAAAACCCGCTTTTCCGTATACAATTAGGGTGGATAATAATGAAAAATTTATATACAAAAAAGGAGTTTTTGTCATGAATGAAATATTACATGTTGGATTAGATGTTGGATCTACAACAGTTAAAATTATTGTTATGGATAACAATAAAAATACTATATATTCAGATTATCGTAGACATTTTTCAGATGCTAAGAAAACAGTTTGTGATGTGTTAGAAGAGTTATTAGTTAAATACCCTTCTTCTTCTTTTACTATAGCTCTAACTGGTTCTGGTGCAATGTCTGCGGCTAGATTTTTAGGAGTGGACTTTATTCAAGAAGTTGTTTCTTGTAAAAGGGTTATTGAGAAATATTTTCCTAAAACAGATGTTGTTATTGAATTAGGTGGTGAAGATGCCAAAATTATCTATTTTGATAATTCGATTGAACAAAGAATGAATGGTACTTGTGCTGGTGGTACTGGTGCCTTTTTAGACCAAATGGCTTCTTTATTACATACTGACACAGCAGGTTTAAATGAGTTGGCAAAAGGATATCAAACAATTTATCCAATTGCTTCTCGTTGTGGTGTTTTTGCAAAAACTGATATACAACCTCTAATTAATGAAGGTGCTGCCAAAGAAGACCTTGCTGCTTCTATTTTCCAAGCAGTTGTTAATCAAACAATTAGTGGTTTGGCTTGTGGTAGACCTATTAGAGGAAATATTGCCTTTTTAGGTGGTCCTTTAAGTTATTTACCAGAGTTAAGAAAACGTTTTATAGAAACTTTGCATTTAACTGATGACCAAGTGATTGTACCAGAAAATGCGCATTTATTGGTTGCAAAAGGTGCTGCTTTGGATTCATTTAATACAGAAGTGATTACACCTAATGAATTAGAAAAGAAAATAGAGAATTTTAAAAACTCACATGATACAACTACACAACCTTTAGACCCTTTATTTAAAAATGAAACAGAATATGAAGCTTTTAAAGAAAGACATAATAAAGCAACGGTTCCTTCAAAACCATTAGAAAATTATGAAGGTGATTGTTTCTTAGGTATTGATGCAGGTTCTACTACGACAAAACTTGTGTTAGTTGATAGAGATGGTAACTTATTATATTCTTTATATGGTAGTAATGAAGGAAATCCATTACAAAGTGTTATGGATATGCTAAGAAAATTGTATAAAGTCTTACCAGAAAAAGCGATTTTAAGATATAGTGGTGTAACAGGTTATGGCGAAAAATTAATTCAAACAGCTTTAAATGTTGATTTAAACGAAATTGAAACCATTGCCCATTATACGGCTGCTAAAACTTTTGAACCTGATGTAACCAGTATTGTGGATATTGGTGGGCAAGATATGAAATATATCAGAATTAAAAATGGTTCTATTGATAATATCATGTTAAATGAGGCTTGTTCTTCTGGATGTGGTTCTTTTATCGAAACTTTTGCTAAGAGTTTAAATTTAGAGATATCTGAATTCGTAAAAGAAGCGATCAAATCTAGAACACCTGTTGATTTAGGTTCAAGATGTACCGTATTTATGAATTCTAAAATCAAACAAGCACAAAAAGAAGGCTATTCAGTTGGTGATATTTCTAGTGGATTATCATATTCTGTTATCAAAAATGCCATCCAAAAAGTTATGAAAGTAAGAGATGTTGAAACATTAGGAAAACACATTGTTGTTCAAGGTGGTACTTTCTATAATGATGCTGTCCTTAGAGCTTTTGAATTAATTGTTGGCAAAAATGTCGTAAGACCCAATATCTCTGGATTAATGGGAGCCTACGGAATGGCTTTACTTTCAAAAGAACAATATGAAGCAAATTTAGATATGGAATATACATCTACTATTTTAAAAGAAGATGAGTTAGATAATTTAAAAATAAAAATCACACATACACATTGTAATAATTGTGAAAACCATTGTAAATTAACCATTAACAAGTTTAGTAATGGACAAATCCATGTAACAGGTAATCGTTGTGAAAAAGGTGCTGGTGTTGTTACAAAATCTAAAAATTTACCAAACTTAGTACAATATAAATATCAGAGAATTTTTGATTATACACCATTGGAAGAACAATATGCAACAAGAGGAACCATTGGAATCCCTAGAGTTTTAAATATGTATGAGGATTATCCATTCTGGTTTACTTTCCTTACAAGTTTAGGATTCAGAGTCATTATCTCTGAGAAGAGTACAAGAAAAACTTATGAAAAAGGTATGGAATCAATGCCTTCAGAATCTGTATGTTATCCAGCAAAGCTTTCTCATGGGCATATTGAAAGTTTATTAGAACAAGGAATTAAAACGATATTCTATCCTTGTATGCCATATTCTAGAAAAGAATATGAAAAAGCAGATAACCATTATAACTGCCCAATTGTTATTTCTTATTCTGAGGTATTAAAAAATAATGTAGAAGGATTAAAAGATCCTAGCGTAAAATTTTTAAATCCTTTCTTACCTTTTGATAAGAAAAACTTAGTAAAGAAAATGTTAGAACTAGATGAATTTAAAGCTTATAACTTTACAAAAGAAGAATTAAATGAAGCAGCAGATAAAGCAGAACAAGAATATCAAAAATGTAAAGAAGATATTCGTAGAAAAGGTGCGGAAACTGTAAAATACATAGAAGATAATCACTTAAAAGGTATTGTATTAGCTGGTCGTCCATATCATGTTGATCCAGAAATCAATCATGGTATTGATACTTTAATTACTTCTTTAGGATTATGTGTTTTAACAGAAGACAGTATTTCAAACCAAACAGAAGTGAAAAGACCAATTCGTGTCGTTGATCAATGGGTATTCCATGCAAGACTTTATGCTGCAGCAGATTTTGTTGGAAAGCACGATTCCCTAGAATTAGTTCAACTAAATTCTTTTGGATGTGGTGTGGATGCTGTTACAACAGACCAAGTAGAAGAAATCTTATCTAGTTATGATAAAATGTATACCTTAATTAAAATAGATGAAGTAAATAACTTAGGTGCTGTTAGAATCCGTATTCGTTCATTACTTGCTAGTATGAATAAACGTGAAAAGGAAAAAAGAGAAAATAAGGGTATTGGTGATTATGAACAACATAAAAAGATATTTACGAAAGATATGAAAAAAGATTATACCATTTTAGTACCACAAATGGCACCAATCCATTTTGAATTACTAGAATCTGCTGTAAAATCTAGCGGATATAAAGTGGAACTACTAAGAGAATGTACACAAAAAACAGTCGAAACTGGATTAAAATATGTCAATAATGATGCTTGTTATCCATCAATCTTGGTTACAGGGCAAATGATAGAAGCGCTTCAATCTGGTAAATATGACTTAAATAGAACCGCTTTAATTATGTCACAAACAGGTGGAGGCTGTAGAGCAACAAATTATATAGGATTTATTAGAAAAGCTCTTAAAGATGCAGGCTTTGAAAATATACCAGTTATTTCATTTAATATTGTAGGTATGGAAAAAATGCCAGGATTTAAGATAACTGTTCCTCTAATTGAACGTTTATTAAAAACCATTTTATATGGTGATTTACTACAAAAAATGTTAACAAAAAATAGAGCCTATGAAAAGAATAAAGGTGAAACTAAAAAATTATTTGATGAATGGATGGAAAAATGTAAAAAATTACTTCAAAAATCATCAAGTAAAGAATTTAAACAAAGTATTTATGATATTGTAAATGACTTTGAAAAAATAGAATTAGATGCTTCTATTGAAAAACCTAGAGTTGGTATTGTTGGAGAAGTTTTAATTAAATATCATCCATTTGGAAATAACTATGTTGCAGATTTACTGGAAAAAGAAGGAGCAGAAGTTATATTACCTGACTTTATGGGATTTGTAAAATTTATGGCTACACATAAAATTACATTTAATAGCTTATTAAATACGAATAAAACTTCTTCAAAAATTATGAAAGCAGCTATTAAATTAATCGATATTTTAGAAAAAGATATGAAAATCGCTTTAGCAAATTCTAAAAAAGGTTATTTACCACCTTGTGATATTTGGCACCTAGAAGATAAAGTAAAAGATGTATTATCTATCGGAAATCAAACAGGTGAAGGTTGGTTCTTAACAGCTGAAATGATTGAATATATTGAACATGATATTCCAAACATCATTTGTGTTCAACCATTTGCTTGCTTACCAAACCATGTTGTTGGTAAAGGTGTTATCAAAACCATTAGGGAAAAATACCCAGATGCCAATATTTCTCCAGTCGATTATGACCCTGGTGCTAGTGAAACAAATCAAGCAAATAGAATTAAATTATTGATGACTGTTGCAAAAGATAATTTGAAAACAAAACAAGCTAGAAAACAAGCAATTGAAAAAGAAAATGAAACTCAAACTAAATCAGTACCACAAGCAAACGAAACGGAAGAAAGCAAAGAAGCTCAAAAAAATTATTAAAAAAATAGAGGAAGTTTTAACTTCTTCTATTTTTTCTCCAAAAACTCACTTTTTCTAACAGATGCTATTGACAAATCTATTAAAAAATGCTAATATTAATATTGTCCTTGGCAATTATCCAAAGATATGGAGAGGTGGTCGAGTTGGTTTATGGCACCAGTCTTGAAAATTGGCGTGCGTTAATAGCGTACCGTGGGTTCGAATCCCACCCTCTCCGCCAATTAAATAAAGAGTTAGATTTTTAGTCTAACTCTTTAAATATAAATGGAGTAGTACCCAAGTGGTGAAGGGGACTGTTTGCTAAACAGTTAGGTCCCGAAAGGGGCGCGGAGGTTCGAACCCTCTCTACTCCGCCAAAAAATGTACTTCATACGAAGTACATTTTTTATTTATCCTAAAATTATTGAAATAATCCTATTATAATATCTACAATTCCTTTTATAATTGCATTACTATTATAAATGTCTATTAGTTTTTCTCTTGTAAATGGTATTACCCATACTAGTATACATATTAGTATAATAACAATGACAACAATACCTATTTTTAAATAATCTTTTATTGTTTTTTTATATCTTATTTTATATCCTCTATTTCTTAAATCCTGTATATAAGCATCATGATATGCTTTTTTTACTGCATTTTCCATTTTTTGTCTATATTCATTTTGTTGCTCATTTTGAATATTTGGTTGAATGTTAGAAACGTTATTATTGTCATTATTTGCTTGTTGTGCATGTATGTTATTATAAGTATTATTTGCATTTTGATTTATATTATATGTATTTGTTTGTCTTTTTACATTATTTAATTCTTGTTGTAGCCTGTCATATTCTTCTTTTGAAATTGTATTTTCTTGTATGGTTGCATCATATTGTTTTCTTTTGGTTTCATCTGATAATACAGAATATGCTTCATTTATTTTTTTTATTATTTCTTCTGCTTTTATTTTATTATCACCCTCTTGCAAATCTGGATGATATTTTTTTACAAGTGCTTTATATGCTTTTTCTATGACTTCTGGTGAAGCTTTTCTACTTATCTCCAACCAATCATAATAATTTTTATCTTCCATACACATTATCCTTCTTTTATTATATTAATCTCATTCAATGTTAAACATTGAATGAGATTTTAAAGTCTGTTCCTTCTTCTAATGAGACATTGAATGTTTTCTCAAGTGTTTCTGCTGCTGAACCTGCTCCTGATCTTAAATTAACATCATATATATATATTTCTCCTTCATTTGTATTTCTATTAATTGTCGCTATATTATAATCAAAGAATTTTTCTTTAACATAATTTTTAAACTGTTCTTCCGTTGGAAAATAATTACTTTTAAATCCATCTGATAATACTTCATATGCATGACTATAATCTTTTGTGTTTAACATTCTAATAAATATGTCTATATTTATACTCGCTTTTTCTAAGTCTGATAATTTACTATATTCTTCTTGATATTCTTCATCTTTTATTGTATAAGAGTCTAATTGAATGGTATAGTCCATTACACTTTTTGCTCTTACTAAATAATTATTATTATAAGTATCTACTATCATAAATTCTGTATATTCTTCCGAATAATTAACTAAATATTCTGATAAAACAGCATTTTCGAAATATGTTTTATTTTCCTCTATGTATTCAAGGAAATTTTCATATGATGAAAATCTCTCTTGCTTATATTGTTCTTCAAGCATCCCATATGCTGTTTCTGGGTCAGATAATAGCAATTCTGTATACATTTGTAAATATATTCTACATGCCTTTTCATTAGAAATTCTTGTATACTCAAATTTATTATTTTCTGTTTGCGTAATTTCTTTTAAATCCGTAGTTAAATCTATTTCATCAATATTATTATATTCTTCGCTATTTAGTTCTTGTAGTTCAAAAGCTAGCGCAACTGTATCTACTCGAACAATGAAATATTTATCTGCTGTTTCTCCTGTTTCTGTATTTTTTATCATTCCATATACACTATAACTATAAATTCTTTCACTTTCTAGTACATTCATATCTTTAGCTTCAAATGTTGAATCAATATTATTTTGTATACATGTTTCTACTGAAAAAAAATCTGTTAAGTTTCTCAGTTTCTCTATTTTATATTCTTTTTTCAATAATTCTGTGTTTTCTGGTACATAACCAAGTTCTTCCTTATTCTCGTCATCTTTTTTTTCTAATATTTTAATTAGGACTAAAACTATGGTACAAATAATAATCAATACAATTATTAGCATTACTATTATTTTTTTGTATTTCATTTCATACCTCCTCATTTATGGTGCTGTTACCGTAATTGAATATTGAAAACCACCAGGATCACAAGTATCATAGTCTCTTCTAATAGCATCTGTGGAACCCGCATTATAAGATGTTCCATTACCTCTATATATTTCTGTATGACTACCAGGATTTAATAAAATATCACCTGGTTGCGCTTCTGAACCACTTTTTACTGTCCAACCATATCTATTAGCTAATGAAAGAAGAGTCCCTGTTGATTGTTGCCAACCTGCTAACTCTGTATATCCATATTCATATAACACCCATGATACATATGCAGAGCAATCTATATAGTTTCCTTCTCCTGGATATGGTTTAGGTATATTAGAACCTGTACTTGTTCCATCATATACATATTCTCCTGCACTCTTATTAGCTGCTGAAGAATAATAATAATTATTTTGCTTTAGATAATCATGACACTGTTTGGCAACTTCTAAAAAGTCTCCTCCGAATTCTGGTGAAAGATCTATACCAGCCGCTTCATACATTTGCGTCATAAATGCAATTGTATGTTCTATCCACCCACCAGGTGCATCGGCATTTTCACAATAAATCATTCCTATTTCTTCAACAGTATATCTTCCCTGCGTAAAATAATAACTTCCTTCTGCAATTTGCCAATAAAATCTTTCTATTGATTGGTTTGCTGATGCATAAGTTTCAAATCTTCCATGACTTGAATTTCCACAAGTACATTCTATATTAAACCAGTTATTTTTACCATTTATTGCGTTTCCAGCTCTTCCGGCTCCAGTTTCAGAAATTGAAACAGCCGCTGCAAATACTGCATTAACTCTATATCTTTCTTGCATATCTAAGAAAACTTGAGCATATTGTTGTAACATTGCATCACCACTATAACCTGAAAAAGCTCTTTTCAATGTATCTACATCTGTTATAACCATTTCTTCTGGTGACCTATCTATATTTACAATATAATTTCCACCTACAGAAGTGGTATTCCATCCTAGCATTCTTAATAATGTTTCAAAATCTGTTACTTCATAGTCTTCATCGCCTGTATATCTATATAAAATATATTTCATAACAGGAATATATGCTTGTGTATTTTCTGAATAATCTAATAATTCAAATAGCATTTGATCTGCATTTTCAAATAAATCCCCTACAACTGCTGTTTCTACTCTATCTTCATATACATCTTTATATTTTACTTTTTTTCCATCAGGATTAAATGATGCACCTTCTTCATAATTACCAGAATCATTTTTCCATAATCCTAAAAATGCATCTGTATTATCTTCATAATTCATAGTTCCTGTATTTAGCATATCTCTTTGTGTTTCTTTTACTTTTTTCTCTGTTCCATTTTCAGATGTTACATTAATATTTGTAATTCCTGCACTATATTCTATCAATTCATAATTTGAATATCCTGATCCTGAATCATGTGCATACCCATTATTATCTGTATAATAATCAATAAGATCTTGTACATCACTTCTATCTTGTAATTTACCATTAATAATACTTTTTTGTGTATCTATATTAATATCATTTGAACCTATTTCTTGTCTTAATCGGTTTTCCAGTTCTTCTAGCGAAGTAACATCAAATGAAAATCCTGGTACTGCATATTCTGGAACTCCAGCCATAGGATCATCTGGATTTTCTGGCGTAAAGGCTGTTGACGCTCCACTTTCATCATAATATGCATATGATGTTACTGTACTTTTTGTCACTTCCCTATCTGCTGTAAAATACCATGAATCTGCTGATATCAATTTTAGTTCAAAATCAACGTTTTCTGTCTCTGTTGACGTCGACCTTTGTAATTCAAATCTTGGTATCTCATATGTTACATCTCTATATGTTGTTACTGTGTCTACATCACCACTACTTGCTGCATAACTTGATCCTGATCTCCTACCTTGGAATGTCATTGTTTTTCTAGCATCTACAGTTATATCAATTGGATATGTTCTCTCTGTTTGTGTCGTTTCAAGTGTCACCATTGAAAATACTCTTAAAGTTATATCTTGGTCAATGATTAATTTTTCAAATGCCTCTAAGAAATCTGGAGATGCTGAAATCTGTAAAAAATCTACTAGTAATTCTAATTGTATCATACATTGTTCTATCTCCGTATCACGTGCATAATCAAGTGTTTTCGTAGAAAACTCATAGGTATCATCCGTTCTGGTATATGTTATCATCTCAATTTTTCCAATTTCTTTTACTGTATACATCTTTTTTACAGTATTTGCTCCAGCCTCTTGATTAGCATCCCCATTAAACCAATCAAGATAATAATCAAATGTAGCATTATTCACACAAATTAATTCATCTTCATCTTCGTTTTCGATTCTAATATTTCCTCTTGTTACTGTAAAGTATTTTTCTTCTCCTGTTTCTTCATCTTCTATGCGCACATAATAGTATCCTGCCTCATCTGGAGTTGTTTGGCCTTCTAGTAATAATTGACTTAATTCTGCTTGACTTAATGTTTCTTGTAATTCCTCATAACTAATTTCAATTCCCAATTCTGTATCTACAGTAGCTTGTGTCACATAGCTTGCTAGCAATAATCTTCTTAAATCTTCTTTAGTAAGCCCCATGGCTTCTAAATCCACTCCACCTTTTAAGACTGTTTCATCTTCACCATCTGAGAGATCTTCATCTTCTTTAAGGGTACCATTACCTGATAAACCATCTGCTAATGTATCTATAACAGCATCATCAAAATAAAATACACATTTTTCGTTAGTTGGCGGGTCATATGAGGCCGATCCTCCTCCGGAAAGCTGTGACTATTGTATTATGAAGATGTCTCATAAATTCTGACAGCCATTGTGCTGGGTTTTCCACAAAGTCTAAAATTTCATCTAATACAGTTTTAATGATTTCTATAACGCCATTAAAAATAGCAAATATTGCACCAGCCAATAATACAGTTATCATTATTGGTATTAATACTGTCATTCCTATTCTTGTAAATACCCTCATTCCTATGTTATTAAATATTGAATTTCTCTTCATTTTAATCCTCTTTTTATTTATAATTCTATTGTTAATTCTAGCACATCACTATAATTTGTTTTGTCTTCTAAATATGTTTCATAGTCTTTTATGATATTTAAAAAATGAATTTCTACATCATCATCATTAGTTCCTAAGGTTTTATTATATCTTATTTTTATCGTTTCTGTATTGTTTGGATCTATTTTCATATCTAATGTATTTAAATTTGCAGAATTGCTGGTTCTTTTCTTATTTGATTCTGTTGTAATAAACATGGTATCTGAAATATCTTCTAATGTATCCATTAATATTATTTTATCCGATTTATTTTTTACTGAAAATGTATATTCTACATAATCTATATATTTTTCCACACTTTGTACTTTAATGTACAATTCATTTGTTTCAAGCTCTGCATCCTCTACTTCTTCTTTGATTACATATTTATTTATGCTGATATATTGTTTGTCTTCTTCATCATGAATAACTGTAATATAATCTTGATATTTACTACTTTCTTCATAATCTCCTGTAGACATAATGTCATCAATAAATCTAACTCTATATACTGCATAATTTTCTTCATTTACCCAAGATTGTAAGTTACATATCTTTTTAGTAGAGAATATTTGTTGATAATAGTTTTGTTCAAAATCTAATTGCGTAGGATATAATGTTTCTTTACAGTCAGAAGAAAGCATATTATATGCTTCTTCTACCTGTCCATTATTACAATATTCGACAAACATATTGATTATGCTTTCTTCTTGTTCATAATTTTCATCATTAACATCTTCACCTGATATTACTGTTTCGTGAGGTCTATAAGATGATGTATTTTCTGCAATTATATTTTCCGCTTCTGAATTCCCACGAAAAAATGTGGTAAAAACAATACCTACCAATAAAAAGATTAGTATTAAAAACAAAACTATATTTATTTTACTTTTTACTTTTTGATATATAATATATGCATATTTATTTATAAAACTTTTAAACATATTTTTTCCTTTTCTAATTTATTCTTTTTTATTGTCCATCAGTTATTCTTGGAGCTGTATCACTTGATGTTCTAGAAGATTGGTCATCTGGTAATATATTCGTTCCGTTAGATTTATCTGCTGTACCACTTTCTGATCCACCTTCTGTAATATTTGCAATATTTTGAACATTCGTTACATTAGCACCATCCACTCTAATATCTGCTTTTCCCATTACATCTGTTACTACTTTTTTTAAATCATCCATATCGATATCATTCATATTTTTGTCTAGAAGTTCTTTAGCAACATCTCCTGATATTTCCCTTGCTATATCTGAAGGTATTTCTGGCATTGTATCCTGCACTATTGTCGCAATCATTTCTGCAAGTGCTTTATCAGATTTTCCTTGTGTTGTGGTAACAGTTCCTCCACTTACACTTGCTGGTTTTACGCTGGTTTCTTGCCTTGATTCTATTTCTTGCTTTGCTTCTAATTTTCTTGTACTATTGTCTTCAATACCTATTGTTGCACTTGAATTTAAACTTGAATTATCAATTATAGTATCTGTAGTATTTCCCTGTCCAGAATTATTTCCTGTTTGGCCGTTTACAGTATAAATGCCTCCAACCGTATTACCCTTTCCGTTAATTGCATCATCAAGTCCTTTTAGTGCCGCACTTTTTTCATCATATCCCAACGCGCTATAAAGATTATAACCACGTTTAGCTTCAATCCCTGTTTCTGCTAGATTTGAACCTAAATTGGTTCCAGTTATTGCGTCCGCAACTCCACCTATCCCCATCATTATTCTCTCTTCTCTTGTCAATACATTTTTTGGGTTTTGTTCATTTGCTGAAATTGCATGAATATCACCTGCATTCATTTTACCTATTTCTGCTTGTCCTGATTCTAAATTTTGTGCTGTTATTGTTGCTACATCCAGATTTTGCCCACTTGCATTTTGTGAACCATCATCACCATCCCAGTCTTCAGCGTCCGCTGGATCTAGTTTTATATCATTATAATCTGCTGAACCTCCTAATCCACCATTTGGACCATCATCACCGTCCCAATCTTCAGCGTCCGCTGGATCTAGTTTTATATCATTATAATCTGCTGAACCTCCTAATCCACCATTTGGACCATCATCACCGTCCCAATCTTCAGCGTCCGCTGGGTCTAGTTCTATATCCTCATAATCTGCTGAACCTCCTCCTGGTCCTCCGTTTGGATCATCTGGGCCTCCTCCTGGTGGAAGTCCTCCATCTGGATCTGGTGGATTACCTCCACCAAATCCAGATGCTATATTTCCCAAATCTTGTGCAGTGTTTGCTGCATTAGCTGCTTGTGCTGTTTGTGCTGCATTTACAGCTCCATTCAATACAGATCCCCCTGGAATAGCTAATGCTGCTACTGATAAAGCTACTTTTCCTATTGATGATACAACTTGTGTTGTTTTCTTTACTACTTTTTCCACTGTTTTTGATCCTGTATCCACTTGACCAATTCCTGCTACACCAGCACCCATTCCAAACAATGCTCTATAATATTTTTCTGCATCTTTTATAAAATGTAAAACAATTAATGAATAAATTGTAATATATATACTATTTAACCCATTTGATTGCTCTGCTATTGATGTTACAAATCCAAATAAAACTGTATAAATTACCATATGATATGGTTGTAAAAATGCATTTAAAGTAAACTCTTTTAACCATTTATTAAAGATTTCTTTTCCCTCTTTTCCAAATGCATATACTAAAGCAACTATTGGTGCAATAATGATTAAAAGCATTGTATATAAAAACCTTTTTGTATAAGATATAGCAAAGCAAATTGTATAATAAATTAACATACCATACATAATTACGTACATAATTTGTGTTGCATTCCAATCCATTATCAGTTTTGCTCTTACCCATGCTATTGAAGAATATCTACTTGTCATTTCTCTTAGTATTACAACTATATTTTCTGTAACATTTAATATTATCATCATCAATACATGTGCAAAAAGAACCAAACATACCGCTTTAACCCAATCCATCAATAAATCTTTGTAATGTGCCTTATCTTCTGCGACTGTAGATAATAAAATTCGTATTGCTATATAAATTAGCGCACATAATAGCCCTACAGCTGCAATATTTCTTAAAGCGTAATACCATGATGCTACAGATATTTTTACCGCATTTATGACACTATTTTCATTATTACGAGTATCATCAAATATATTTTCAATAACATTTCCTGATGGCATACTATTAAAAATGTTAATATTACTAATTTCAAGTTCTCCTCTAAAGAAATCTTCCATCGTTAAAAATCCCATACCAGTTATTTCTAGTGCCGTTTCTAGTGTACTTTCTGCATTATTGATTAAGCTTTCATCTGTAGCCCAGCTATCTTGTAAGGCATTTAACGCATCTTGTCCCCAATCTTGCAACCAATCTATTCCCCCATTACTCATAACGCCGACAGCCATTGTAATAGCAAATGCAATATTGTCTAATATAAGTAAAGCAAATGTACTAAATGGTTTCATTAATATTCCACCATCCAATATTACTGCTTTTGATGGAGTAATCAATACAAAATTAAATATTAATATTACAATCATAATTGTAATCAGTAACTTGTTCAAAAGTTTTTTCATCTTAAATTACCCTTTCTTTGTTCTGCTTCTACTATTTTATTTAAATTTGTTTCTACAAATTCAAATTCTTTTTTCGTTGGTGTTATTTGTAAAATCGCTGTATCTTGTCCTACCTTAAACAGACCTTCTCCTTTTGTACAATTTACTAAATAAGATACTTCTCCTTCTGAAAGTTTAAACACTTCTTTTAATAATTCTACCTCTGATTTGTCTTGTGCTAAAAATAATTTTGTGTCAGAAGAAGTTAATACTGCCTGTGCCTCTGGTTTTTCATAAAAGTCTTGAAATCTTTGAGAAATAATCGCTAGCGAAACATTTCTTTTTCTAGCACGTCTTGCCATTGTATTTAAGAAATCTACTGCTTCTGGATATGGTAACAACATCCACGCCTCATCTACAAGTACTCTTTTCTTTTTAGATTTCTTTTTGTCTTCACTATTTTTCTTTACATATTTTTCCCATATCCATGATAACAAGATTTGTTGTGCCAAAGGTCTAGCAAATCTTTCTTCTAGTTGTGATATATCTAGATTAATAAATGGAATGTCTGATAACAACTCAAACGTTGATTGCCCATCAAAATATGCCATTTGACCATTGTATTCTCTAATGTATTGTTTCATAACTTTTAATAAATAGCTATATTGGTAACTATAATCTGAATTGGTATTCGCTTGTGCTTTTCTTTGTAGTGTTTTATACCATGATCCAATTGTTGGCATTTCTTTTTTGTTTGATCTTAATGAATTGCTACGGTCTTCATATAAACTCATAGGATCATTCGTAATTCTTAATCTTCTATATTCTTCTGCTACTGTTTCTGCTATAATTTGTTTTGTAATTTCATTAACTTCTTGACTTCTTGTACTTCCTCTAGCCATTGTTAAAATAGATTGTGTAACATCTTCGATTTTATTTTCTATATTTAATACAGTTCTTTCTTTTCCTGTTATTTCGTCTTTAACTTGTTCAACTTCAACATCAAATAAATTAATAATTGTATCTGAATTAGGGCTAATTGTAATATTAACACCACCTA
This sequence comes from uncultured Clostridia bacterium, assembly GCA_944387445.1. Taxonomy (GTDB): domain Bacteria; phylum Bacillota; class Clostridia; order TANB77; family CAG-508; genus CAG-269. The sequence continues at coordinate 19,844 of CALXEX010000013.1, read as the reverse complement.
AGGCTTTCGCTACTAATGTGTACTCTCCTTCTGCGTCTAATGCTAAACTTTCTATTCCCATTAGTACAGCTGATCTAGATGTTAAAACCTTCATGGTAACAGATTTACCAGCTCCTGATTTTGCAAATATAACCATGTTGTAATTTGATAATGAAGAACTAAAGTTATCATATAATATAATATTTCCTGTTTGTTTATTATATCCTAATGGTATTCCTGTTGAGTGTCCAATATCTGCATTAATAAATGGAAATACTGTTCCCATAGATTTTTTATCAAAAACATGTGCTTTGCTTTCTATTTTATTTTCGGCAAGTGGAATATTAGATTTGAAAACTTCTTCTTGCATTCCCCATGCACTTCTTATATTAATCAAGTTTTTTGCCATTTCAGATGCTAACATCTTTGAAAGATTATCTAATTCTGTTTGATTATATGCAAATATAGTTGCTATAATAGTAGATTCATATAGTTTGTTAAAACCTGCTGCAATTTCATCTCTTAATTGTTCTGTTTCTGATTTTTTATAAGATAAATCACTCTCTCTATTAATACTACCTCTATCTTGTGCAACAATTCTTTCTGTCTCTAACTCGTTAATAATTTTATTCAAATCTCTTTGGCTTTTTTCTTCTCCTACTGGCTTAATATATAATGATACATTAACATCTCCAAAATTATATAATTCTCTAAATAAATTTGGAAATGTTGCCATTCTTGGTAAATTTGAAACATAAAAGCTTCTTGCCAATTTATTCGTAGATGAAATAATTTCTAAACTATTTAATTGTGAAGCATCAATACCCGTAGGTGCAATGATTTCTTTTATACTTCTTTTTTTAAATAAATTCCATTCTTTTTTTTCAGGAGAATCAAATATTACTTCCTGTTGTCCTTCTTCGTTTAATTTTTTTTGATTTTTCTTTTTCATTGTCTCCTTCCTCCTCTCTAGTATTTTCTTTCTTTAACGCTTCTTTAGCTCTTTGGAAAACATCATCTTCAATACGATTTTTATTTTGCTCTAGTATCATTTCTGTCATTTTTCTTACCATTTTATTAATATTTTGTTGTCTATATTCCAATTCTTTTTCTTTTTCACTTTTTACTCTTGTTAATATTTCTGTAGCATGATTAATTGCATCAAGTTCTACTTTTTCATTTAATCTTTTCATCTTTTTATCAAGAATATCTTCTGCAGTTATATATAATTGATTATATTGAGATTCTAACACCTTATCAATTCCATATATCTCATATTGTTCTCTGTTATATGCCACATACAATAACTCTGCTAATTCTGTTGAGTTAAGAATTTTTCCATTTACATCACATGCATTTAAAACTCTTATTAGTGATTGGCATCTTATATATAATTCAGAAAATGCCTTATCTTTTAATTCTTCTTTATCATACATATCTGCTGAAGTTAAATCTTCTAATGGTGAATATGTAACAACAATATAATGTTCTTTTTTTAATATATTTCTGTTGGTTTTCACTCTTTCCGTATTGATAACAACATCTTTCGCATATTCATAAACATTACTTGTTCTCATAACTTCCATATATGCATTTTTTAGGTCATTTTCTGATACATTAGGTGTTCTTCTTACAAATTCATAGTTTGTTCTAGCTCTTTCTGCTTCAATCGCTAATTTTTTTATTTTTTCTTTATATTCTGATATACTATTATCAATATTAAATTTTCTTGCTTGAATATATATTTGTATTGGAAATTTTAAAGAGTTTAAGAATTTTATAAACCCAGATTCTATAGCCAATTTTTCATCTTCAGAAGCTAAATCATAATTGCTTCCCGTACATTTAATTACCATAACAAATCTAGTTCTATCTTTTCTGATAATCATATTGTCTTCGATTGCATCAAATTCCATAAAATCATATACAGATTCTTTTTGATAAGCTTCTGCTGTTGGTTTAATTTCTGTATTTTTAGATACATTATTATTTTTTTTATCATTGCTTTTTATTGCTTTTTCTCTTGCCTTTTCTCTAACTTTAATAACAATTAATGCAATAACCAATATAACAAGTATAATGACCATTGTTATCAAAATTATATTCAAAATTCCAGTTATTTGAGTTGTACTATTATTTTCCATTAAATTCCGCCTCCTCTTTTGTTTGAGAAATATAAATCTTTTTCTTATTTCTATTATGTTTTATATATCGAATAATAATATCATCTATGTTTTCTCCTGCAATTTGACTAATTGCTGTTTTTGAATTCATATTTGGTATTTTAAATGTCGCAATACTGAAACCAAGTAATGCAAGAATCACCATAATGGCTATACCTACTCCATGTATTCCTATTAAACTTAATATAAAATTAATAACATACCCTATTCCTAATCCTACAATTGTATATATTAATGCTTTTGTTGAAAATATAACTAAAATCCTGGATTCTCCCTTGGTATTTCTTGGCACTCTATATGTTCCCATTTATATATACCTCCTCTTAATCTATTTTCTCTTTTTTATTATACCATATTCGATATTTTTTTCCAATATTTCTGTGTTTTTTTTATATAATTTTAATGATTTTGTAATCTATTTGTAATAAAAAATAACCCAAATATCTTTACTTTTGATATTTGAGTTATTGTTCTTTTTTATATTTTTATTATATATGTATATATTACCTATTATGTAACTGCATTGTAAACAACATTAGCTATTGTTGAAGCTGCAAATATACAAATAGCACCTACCAAATAAGGAATCATAGTTTTCTTGTATTCAGCTTTTTCTTCAGCACTTCCTACCATATATTTAATACCTAAAACAACAATCATAATAACTGCAATTGCTGAACCTATCACTTGTACAAAACCTAATATAGTTCCTACAATCTCATTCAACTCGGTACTTGACTGTTCATTTGCCTCCCAGTTTCCTGGATCATATGCGAAAACTGTATTTGCTAAAGAAACAATTAATACCATGACTAATACTATCTTAGTTATCATTACTATTTTTTTTGATTTCATATGTTTCCCCTCCTCTATCAATATTTTATTATATATATTCTTGTACATTTAGTTGTACAAACTTTATAAACCTTTTTATGTTCCAGCACTTAAAATGCCTATGACAATTCTCCAAATAGCCAGTGAACCTAGCAATATACCTAATCCAATAGCAACAACAATTGTTTTTTGCTTAATTTCTGATTTTGTCTCAGCAGAGCTTGCTAGTAAATAACTAACACCTAATCCTGCTAAAGCAATAAGTCCTATTCCAAATCCTATTCCGAATAATAATCCTGCTAATTCTGAAAAAGTATTCATTGCATTTTCTGTATTGTTTGCTAAGGTGGAATATTCGTTTCCTTTTTCTAACCAGTTTTTAGCATCAGACCATAAAGAAGCTTTTACATAAGAAGTTGATAACCCAATGATAATCATAATCATAATTAATATTCTATATATTCTTCTTTTCATGTTTTTCACTTCCTTTTCTGATACACTTTATTTTTAACTAGCAATTGCATTATATAAAATTACCATAATATTTACTGTAGAAAATATTAATACTGCTCCAATTACATAATATATCATTGTTTGCTTGTATTCTGCCTTTTCCTCTACTGAAGAGTACATATATTTTACACCTATCACAGCAATGATAATAACAGAAATTGCACTACCAATTACTTGAACAAATCCTAACATGGATTCAAACATTGGTTTTAAGTCTTCTATTTTTGACTCATTAATCGTAACTGCATTCACATCTATTTGTCCTGCACTGGCATAACTCATTGTCCCACTTAAAATCAGACTTATAAATATACTTATAAAAAAGAGTGTTTTTAATATTTTTTGTGTTTTTATCGTCATTTTTCGTCACTCCTTTCTATATATCCTTATATTTTAAGAGTACCATACTTTTTTTTGTTTTGTCAATATATATTTTTAAGTTCTTGTTTCATTTTTTGATTTGTTATATTTTATTGTACCAATTCTTCATCTCGTGATGTTTCTTGTGTTTTCTCTTTTTTTGGTTTTCCTTTTGGTTTCTCCCTCTTATCATTTGGTACATATTGTGCTCTTCTAAATTCTCTATATCTATTCTTGGTATCTCTACTTGCTCTAGCTGATGACTTTCTTCTCTGTCCTCTTTGTCCTGATGAATTTCCTCTTTCTCCTCTTGATCGATTATTACAATACTTATAATATTCTTCATATCCCTGAGACTGTGATTCTTTTTCATTTTCCTTCTGTACAACAATCGGTTCTCTTAAAATTTCATAGGCTTCTTCCTCTGTTATTTCTTCTTTTTTTACTCTTTCTTTTATATCTTTTTCTCTTTTCATAAATAAATCAATATCTATATTACGATCAAATTCAAATTCATTTACAACAATCCTTTCTGCCTCTCTTTCAACTTCTGCCATAAATACATCTTGCATTTCTCTTTCCGTCATATTTTCTATTTCTGCTTGTAATCTTTTATCATTCTCTACTCTATGACAAGCTTCATCAAAAATCACCTTTGAATGTCCATGCATTTGTGCCCTTACAGTCATTTCAAGTCCTTGCTTTTCAGTTTCTGAAAACACGTTTGTTTTTTGAAATTTAACCAACAAGATTTCTTCTATATGTGTTCTTACTCCTTCTTCAAATCCTTTTTCTTCTGGTGTTGCCATATCTATTGAAGGATTTCCAAAAAGATTTCTTCCATTTCTTCCATATCCATATCGTCCAAAATTTCTATGAAACCAACTTAGTCTTCTATGACCATTTTCTCCGTCCTTTCCAAACAGGTGCACTTCCTGGTTCTACTGTCATTCTACCAATTAATTGAAACATATTATTTTCCTCCTATATTTATCATTTATTTTCTTATACTTATCTTTCTCCTTATTAATCTCCAGGCTCATGTCCATGATCATGTCCGTGGTCATGATGATGTTCATGCTCATGATCACATCCATGTGGTTCACCCGGTCCAGGTTCTGGTCCTCCCATTTCTTCTGTAAATCTTCTATGCCTTTCTCTGGCTGTATCTCCTGAATGACCACCAAATATTGTATCCGGATCTTTTGCCGCTTGCCCCATTACATATCCAAACACAGCAGCAAATATACTATTTCCACGCCAACCAAAACCTTGCGTTGCGTTTTCTATGACATCTCTCATATTTTCTGGAATTCTGTAATATAAATTTAACCATTTTCTCATTACATTTGTTGTTGCAATTTCTCTTCTGCTAACTCTAAAATTAATTCCCAAACCTTGTTCTGCTTTTTCTATATCCTCTTCAGTTCTACTAACATCTGTAAAATATTTATAATTTAAAAATGTTTGTTCATCTTCACAATATGCTGGGTTTGTTCTATACGTAGCTTCTATATCGTCTGGTTCTACTTCATCTTGTATACTTGCTTTTCTTACTTCTTCATTTCTCCAATAACGTTTGGCTTGAAAAGATAAATTTTGATTTGCCAAGTCTTCTATTTCGTCTTCTTGAACTAACCCTGCCTCTATTATTTCTTTTTCCATACTTGTTGCTAATTCCCACGTTCTTTTTGCTGGTCCTATTGTATCATCAAATAAATTTAAAAAACTATCTTCATGTAATTTGAATTTCTTTTGCATTTTTTCATGAATTAAATATTCTGTCCAATCTTTAGAAGTATTTTTTGATCTTCTTACTAAACTTGCTAATGCTTTGGCATCATCTGATCCTGGCTCCATAGTTGAAATATCAATATGGGTTAAATTTTCTTCAATAATATTTAATGCATTTTTGATATTTGTTAAACTTAATTTCAAGTTCAGTTTCACTTGTTTAACCTGAAAATCGTCATAAGTATTTTTCGTATCAATTTGATTTTCTTTTCTTCCTAATAAACTGGCTATTACTTGTTCTTTAGTAAGCAATTCATCAGGAACAAGTCCTCTAGGATCTTCTAACCCATTATCTGGATTTTTTTCTTTTTCCTTTTTAGCTTCATCTATTTCTTCTTGTGTAATAGAGAGTTTTTCGCAAATAACCTTTTGCACATTTTCATATATTTTATCATTTTCATCTAATAATTCTTCAAAGGCTTCTTTATGCGTAGTTTTTAACCCCTTATCTTTTTTTATAAACCCTCTTAGATCTTTATTATAATCTCTTCTGTTTCCTATTTGTAAATTATATAGCATTCTTTGAAGTCGAACTGGATTTGTTTCACCTTTTGCTAATGCTAAAACAACCTTCATAAATTCGTTTTCTTTTTGAATACTTACATATATTTCACGTTCTTCTTTGATCATCTCTTGTTCTGCTTTTCTTTTATCGCCTATATCCATTTTTTTCACCTCTTATTTTTTTATTTACATATACTTTTATTATACCTTTTTTTTTGCAAAAAGTCAATAAATTGCTTATTTTAAGGTTTTGTGGTATAATGTAAGTATAAAATTGTAGGAGGAATAAACACATGAAAAAAAAGAAGCCTTATCGGCATGTAACGATTCTGGAGGAAAGTTATAATGCCGACAGGCAAGCACAAGACGCTTATTTTTTTAAGTCCTCTGTAAAAGAGGGCGCAAAAAAAATAGGCTGTGGTTGCCTATTAGTTTTTTTAGCATTGCCAGTTTTTTGCCTGCTGGCATCAATCTTGATATGTTTCTCATAAAGAGAGGAGTTCTTCCTCTCTTTTCTTTTTATGTTAATTGTTGATTAATTTTTTCTATCTTTCTATTCTTTCACTCTATATATTCCTTTGTTTTCCATAGCCTTTTGGATTGCTTCTTGCTCTTCTTCTGAAATGGTATATTTTGATTTTCCATTTTCTACGGGTTTTGCATAAATATTAGACATTTCTCTAGAATAAATACCATTTAAGACCACTCCATTATTCTTTTCATCTAACATAGCAAGTGCAAAACTTAAATCACTTCCTGTATCTTTAAATGCATTATATCTAATAATACCTATTTTTTGAATACAATTATCTATATTGTTATCAATTGTTTCTATTAAATTTCTCATTTCTGCATTTTGCTTTTCAACACGTTCTACTCTATACATATAATTTTCTAGGTCTTCTTCTATGTTTTCTCCTTTTCCCAATTTTGCTAAAAATGTTTTATATTTCTTATTGATAGAATGAAGCTTTATGATTAATAGTAAAATACCTATTAAAAAAACACATAGTAAAATAGCATTTATGATTAGAAAGGTATCTGTTTTTAAAAACCCTATTATATTCTCCATGCTTTATCACCTTCCTTTATTTTATTAGATTTAATATTCTTTCTAAATCATCATTAGAAGTATATTCTATGATAATTTTTCCCCTTCTTTTTCCTGCATCTAATCTAACTTTTGATCCAAAGAAACTTTGGAAGTTATCTTCTATACTTTTATATAATATATGATTTCTATCTGATTCTTCTTTTGTTTCTTTCACTCTTGCCTTTTTCTCAACTTGTCTTACAGTTGCGCCTCTTTCTAGCATTTGAATGGCTGTTTTATATTGTTTTTCTGGGTCTGTAATGGCTAAAAGTGCTTTGCAATGCCCTTCTGTTAATTTTCCCTCTTTTGCCATTTCTAATACTCTAGGCTCTAAATTTAAAATTCTAACAATATTAGCAATGGTACTTCTTCCTTTTCCTAATTTTTTAGCAACTTCTTCTTGTGATAATCCATAATTATCAATTAAAGTTCTAACACCTAATGCTTTTTCATAAGGATTTAAATCTTCTCTTTGCATATTTTCAATTAAGGAAATTTCAGAATTGATTCTTTCATTATCTTCTCTAATAATGGCTGGGATTTCTGTTAATCCTGCTATTTTAGATGCTCTCCATCTTCTTTCTCCCGCGACAATTCCATAATATCCATCTTTTTTTGTTACAACAATTGGTTGTATTAATCCATATTCTTTTATAGATTCTGCCAATTCTTCTAATGCTTCTTGATCAAAATTTTTTCTTGGTTGATCTCTATTTGGTTCTACTTCTGTTACTTTCAAATTTTTTAATACATCATTTTCCTGCATTTGTTCTTCTTCTGGTGCTGGTCCAAACAATGCATCTAATCCTTTTCCTAATCCTGACATTTTTGCCATGTATATCTTCCTCCTTTTCACTTCATAAATTTTCTTATTCTGTGTTTTTTTACATCATATGTTTTGCTTTTTTCTCTTCTTCATTGATTTTCAGAAATTCTTTTGCAAATTTCATATATGCCTTTGCCCCTTTTGATCTAGGGTCATATTCTGTAATAGGCATTCCATAACTTGGCGCTTCACTTAATCTTACATTTCTTGGTATGACGGTTTTATATACTTTATCATTAAAATATTTTTTGACTTCTTTCACAACTTGGTTTGATAAATTGGTTCTTATATCATACATAGTAAGTAAGGCACCTTCTATCATTATGGTTTTATTTAAATGTTTTTTTACTAAATTTACAGTATTTAACAGTTGTCCTAATCCTTCTAATGCAAAATATTCACATTGTACAGGAATCAACACACTATCTGAAGCTGTAAATGCATTTAAAGTAATCAACCCTAATGATGGCGGACAATCGATAAATATATAGTCAAAAGAATCTTTGATTTCTTCTAATTTTTCTTTTAATCTTTGCTCTCTTGACATCATAGATACCAATTCTACTTCTGCTCCTGCTAAATTCATATTAGAAGGACATAATAATAAATTTTTTATCATTGTTTTTTGAAGTGCTTGTTTCATTTCTGTATCATTTACTAAAATATCATAAGTAGAAAATTCTACCTCTTTTTCAATTCCTAATCCACTTGTTGCATTTCCTTGAGGATCTGCGTCTATTAATAATACTTTTTTTCCTTTTTTTGCTAATATTGTGCTTAAGTTAACGGTTGTGGTTGTTTTACCAACGCCTCCTTTTTGGTTTGCAACTGATATAATTTTTCCCAAAATCTTTCGCCTCCATTTTTAGTTAATATTTACTCTTTAGTTTGTTTGTATTCTATTATAATCATATATAAATATAAAAAAAAAGTCAATAAATTTTCACAATTTTTTTGACTTTTTTTCTTGGTTATTTCTTTTATTTTTATTCTTTTAGTAAAGTGGCTCTTTTGAAGGCATTCCAGGCTTTCTAGGATATTTATTAGGTGTTTGTCTTGCTTTTTCTATCAAAATCAAATTTCTTTTGTAATCACTTTTTGGAAGTGTAAATTCTTCTATCTTACTAATTTCTCCCCCTAGTAATTTTATAGAGTTTTTACTTTTAGAAATTTCTTCACTAATTTCAGAACCTTTCATACATATTGCCATCCCGTTTATCCTAACCATTGGTAACATATATTCAGATAAAGTTGTTAAATTTGCTACTGCTCTTGAAGTTGCTATATTATATGTTTCTCTATAGTTTTTATTTTTGGCATATTCTTCTATTCTCGCATGTACTGTATCAATATTTTCTAATGCTAAATCTTTTATCACTTCATCTAAGAAATGAATTCTTTTATTTAACGAATCTAGTAATGTTATTTTTAAATCCTTCCTTACAATTTTTAAAGGAATTCCTGGAAAACCTGCTCCTGTGCCAATATCTATAACAGATTGATTTTTTCCTATATATTTTGTAATTGTTAAAGAATCTATGAAATGTTTTAATATAATTTCTTTTGGTTCAACAATTGCCGTTAAATTTATTTTTTCATTCCATTCGATTAAAAGATTCATGTATTGATAAAATTTTTTCAATTGTTCCTTTGTAAACACTATATCGATTTCTTTTCCATATTCTATCATCAAATCAGAAAATTGTTGAATATCCATTTCTTTTTTCCTTTCTATAAATCGGGATTTTGGGGACGGACTCATTTTTTCCTTTTTTTATTTGAACGATTTGGCACGTCCCCAACGTTCAAAAATTGAACAAAAGGGATAGGCCTAATTTCTATTTTTTTCTTCTTTTAGTTGTTGTAAATATATTAAAAGTACAGATACATCTGCTGGTGAAACCCCTGATATTCTTGATGCTTGTCCAATTGAGTGTGGTTTGAATTTATTTAATTTTTGTCTTCCTTCTAAACTAATCCCTTTGATTTTTTCATAATCTACGTCATCTGGTAATATTTTTTCTTCTAATTTTTTAAATTTTTCTACTTGTGCTTCTTGTAATTTTATATATCCTTCATATTTTATCTGAATTTCTACTTCTTCTTGTTCTTGTATTGAAAGTTCAGGTCTATTTTCATCTATTTCGCCTAAATTTTGATAATTTATCTCTGGTCTTTTTAATAATTCTGCCATTTTAGTTCCGTTTGTTAATTCTGAAGTTCCTTGTTCTACTAGAAATTTATTTACTTTTTCTGTTGGTTTTACAACCAAATGGCGTAATCTTTCTTTTTCTTTTTCTATATTTTCTTTTTTCTTTAAAAACTTTTGATATCTTTCATCTGCTATTAATCCAATTTCATGTCCAATTGTGGTTAATCTTAAATCTGCATTATCTTGTCTTAAAAGTAGCCTATATTCTGCTCTAGATGTCATCATTCTATATGGCTCATTTGTTCCTTTTGTTGCAATATCATCAATTAAAACACCAATATATGCTTGTGATCTATCTAATATTAATGGCTCTTTTCCTTTTATTTTTTGAACTGCATTGATTCCTGCAATTAATCCTTGTGCTGCTGCTTCTTCATATCCTGAAGTTCCATTGATTTGGCCTGCCATAAATAATCCTTCAATTCCTTTATATTCTAAGGATAATTTTAAATTTGATGGGTCTATGCAATCATATTCTATAGCATATGCTGGCCTTGTAAATTCCGCATGCTCTAATCCCGGTATTGTTCTATAAAGAGCAATTTGTACATCTTCTGGAAGTGATGAGCTCATTCCTTGTATATACATTTCTTCTGTATCTAATCCTACTGGTTCTACAAATGCTTGGTGTCTTGGTTTATCACTAAATCTCACTACTTTATCTTCTATAGAAGGACAATACCTAGGTCCTGTTCCCTCTATCTTTCCAGCATATAATGGTGATCTGTGTAAATTATTCCTTATAATCTCATGTGTTTTTTCATTTGTATAAGTTAGATAACAATCTACTTGTTCAAATTCTTTTGGTTCATCTTCAAAAGAAAACGCCTCTATTCCTTGATCACCTTTTTGAATTTCCATTTTGCTAAAATCAATACTTCTTCTATTAATTCTAGCTGGTGTTCCTGTCTTAAATCTTACTAAAGGAATTCCTAAGTTTTTTAATACATCTGACAATTTATTTGCTGATGCAACACCATCAGGACCGCTTTCTTTTGAGAATTCTCCAATAAAGATTTTTCCTTTTAAATATGTTCCTGTTGCCAAAATAACTGTCTTTACATGGTAAACAGCTCCTACATCTGTTTTTATCGCTTTTACTTTTCCATTATCAACAACGATATCTACAATCTCACCTTGTTTTACTTCAAGATTTTCTTGTTTTTCCAAGGTATGTTTCATTTCTGCTTGATATTTTTTTCTATCAGCCTGTGCTCTTAAGGAATGAACAGCTGGTCCTTTTGAAGTGTTTAGCATTTTGATTTGTATCATTGTTTTATCAATATTTTTTCCCATCTCCCCACCTAGAGCATCAATTTCTCTTACTAGATGTCCTTTAGAGCTTCCTCCTATATGTGGGTTACATGGCATATTGGCAATTGCTTCTAGGCTAATTGAAAAAATTAATGTTTTCATTCCCAATCTTGCAGATGCAAGTGCAGCTTCACATCCAGCATGTCCTGCACCAACAACAGCTACATCATATTCTCCTGCATTATATTCCATTTTTTCTCTCCTTTTTTATTCCGTGTGAAACAGAAAGTTTTGTTTTCTCATTTTATTTGTTTTTATTTTTACTTTTTAGTAAAACCACTTTTCAAATAGCGCCTTTTTATCAATCATTTGTTTTGCAAACACGGTATACATAATGTGTAATTTTTATGTATCGATTTGCTAAAGTTTGCTATTTTACTTGTGTTGCTCGATTTTTGTTCGCCCCTTATTTACATTGATTAATGAGTAAATTTTTTAAACTTTTCTGTTCTTTTTTTACTTTTTTATTATCTTTATTTTCTGTTTTCTATATATTTTTCTTCGCGTTTGTTAATTTTACTTTTTTTATTTACTTCTATTCTTTATTGTATAGACACTTTTATCTTTTGTCTTTATTTCTTCTCAGAATCCGTTTTAAAGCGATTTTTGTCTTTTAGTATAAATTATACTTTTTGTGATTATTTTTCGCTTATTCTTGATTCTCGTTCGTCACTAATTACTTTATTTTCCTAAACAGAACTTTGAAAAAATTTCATTAATAATATCTTCTGTTACAAATTCTCCTGTAATATTTCCTAGATCTTCCAAAATTTGTTTTATATAAACAGCTACAATATCAATCGGCATCTTTTCTTGTATTGTCTCTTTTGTCTTTTTTATGCTTTCAATTGCTTGATGAATTAAGTTTTTATGCCTAATATTGGTAATTACTAAGTCATTATCTATATTAATTTCATTTATTTCAAATAATTTTGTAATTTCAGCATAGACATCCTCTATTCCAATATTATTTAATGCAGATATCTCTATAACACTTTCTGTTACTTCCTTAAAATCTTTATCTTCTTTATGTAATGTTTGCTGTAAATCAATTTTATTTAATAAAATAATGACCTTTTTTCCTTTTATAATTTCCAAAATTTCTTTATCTTCTTTTGATAACGGTTTAGAAGCATCAAAAATAGCAATAATTAAATCTGCATTTTTAGCAATTTCTTTTGATTTATGAATTCCTATCTTTTCTACTTCATCTTTCGCATTTCTAATTCCTGCTGTATCAATTAATTTTAAAGGGATTCCATTAATATTTACAAATTCTTCTATGGTATCTCTTGTTGTTCCTTCAAATTCTGTTACAATAGCTCTATCTTCTTTTAGAATTCTGTTTAATAAAGAAGATTTTCCTGCATTTGGTTTCCCTATAATAGCTGTTTTTATTCCCTCTTTTAAGATTTTTCCATTATCAAAACTTTTCTCTAGTTTGTTTAGCTTGATTTCTACACTATCTAACATATCTGTAATTTGTTGATTCGTGACTTCTTCGACATCATATTCTGGATAATCTATTGCTACTTCTATATTTACCATCACATCTAAAATTTCTTGTTTAATACTAGAAATTTCCTTAGATAATCCGCCTTCTAATTGTTTAATGCCTGCTTGTACTTCTTTTTCACTTTTGGCATTAATCACATCAATAACAGATTCTGCCTGTGTTAAGTCGATTCTACCATTTAAAAAAGCCCTTTTAGTAAACTCCCCTGGTTCTGCTAGTTGTGCTCCATTTTGCAAACATAATTCTAAGATTTTTTTCATTACAATATTACCACCATGTGAGTTTATTTCACACATATTCTCTGTTGTGTAACTCATTGGCTCTTTAAAATAAGAAACCAACACTTCATCGATAATCTTTTCTTTTTCTACAATATGTCCATATTTCATGGTATATCCTTTTATATTTTCTAATGTTTCTGGTTTCTTTGGTTTAAATATTTTTTCTAATATTTCAAAGCAATTTTTTCCACTCATTCTTATAATCCCGATTCCTCCAATTCCGAGGAGCCGTAGATATAGAAGCGATTGTACTCATGAAATTCACCTCTCTTTTTTTGTCAATAATGATTATATCATATTATGTCAATTTTTAAAATACTTATATTAAATTTGTGTATTTTATTCTTAAAAAAGTATTTTTTGTTGTAGTAAAAAAACATTTTTTGCGCAACATTCTTTTGATTCTATAGGATTTTTATCTTTTTTCCTATACAATAAAAAAAGAGGTCTTTGGTTTTTATACTATTTCCGTATAAAATTTGACCTTTGACCTCAAATTTTTATTTTGTTTTCTTTAAAGAAATTACGATTCTTCTATTAGGTTCTTCGCCTATACTTTCCGTTTGTACTTTATCATTTTGTTGTAATTTACTATGAATAATCTTTCTTTCATATGCTTGCATAGGCTCTAACTTAATAGGTTTTCTTGTTTTTATTACTGTTTTTGCTACTTTTTCTGCAAGTTCTTCTAATGTTTTTTCTCTTTTTGCTTTATATCCCTCAATGTCTAAGATTACTCTAACCTTTTTATCTATTCCCTTTCCTGCAATTGCTGATAAAATATTTTGGAAAGCATATAATGTCTCTCCTCTATATCCAATTAAAAAACCTAAATTTTCATTTAATATCTCAACATTTAAACCTGTTTTATCTTTCTGTATCTTATATGTTGTATTTTCAGGTAATTCTTTTAATATTTCTTCCATAAATGTTTTTACATTTTGTTCTGCTTTTTCTTGCTCTTCTTCAGATAATTCTATGATTTTTTTATGTTTGATTTCTTTTTTTTCTGTTTTTTCTTCTTTTAATGTCATTTCTACTTTTACAACCCTTGGAGCTAAAATACTAAAAAAACTTCTTTTTTCCTCATTTTCTAGTACTTTAATTTCCACTTGATCTTTTGAAACTCTTAACTGTTTTAATCCATTCTCTATTGCTTCATGTGTCGTTCTTCCTTCTGCAATAATTGTTTTATCCATCTTGTTATTCCTCCTCAGTTTTAATTACTTTATTTAAAATCAATCTTTCTATAATCATCAAAATATTATTGGTTAACCAATATAAAGCTAATCCTAATGGTGCAATAATTGCAACAGATAAAGACATTAATGGCATAAACCATGACATCATTTTGTTTGTTTGCATTACAGCATCCATTTCATCCTTTTCTTTTTCTGGAACTAGTTCTTTTCCTGTTGTTCCGTCTACTGGAACACTTTCTTTTGCTTTTTCTTGATTTTTTTGTTGCATTGATGTTGATAATTTTATTGATATAAAAGAAGAAACGATATACAATACTGGGATAATATATACGGTAATGTCTGTTAAGTTTTGTTGTGGTACTTTACTTAAGTCTAATCCTAAGAAATTCATTTCTAGATTTGCTCTATCAATATATTCATCATCTGGATTTTGTTCTTTTAAAAATTCATATTCTCTAATAATATCGATTTCTGGATAAGCTGTGCTTACGGATTTGCCACTTTCCTGTAATTGTGTAATATAATGATTCATATTCTCTTCTGGTATATTTTGCATATATGTCAATGGTGATCTTACTAAATAAAAGATTGAGAATAAAAGAATAATTTGTATAATTGCAGTTAAGCATCCACTAAATGGACTCATCTTTTCTGTTTTATATAATTCCATTATCTCTTGATTCATTTTTTCAGGATTATTTTTATACTTAAATTGTATAACTTTCATCTTTTCTTGAATTTTTGCTGTTTTCTTCATTGTCCTTTGTTGTTTAACCGAAAATGGAATAAATAAAATCTTAATAAAAATCGTAAACACAACAATTGCTAATCCATAATTATTGATAAATCCATATATAAAAGCTAATAAATAGCCAAAAATATTTGCAAAAAATTGAAACATTCTGCTTCCTCCTAGTTTTACTTTAGTGGATCATAGCCACCTTTTGAGAAAGGATTACATTTTAAAATCCTTTTTACTGCTAGAAAGCCACCTTTTATTGTGCCGTATTTCTCTATTGCTTGTTTTGCATATTCTGAACACGTAGGATAATATTTGCATTTAATGTTTTTCTGTTCTAACCAACAGGAAATGTGTTTTTGATAAAATTCAATTAAAAAAATAAGTATTTTTTTCATACTATCCCTCTAAAAACAATTCAGCATCATGAAATACTTTTTTGATATCTTTTTCCACATAGTTATAACAAGCTTGTTTAATTTCTTGTTGTTTTTTCCAGATAAATACGATATCATATCCTGTTTTTATGTGTTTTTCAAGTTGTTTATAGTTTTCTCTTATAATTCTTTTCACATAGTTTCTTTTCACTGCTTTTCCTAATTTAGAACTGATGGCAATGCCTAAAAAATTAATGTTTTTATTATTTTTTCTTATGAAAATCGCAATATATTTCCCAGAATAAAATTTTCCTCTGTTAAAAACATTTTTGAATTCATAATTTTTCTTTAACATTTTTGTTTTCTTCATTTCTTAGTCCTTTCCCTAAAGAAAAGCAAAGATTCTATAAAAAGATAATCTGATTTATTTTTAAAAGGCTCGCTTTTGCGGCCTTTTCTAATAAATTATAAATTTAACATATTAAATTAAGCACTCAATTTTTTTCTACCTTTTGCTCTTCTTGCTTTTAATATATTTTGTCCAGATCTTGTTTTCATTCTTTTCATAAATCCATGTTCTTTCTTTTCTTGTCTATTTTTTGGTTGATATGTTCTTTTCATCTTCTCGCACCTCCTATTGTTTGATATATATATACATTCCATAATTGGAAAATATTTGCTGGTTTTTAAATTAGCATATCGATTATACATTAAAACAAATGCACTTGTCAAGAGTATTTCCATTTTTTTATCAATTTGCAAATTTATTTAAATTTTTTGTCTTTTTTTGTAATATTTTTGTAAAAAAAGCTTAGTTTTCCACAGTTTTTTATACTGTTTTCCACAGTAAAAAAATTTTTTCCACAATTGTATTGACTTATTTTATATAATTTTGTTATGATATGAAAAGCATAAAAAATATTCATTTTTTGTTGAAAATACTTAAATTTTTGTTCGTATAAGAAAGCAACTTCTTTACAGAAATATTACAATATTATCAACATTTGTGGATAACTTTGTGGATAACTTTTTTTTAGAAGGGATGATAAAATGGCAATAGATAAAGAAGAATTAGTTGCAAAAATAAAAGAATTATTAAAACCAGAAGTTACAAAAATATCTTATGATACTTGGATACTGCCTTTAGATATCAGAAGTATTGATGGTGATCATATTGTTTTTACAACCATTTCAGAATTTCAAAAAGATTTTATAGAAAATAAATACAGAAGTTTGATATTTAATACATTACGATATATTACTAACAAGGACTGGACTTTTTCTGTTATTGATTTATCTAAAGAAGAACAAAATGATGAAATCGTTATAAAAGACACATCATCAGCTAATACAGCAGAAGTAGAAACAAATAAATCAACATTAAATCCAAAATATACGTTTGAAACTTTCGTTGTGGGAAACAGTAATAGATTTGCACATGCAGCAGCATTAGCAGTAGGAAATGAGCCTGGAAAAGCTTATAATCCACTTTTCTTATATGGTGGTGTTGGTTTGGGAAAAACACACTTAATGCATGCTATTGGAAATCGAATTTTAGAAAATAATACAAATAAAAATGTATTATATGTCACATCAGAAAAATTCACCAATCAATTGGTAAATGCAATTAAAGATAATAAGAATGAAGTTTTTCGAAATAAATATAGAAGTATTGATGTACTTTTAATAGATGATATTCAATTTATCGCTGGAAAAGAACGTATTCAAGAAGAATTTTTCCACACATTCAATTCTCTATATGAAGATGGAAGACAAATTATTATCTCTAGTGATAAACCACCAAGAGATATTCAATTTTTAGAAGATCGTTTAAAATCTAGATTTGAATGGGGATTACTTGCTGATATTTCTTGTCCTGATTACGAAACACGTTTAGCAATCTTACGAAAAAAGGCACAAGATGAAAATATTGTAATTGATGATTTTATTTTATCTGATATAGCTAATAAAATTGATTCAAACATTAGAGAATTGGAAGGTGTGTTTAATAAAATTGTTGCAAGAGCTTCTTTAATTCATAGTCCAATCACCATTGAATTAGCAGAAAATATTATTAATGAATTTAAATACGAAAGTGAAAAAGTTATTTCTTGTGATTTTATAAAAGAAACTGTTGCAAAATATTTTAGTATAAACAAGGATGATTTATCAGGAAATAAACGTTCAAATGATATTGCGTTTCCAAGGCAAATTGCCATGTATCTTTGTAGAGAAATTGCTAATATGTCTTTTCCTCAGATAGGAGTAGACTTTGGAGGTAGAGATCATTCTACAGTTATGCATGCTTGTAAAAAAATAGAAAAAGAAGTAAAAGAAAAAAATAATACAAAATTAATTGTGGATAGTGTGAAAAATATAATTATAAATGGAAAACAATAATAAAATTGCACATTGAAATTACATTTTTGAAAATTGTGTTTGATAGAAAGTTTGTTCTCAAAAGGATAATCTTTCTATTCTTACGGAATAGCTAAAAAGAATATCCACAGCCTCATGTTAATAAGCTGTTAAGAATTTGTTTATAACTAAACTTTACACAATTGTAACAAAATGATGTGGATTATTTTTTAAGTTTTCCACTAAATTATAAACAGTAATTTTACTAGGGATTGTAACTATCAACATAGTTTTCCACAGTTTCCACAATACCTAATACTATTACTACTAAAAATATTATATTATTTATAAGGAGGAATTGCTATGAAGATTGTTTGTTATAAAGACAAACTTATTAAAGCCTTGAATTCCGTAGTAAAAGGTGTTGCTTCTAAAACAACAATGCCTATATTAGAAGGAATTTTAATTCAAACAAATGATAATGAAATAAAATTAACAACATATGATTTAGAAATTGGTATTGAATATGTAATGGAATGTGACATATTAGAACAAGGAAGTACAGTTGTCAATGCGATTATGTTTAGCGAAATTATTCGAAAATTACCAGATACAGAAATTAAAATAACGTTAAATTCAAATAATTTATTGGAAATCGAATGTGAAGGTTCTTTGTATAAATTAGCTACAATGAATCCAGAAGAATTTCCAGAGTTACCAAAAATAGAAGTAGAAAATTCAATTGAAATTGATCAAAATGTATTAAAAAATATGATAAGAAAAACCATTTTTGCAGCAAGTACAGAGGAAAGTAGACCAATTTTTACAGGATGCTTATTTGAAATTGAAAATAATAAATTAAGTTTAGTAGCTGTAGATGGTTTTAGATTGGCATTAAGAAAGGTATTTTTAACAAAACAAAGTAATGATTTTAGTGCTGTTATTCCAGGAAAAACATTAATCGAATTAAATAAAATCATTACAGATTCTTTTGAGCCAATAAAAATAGGGGTTTCTAAGAATCAAGCTTTATTTGAAATGGATAATTGTAAGATTGTTACAAGAATTTTAGATGGTGAATTTTTAAATTATAAAAATGTTATTCCAAATACTTGGGAAACCAGAATAAAAGTAAATAAAAATAATATTCAAGATAGTTTTGAAAGAATTAGTTTGATTTCTTCATCTTCTGTAGAAAAAGAGAAGAAATATCCTGTAAAAGTACAAGTAGATATAGGAAAAGTAACGATTTTATGTACAAATCAAACGGGAGATGCAAAAGAAGAATTATATGTTTCAACAGAAGGAAAAAATTTAGAAGTAGGATTTAATCCTAAATATTTTCTAGATAGCTTAAAAGCAATTGATGATGAAGAAGTATATATAGAATTTGGAAGTAGTATATCTCCATGTTTAATAAAATCAGTGGAAAATAATGATTATGTATATATGATTTTACCAATTAGATTAAAAGAGGATTAAAGGTGGAAGTATTTTCTACCTTTAATATTTTTGATTGAATAGAAAGATTAATTTTTTTATTCAATCAAAAAAGAAAAGTTATCCACTTTTTATGAAAAGATTGTGGATAACACAGATTTAAAATTTCAATAAACTTTCATAATAAATAAAAAATGAAAGAAAATCAATATTCAAAAAAATTAGAAAAAAATAATAAAAAAAAGAATAAAAAAGAAAAAAAAAGAAAATAAAAAAAATATTAAAAAATAAAAAAAAACAAAAAAAAAAAAAATGAAAA